>DASZFK010000654.1:0-5323 GCA_035939855.1 Candidatus Angelobacter sp.
AAGGAGAAGTAGAAGCATGAAGTCTTTAGGGTCCAGGATCGCAATCATGATGTTTTGTTTGGTGTTGGTCACGGGCGCGTTTGGAGCGGGCGCCTCTCACAAAGGCACATTCAAGGTTTCCGATGCCGTACAGGTCGCCGGAAAAAGCTTGCCGGCGGGCGAATATGTAGTCAAGTGGGATGGCACAGGTCCCAACGTTCAAGCCACGTTTTCTCAAGAGGGCAAAGTCGTGGCGACCGTTCCCGCGAGAGTTGTGGAACTGCCGCAGAAATCAGGTTCATCTACGACAGAAGTACAACATAGCGCTAGTGGAAACGGAACGCTCAATCAGGTCCAGTTCTCCGGACAAAAATATGCTCTGGAATTTTCGGAAGCTTCGGGTGGATCGGCGGCAGCAGGAAGTTCAATCCGGTAGCGTTTTCACAACCGGGCGTTGCTGATCGCATGTCCTCCCAAATGGCAGTCGGTCCACGCTGGTTGCTGAAACTGGGGAAGCACGAGGTGAGAGGCGTGCTTCCCCGGGAAGCTCATCGTTCCAGCCAAGGATATGCTTGAAGATTTAGCCTTTAGCTCTTTTGGCTTACATCCAGGCCTGATCTTGGTTCTGCACTCCGGCAGCAACGAATCAAAAATTAGAAATTAAAACTTAGAAATCGCCTGCGGATTACCCTGACCGAAAGCAGGTCTCACTCTGAGCAGCAGGAAAACCCCTGACAGACACAATAATCTCGTGGCTTTCATTGTTCTGCTCTCTTTCTAATCTCGCCCCTTGGCACAATCAAAGTGCTAACCCAAGTTATTTCTTTGCACGCGGAATTAGGCGGAAACTTCTCAAACACCTTGTTTCCTAAAAAGTGATGCCTGGCTGTAAGCGGAGGATGCGTGCGACCCAGGCTCGATTGGGAGCTGAAGAACGCCAACCAAATCTGCCGGCACAGAGGCAAAGGGAAATGGGAAGCAACTTCGTTTTATACCAATATTACGCTTGACAAAAATATTGGCGAGGTTTGTGATGAAGAACCCATCAGTCCCATCATCAAGTTTGCGCTCCGGTTTCGGGCAGAGCTTGCGATGCGAGCAGCTTGAGCTATGGATGGGCAATCAGGTACGGAGGAAGCGATGAGTTATTCATTCGATGTAATTGTGATTGGCAGTGGGTTTGGCGGAGCCATTACAGGTTGCAGGCTTGCCGAGAAAGGACAGAAAGTATTAATCCTGGAGCGCGGCCGGCGATGGAAAGCTACAGATTTCCCCCGTACCCTGGATGATCCCTGGATTTACGATGCCTATCAGCCGCAGCTCTTGAATGGCTGGCTAGACTTCCGTTTTTTGCACAAGATGATGGTGGCGCAAGGCGCGGGCGTGGGCGGCGGGTCATTAATTTACGCTAATATTTCGAAAGAGCCTCCGGCAGCGGTATTCGACTCCGGCTGGCCTCCTGAAATCAACCTCGAAACACTCAAGCCCTATTACGACAAGGTAGGGCAGATGCTGCGGGTGAATCCTCTACCTGACAATCAGCTTTCTCCCCATTTCAAGTTTTTCAAGAAAGCAGCCACCGCTGCAGGCTACGGAGATCGTTTCTTCAAACCACCTCTGGCGATCAGCTTTGATCCCAACTACAGCTATGATCGTCCCGATCCGACCAATGACAAGTACACCGTGCCGTTCATCAATCCCCAGGGGGTGAGGCAAGGTACCTGTGTTCAAAGCGGCAACTGCGATGTAGGTTGCCAGGTGCTGGCAAAGAACACCCTCGATCTGAACTACATTCCTTTGGCAGAGCAGCATGGCGCCCAGGTGCGCCATCTGACCATCGCCACCCGGATCGAGCCTTATGAACAGGGTTATCGCGTGTCATTCGACCGCCTGGAGAACCAGCAGCGCATCCCTGGCAGCGAGACAGCGCGCATCGTCGTAGTGGCAGGCGGTACCCTCAACACTAATGAGTTGATGCTCCGCTGCCGCGACGAATTCAAGACACTGCGTAACATCAGCCAAACCCTCGGCGATGGATTCAGCGCCAACGGCGATTTCATCTCGGCCTCGTTCGAGCAACCGGATGTGGTGGATCCCACTGTGGGTCCCACGATCACCGCTGCGCTTGATTTTTTTACTAAGCCCGAGAATAAGCAGCGTTTCTTTATTGAGGATGGCGGCTCGCCAGACTGGCTGAGAAACATGCTGAAACGATGGCTTTTGGATGCCCGGAAAGAGCACATGCCTAAAGAGATCATCGATGTGCTCAAGAAGCTCTCCGGGCCCAACGACGAATTCGCACATGCAGCGCTCTGGTTTGCGGTGGGCATGGACGCCGCCAACGGGCAGTTTTATTTGGGACGCAGATTCTTCTGGCCTTGGCAACGGATACTGAAGCTCAAATGGAATCCCGAGGATGCCAAGCCCCTGGCCAACACCGAATACGAGATTCAAAAGAACATGGTTCTAGCCACCGGCGGCAAGCCCATTCCTCCTTTTGCCTGGGTCGATTTCATGACCCTGGTGACCGCCCATCCGTTGGGGGGATGCCACATGGCGACGGATGCCTCCAAGGGCGTAGTGAACGATCGAGGCGAGGTCTTCGGTTACAAGAATCTCTATATTGCTGACGGCTCGATTGTGCCGACCTCGGTTGGATTCAATCCTTCGCGCACTATCGGAGCGCTGGCAGAACGAATTGCAGACCTGATGCCGGTTTGATTCCGGCGGAATCTGAAAGGTGAAAATAAAATGGGAAAGCATCATGCGACGTTCAAAGTGAGTGAACTCATGAAAGGCTATATCACGCTCGGAGAGACAGAGGTTCTCTCCGGGTACAAGAATGGCCTTCTTGCCGGTACGTATCTGGAGACGCAACTCACCATCACCTCGGACGATATGGATCGGTTTGTGAATGATCCGGCTCATGCCGCTTTGCCCAGCGGGCTGATCAAGTGTCCTGTTTTGGGAGGCGACCTGACGATTGAAGGCGGCGAGTTCCAGCTCTTTGTGAACACCGACAACAACTTTCTGCGGCGCATGAACTACCGGCTCTTCTTCACAGGAAATCAAGGGCCTATGACCTTGAGCGGATTCAAAACCATCAGCGACAATCCGACGGCTTCAATATGGTTTGATTGTTCATGGATGTGGACCAGCATATTGCCAGGCCATGTCACTGCCGACCAGGAGAACAGCTTGACTCCGGTCGCCGCCGGTATCGTGAATCTTTATATCCTGGATTTTCTGAAGTGGAATGTTCTCTCGTTCCGAGTAGGTGGACCGGGGCTATTTACACCCATCATCGGGTTCTTTCAGTTTTTCAACTTCTTTTTGGGAACCATAATCCGCTTTCAATTCGCCAAGTGGATCGGACGCTGGGGCACAGGCCCGAGCAGCCAAAAAGCCGTAGTGGACCGGGCAGCATAGAGAATTTGTAATTTCCAATTTCTAATTTCCAATTTTGAAATGCCCCTTCACGTTCTTTGTGAAGGGTGGGTTTCTGAAAATTACAAATTATAAATTTCAAAATTACAAATTCTTCTATGCTGTTCTTGGCACTGTCTTCGCTTTGCGAAAATGTGCGGCGATCCTGAACGCCAGAGCTCCAACGCAGATCGCGCTGGGAATAATGTAGAGCATCGAGTCGGGAATGCGAACTACAAACCCTCCCGTAAAATCCACCATAATGGCGTACAGAGCAAAACTCTGGAACCTTGGCGCATGCGCCAGAGACCAGTTCCAGCGCACCTGCCGGGCCAAGGCGCCCAGGGCCACGGCATAGGTCAAGAGAAAGATAATGTTGCCGCCAACCAGGACCGGCCAGGTAATCTCTTTGATAAATCGCGGCCAGCCAATGGTTACAGCGAGTGAAATAACCCCGGCTAAATGCACCAGATGGGAGATGCCCAGTACCATCAGAAACCGGTCAGCGTTCCGCACCAGCCAGTCGGCAAGTTTGCCGGGCTTGAATATTTGTAATGGTACCGAGATAAACGCGCCTAAGCAAAAGGCGAGAGAGATTCTTGCCGTCACGCGCAGCAGCAGACGTAAGCTCGCTTCATCCATGGCCTGAATTGTACCTCTATCTTATTTTATTGCTGTCCAAAACAATTGTTTCGCTCTGCCTATCCCTCTCTCACGATGTCTCTTTCCACGAAATATACAGGGCATAAGCCATCACCAGCACCAGAATTCCGATTCCCCACCATGGAGTGTATGGGCCCACGGTATAAGCGATGATTGTGGTTGGAATCAGGACGGTGCCCATCTCCACCAGGATCGTCCACCACGCCCAGCGGCTGCCTTTGCTGAAGAAGCCTTTCACGATCATAGCCAGGGTCAGGCCCAACGCAATCATGGCCACCCCAACGCCTCGATAGATCAGCATAAACAGGCTAGCCACCTTGGGTGGCAAATCTTTGAAAGGTATTTCAATATATTTCTGATGGTAAGGGAGCAAAGTGGGAATGAGCAGGTAGATGCAACCATAAGCGCAGGCGATTCCAGCCAGAATATAAAACAGAACCACCGCAGTTTTAAGTTTCTTATTCATGACTCTCCTTTACAGGATGTGTTTCTTATGGAGCTTGTGTCACGGCTTGACTGCCATGTCCACGAAATCTTTAGCAGTCACTCCCGAAATCATCGCGAGCTAGCCGCCGCAGACACCTGGTCCGGCTGGCGGAGCAGATAGATTCCCGCGATTATGTTCAGAATGCACAGGAAATACGCGCCATACATGGTGGTATTGGTGGCAGTGCCATGGACGCCATGCATCAATCCAAGGGTAAGAACGAAGCCGTCGAGCAGATCGACGCCAAATCGCATGACCAACAAAATACCGATCAGCCGGTATTGTTTCTTGAGCGCACATATCAGCATGACAATTCCATAAGGAGCAATTCGGTTTGCGACCCAACGAGACCGGATCAATGTGCCATAGTCCACTGTGGCCAAGGGCGGCGCAAATTTTCCCGTGAACTCCACTGGATTGGTCCAAAGCTCAAACGTGAAATAAAGAACCATCACCCCGGTAAATACTCCTACAGCAACAGCCAGGAATCGTGCATTGATTTTCATTTGTCTCTCCTCCTATATATCTCGAGATCCTTTGAAACCGTGTTTTTTTCGCAAATTCAATGTCAGATCAAATCAATTCTTTTCTGCCTTTTCTCTGCGTTCCCTGCGGTCTTTGCGGTCGATCTTGGTTTCCTTTGTGTCCATCGCGTTCTTTGCGGTGAGTTGGTTTTGGCTGTGGCTCGACCTGATCCGCACACCCGTTCTTCGAACTGACTCACGCCTGTTGTAGTCCCCCGCGATCGGCCATGGCCGCCAACTTCTC
>DASZFK010000655.1:0-6313 GCA_035939855.1 Candidatus Angelobacter sp.
ATCAGCGTGTTTATAGGGATTGGTTGTCTTGCTTTTCTCCCTGCTCTCGCTCCCGCACAGTCCAAGGTCCAGATGCAAAGCGTGGAAGGCATTTTGGATGGCAGTTTTCAGTCCATGTATAACCTGCAATTTGACCAGGCCTTTCAACGAGCGGAACAAGCGAAGGCTCTGGCGAAGGACGACCCTTTGCCATGGGTAGCTCAGGCCTGTGCCGTGTTGTTCCGGGAATTTGACCGGCTGCATATTCTGCGCAGCGAGATGTTTTCCTCCGACGACAGTTTTGACGCGCGTCCTGCCTACAACTGGCTGCCAGACCCGAAGAAGCAATTTGATCAATCGCTCGCCCAGGCGGAGAAGCTGTCCCGCGATCTGCTGAACCACAACAAAAATGATGTCAAAGCCCTGTTCGCCATGGTGCTTATCAATGGGCTTCAGGCCGATGGCGCTGCCTTGATCACCAAGAAGAACATGTCGGCCTTGTCGTACATCAAGACCTCAAGTGGCTATGCCGAGCGGCTGTTGGCCCTTTCTCCCGGCTACTATGACGCCTATGTTGCGACCGGAATGGGCAAATATATTATCGGCGGGAAATCAGCGCCGGTCCGCTGGATCCTGCGCCTCGGCGGCCTCAAGGGCGATCAGGACCAGGGAGTGAAAGAACTGACAATGGTCGCCGAACATGGCCGCTACCTTGCTCCCTTTGCCCGCATTCTGCTGGCCTTCAACGATCTACGCGTTAAAAACAAGGCCGCCGCCCGCCAGAAACTTGCTTCGCTGCATGACCAGTTTCCCGCCAACCCGCTTTTCACGCAGGAAATGGCCAAGCTCGACAATCACTCAATGGGTCCCGGCCAATGAGTTCCAAGGCATAGAAACAGCCCCTTCAATTCCACCTCGATCAGCCGCCTGGACAAACACCACTACGTGGAGGTTGGCTGCGTTCCATTCCTTATCCCGATGAAGAGAGAACGTCTGGTCAAAGTTGCCGTTGCTTAAACGGCCAAGACGTCGAAAATCGCGCACAACGGCAGCATGGTGCAGCACTTTCCCGTCATTTTCCCCGGCGCCCACCTTGCTGGTTAGATCATCTTCCGTTATGGCCAGCATGACATCGGCAGGGGATGGAGTTCCCGAAAGCTTGGCTTGGACCTGCACCTTGCCCGGCTCTTTCGCTAAGAGTTGAATGTCGGCCTGCTGAGGCCGAGTGGCAGCCTCCGCAATGGTCGTCTGAGCGCGGCTGGAACTGTTGCCGACAAACTCGGCTGCGCCATCCACGATCATCTGCGGTGTATAAGGACCTTCCAGCTTGAACTTTTGCGCATACTGCTGCTGGCGCTCGCTGTAAGCGGAGGATGAAAAACGATCTTGCCAGCCCAGCGAGTTCCAGTAATCCACATGGAACCCTAAGGGAATGACGGTGGCGCCGTTTGAGGACTCCTGCCCGTTCATGCGGCTCAGCAACTCATCCGCGGGAGGACAACTCGAGCATCCTTCCGAGGTGAACAGCTCCACGACGACCGCTTTTCTTTGCGCCTTGCCTGGAGCTGGTTTAAACATGAAAGCCCCGAGAAGAAGTACCAACCCGAGAAACAAAGCGCCTTGTTTCCATGAACGCGAACTCCGCATGGCTTTTACCTCTTTTGTGCGACCATAACAGAATAAACCAGTTGGCCGTTGCGATAGCCTTGCCGCATCAGTTCGATTCCCTCGGCAAAGGAGCGGAATTTTTCCGGGACCACTGGCAGCAAAGACCGGGCCGCCCGCGCATGTTCGGAGCAGATGTCCCAGGTGGGAACAACCTCCGAGGCCAGTTCCTCACTGTGGACGACCTTCAGTCCGGCCGCCTGCATCTGCTCGGCATAGTCGAAGCTCGTCTGCAGCTCCGGGCAGAGAAACACGCGGGCAATTTCCCGGATAAGCTCATGCTCCATTGAACCGGTCCATGCAGCCACCATCAATGTTCCGCCGGGCTTGAGGGCCTTCGCTACTTTGCGGAAGTAGGCAGGCTTGTCAAAAAAATGCTCTGACGATTCCATGTTCCAGATCAAGTCGAAGTGGGCAGGAGGGAACTCGAAAGTTTCCGCGTTGTCCAACTCGAAGCAGACCGATCCCGAGCCATTGAGCGATGCCGAAAGTTTGCGTGCAATCTTCAATTGTTCCGCACTGATGGTCAACCCGAGGACGGAGCAGGAATATTCGGATGCCAGGAACCGCGCGGTTCCTCCATGTCCGCAGCCCACGTCTGCCACGGTCATCCCGGGGCGCACAGCGGCGCGGAGAGCACAATGGCGAAGCATTGTTTCTTGGGCTTGCTTCGGGGTGAGTCCCGGTGTGGTGAAGAGTCCATGATGAATGTGGTCGCCCCAATAGAGCCGGTACGCCCAGGCAAAATCGTCATAGTGGCCGCTGATATCGTTGACGTTCAGGAGTGTAGACCGCTTAACGGCGGTTTCCATTCGTCATCTCCGCTGCATAGATGTCGAGATCGAGCAATACCTCGTTCTTAACTTTGATGGTGCCTCCCGCAACCGTGACCGGCTTGATGCCAAAGTCCGTCTGGTTCAGCTTGACCTTGCCTTGGTAGCGATCAGGACCACCCGTAACTTCAAAACTCAGTTCCTTGCTGGCTCCGTGCAGGCTCAACGTACCAGTAACGCGATAGTGTTGAGGAGCCGTCTGCTCGACGCGCGAAGATTGGAAGCGTATCTCAGGATATTTGTCGGTATCAAGAACTTTCGGGCCCACCATGTCGGCCTGAATCTCGGCTCGCGTGGAATCCGGAACCTCCGCATCGACAACTTTCATCTGCTTGGTCGAAACCGAAATCTCAACCGACATTTTTTTCGTATCGATGGTCCCATGCGCGATGGGAGCAGTTATGGTGTGGTTATGGCCAAGCCCAGACAATAGCCCGGATTTATATGCATGAATCGTAATCGAGGAACGCGGCGTATTGGCATTCTGGGCGCTGTTTACAGATGGGACGGCAAGCAACAGCCCGGCCAGAAAGACTTTCCAGCAGATGTTGAGACAACGCAATTTTCACCTCAGGTTAGAGCTCCGGCCAGGAGAGCGATTTTGCGTATAAGGATAGCAGGAACATATCTAAGAAATGTCAGGGTTATGTCTGCAAAACGAGATAACTACCCGGTACGATTATGAAGACGACAGAACAGACTTCGGCTTTGCTTACGATGCGTCTACGGTAGAGATTAGAAGGCTGCATTTGGTTTCAGCTTTCAATAATCAAGAGATATTGTGGCCTTAGTTGCGCATTGGCGATCTTAGTTGCGTATATTCTCTGATTGTTGCGCACAATTGCAATTTAGTTGCGCATAATGTCTCGATCAACAACAAAAGGGCTTGCAACGTTCGGTTCGGGGACTCAGGCGGGTTGGTCTTCGGGCCTGAGGGTCTTGACGCCAAAGCAGTCCGGCCCCTGCGACATTTGACAGCAGAGACCCTCTGTTCTCAGTTTCGCGCATTTGCTGTACACTTGATGGTTTTTTGAAAGCGAAGACTGGGCATTGGTGTTGTGCAGTAAAATAATTACATCAAATCTGGATTGATTCCTTCATTAACCTGTACAGGGAGGTGGGCCTTTGGCTGAGATCAAGAGCACTGCTCTGCAGAGAGGGTTTGGCCGCACGCAGCGCCGCGATGCATGGTGGGTCGAGAACCTGCCGGTTTGGATATTGCTGGGCGGCTTCGGTATTTACGCCACGTTGCGCGCCTTCGAGGGAAAATTCTTCGATTGCCTGAATGAAATTGGCGTTTCGGCCCATCGGCCCTATTTGTCGCCTTTTTATTCACCTTTAATTGATCCTCAGCACCACTTCTGGCACTGGTCTCCAGCGCTCCTGATTCTTATCTTTCCGTTGGGTTTCCGCATGACTTGTTATTACTACCGCAAGGCTTACTACCGTGCATTTTTTTTCGATCCTCCTGCGTGCGCCGTGGGTGAGCCGCTGAGCCGCAAGTATCGGGGCGAAACCAGATTCCCGTTCATCCTGCAAAACCTGCATCGTTATTTCTTCTATTTTGCGATCATCTTCGTCGTTTTTTTGTGGAAGGATACCGTCGAAGCTTTTTGGCTCGATGGACATTTTTTCGTTGGAATCGGGTCTTTGGTTTTCCTCGCTAACATCATTCTGTTGAGCCTGTACACATTCTCCTGTCATTCCTGGCGGCACCTGGTGGGTGGAAAACTTGATTGCTTCTCCTGCACAGCGGCCAACAAATCGCGGCATGGACTCTGGAAGAGGTTCAGCTTTCTGAATGAGCGCCACATGCTGTTTGCGTGGTGCAGCCTGGTCTCTGTCGGTTTTGCCGACTTTTACGTGCGCATGGTGGCATCTGGCCTTATAAAGGACATCCAAATCCTGTGACCGATAAATACGAAACTCACGAACATGATGTTCTGATCATTGGCGCGGGAGGAGCAGGGCTGCGCGCCGCAATCGAAGCTCTGGCCCAGGGAGCGAAGGTTGCCGTCGTTTCCAAATCGCTTCTCGGTAAGGCGCACACGGTAATGGCCGAGGGCGGTATCGCCGCAGCTATGGCTAACGTCGACAAGGCCGATAGCTGGAGGACGCACTTCAAAGACACCATGCGCGGCGGCAAGTTTTTGAATAACTGGCGCATGGCCCAGCTTCACGCTCAGGAGGCCCCCGATCGCGTCCGCGAGTTGGAGCAATGGGGCGCGCTGTTTGATCGCACCTCCGATGGCGATATTTTGCAACGAGCTTTTGGCGGACACAGCTTCAAACGTCTCTGCCATGTGGGCGACCGGACCGGCCTGGAAATGATCCGCACCCTGCAGGACCGAGGCGTGGAGATGGGCTTCGACGTGTTCATGGAGTGCACCATCATCCGCCTGCTCAAAGATGGAAACCGCATCGCTGGAGCTCTGGGCTATTGGCGAGAACAGGGACGTTTTGTCGTGCTCAAAGCCAAAGCTGTGGTAATTGCGACCGGAGGTATTGGCAAAGCTTATCGCGTGACCTCCAACTCCTGGGAGTACACCGGCGACGGCATGGCCCTGGCTTACGAGGCCGGAGCCACGCTGCAAGATATGGAGTTTGTGCAGTTCCATCCTACGGGCATGGTGTGGCCTCCGGGAGTGCAGGGAATTTTGGTGACCGAGGCGGTACGTGGCGAAGGCGGCATCCTGCGCAACAAGCTGGGCGAGCGCTTCATGGAGAAATATGATCCTAAGCGGCTGGAGCTTTCCACCCGCGACGTGGTAGCGCGATCGATCTATATCGAGGTGCGCGAAGGGCGCGGCAGCGAGCATGGCGGCGCTTTTCTCGATATCTCGCACAAGCCTGCGGAGTATGTAAAGACCAAGCTGCCCAGCATGTATCACCAGTTCAAAGAGCTGGCCGATGTAGATATCACCAAGGGGCCGATGGAAGTGGGACCGACCTGCCATTACATCATGGGCGGAATCCGCGTCGATGCCGAGACCGCCGAATCCACTCTTCCTGGTCTGTTTGCGGCAGGCGAAGCCGCGGCGGGACTTCATGGAGCCAACCGCCTCGGTGGGAACTCACTCTCCGACCTGCTGGTCTTTGGACGCCGGGCTGGCTTGGCGGCGGCCAACCATGCCAGGAAGACTCCAGCAGCGAACGTTGATCCCGCGCAGATTTCCGAGGCAGAACGCGAAATGCTGGCTCCGTTCGATAACTCGGATGGAGAGAATCCCTACACCGTGCATCGCGATTTGCAGCAGGTCATGCAAAATCTGGTTGGCATCTTCCGTACCGAAGAAGACCTGCAGAAAGCCCTCTCTGAACTCGCAAATCTTAAGCAAAGAGCAAAGCGGCTTCGCGTTGAGGGTTCGCGGTTGTTCAATCCAGGATGGCATCTATCACGCGATCTGAAGTCGATGCTCATGGTTTCCGAGGCTGTTACGCGCAGCGCCATTGCAAGAAAAGAGAGTCGTGGAGCGCACAGCCGTCTCGACTTCCCCAACCTCGACGACAATGTGTGGGGCAAGCAGAACAACCTGATCTCCCGCGATGGAGACAGCATGAAGCTCCAGCAGCTTCCCACCAGGGAGATGCCGGAGGAGTTGAAGCAACTGTTGGCGGAAGACAAATGAATTTCTAATTTTTAATTTCTAATTTGTAATTTTAAACCCGAGAAATAAGAGCCGAGGCAGATTTCAGGAGGGGAGCATGGCGCAGGAAGCGGTACTTGAAGTCTTTCGTGGGACTAGCGAAGGGGGCAGTCCACAACAATACAAAGTTCCTGTTGCTGAAGGCATGGTGGTGCTTGATGCGTTGCACTATATACAGGCTCACCAGGC
>DASZFK010000656.1:0-2391 GCA_035939855.1 Candidatus Angelobacter sp.
ATTTGGGTTCCTGGGGGGAAAACCGGAGACTGTCCCCGGCTCACTGAAGCATGATCCTTCCGGGCATCGATGCAGATGGTATAGTTGGCGTTCGGGGGTAGAGACATGCGGCTTGCGGCGAATCGCTGTTCGGCGAAAACGTTGGTGATGTTGTTTGGCCTTACCGGCAGGCTTTGCTTCGCCGCTGCTCCCACGACCCTTCCCGATGAGGCTAGTTTCGTGCCGAGTCTGATGAAGTTTTATGTTGATCCCCAGTATGAGCCCTGGAACGAGCTGCTGGTTCCCCATTATGACGGCAAGCTCTTGTCCGGAAAACATTGGTCCGTCACGGGACATAGGGAGGACCTGGCCGACAGTCGTGCCGCGTGGAAGGTGGTAAAGGAGGCATTTCTGGCTCACGGCTGGACGATGGCGAAGGACGACCCTCGGGGCGGCCAGATGTATGAAACCCTGCATTTCGCGCCAAAAGACAATGGCGCAGAGGCATGGGCCAACGTAACCATCGCCGATGAGAGGCACATCTTGATCGAGATTCTCAAGCCGGCTCCGCTGCCCTATATCCTCACTCTCGTCGCTCCTGGGACTGTTCCAGAGCAGATTGATCCCGCTAAAGGAGAGTTCCCCTATCTGACCGGCTTGCCCGGATCCAAGCTCACCGGCGGCGCTTTGGAGACCGCTCCCTTCACCGTCCCAGTTGAGGGCGCAAGCCAGCCGGAAGTTGTCGCCAGCGGTTCTATCCATAAGTCGTACACGGCACCCGATGGCTTTACCAACGCGCTTTTCATGGCGGAATATCCCGCGGCGCTGAAAAAAGCCGGGTGGGTGATCGTGCGGCAGTCGAGCAGCGCAGACTCGGCCATTCTCGCGCATTACAGCCAGCAAGGCCGTAATGTATGGGCCTACCTTCATCTGGGGGGCGGCAGGATGGATTTCAGCGTTGCTGATGCCGGCGCCAGGGACTTGGGCAAAACCCTGTCTGCCGATTGTCACGTGGCAATCTACGGAGTGCTCTTCGATTTCAATAAAGCTACTTTGCAGACCGCATCGGAGCCGCCGCTGCAGCAGGTTCTAGCGTTGCTTAAGAAAAACACGACGCTGAACATCGAGGTGCAAGGCCACACCGATAATGTTGGAACCGACACCTACAACCAGACGCTCTCCGAATCAAGAGCCGCAGCCGTCGTGACCTGGCTGACCCAACACGGCATCGCGGCCGCGCGTCTCACGTCGAAGGGTTATGGAATGACCAAGCCTGTTGCCGATAACCGCACCGACGAGGGGCGCGCCAAGAACCGTCGCGTTGAAATTTCCGATCCGCGCTGCGTGCCCAAGGCGAAGTAGACAATGGGATCGATCTCAGCGTGCGCCAATTTTCAGCCGGCCTGACGCTAACCGAAAAGGATAAGCCGCTGGTCTTCCTCCTCAAGTGCTTCTCCCGAGAGGCAATCACATTCGAGAATACCGGCGAGGTTCAGCCAGCGGCGGACTTGAACGAAATGATGAAAGCAAGTGAGCAGCGACGGCGACAGAACACTGCATGCTAAAGGCGGCCTGACAGAAAGGATTGGTTTCGTGACCTCACTAGCGCAGATTGACTCTTGTGTCGCGGGCGACCGACGGACAACTCGGAAGCAACGGGCCAAGCATCTGGTGCAAGACCAGGTGGTCGGCTTTGGTCGGGGAGAGAGGGATTTGAACCTCCGACCCCCTGGTCCCGAACCACATTCAAAACCTTGATGAAAATCGTTGGAACTTGTTGTTTCTAAGTCATTGATATTGAACCTGTTGCAAGCCACTCGTTGAAAGCTGTTGTTTTGTTCGGCTTCAGGAGGCTTTGACAGCCTCATTTTTGCCTACAATTGAAGTGGGGCACTATCTTTACAAACAGTTTTTTCAGTCTGATCAGGGCCCACAGTCCATGTTGGGAAACCTTCCTTAACTACCAATCCGTTTTGGTGGGCAACTGTTTTTTTGCCCGTCTTTTGCTTCTAGGTTGTGAGCCCGCCAAGCACCCTCATCGCTACGGGTGATTCTTCCATGAGGCTGGCATATGCAGGCCAGCCGGAAGACGAGTAGCAGCATTGCCCTTGGCTGTTTCAATCTGTTCCTGGGTAAGATGTGTGACTTCTAGCAAGTCTGCGTTACCAAAATAAGCCGAATTGAGCTTAGCATCCATCAGATTCGCTTTGCTGAGATTCACGCCGTCGCAATTCGCATTCTCAAGATTGGCTCTGTTCAGATCCGTCCCAACGAACGATGCTTGTCTAAGATTAGCAAAGCTCAAGTTTACTCCGGTCAGATTCGCTCCGTTGAGATCCGCATTCTCTAAATTTGCTGCCCAGAGGTTCGCGCCACGAATGTCACTTTGGGCCAGGTCAAGGTCATCTATAT
>DASZFK010000657.1:0-3447 GCA_035939855.1 Candidatus Angelobacter sp.
TGCGCTGAGGTCGCTTCTCCGGTCGAGAAAACTCGCGAGTGATTTTTTGTATGGCTCGGGCAGCAGATAAAACTTGATTCCCATTAATCCGTCGGTATTGGCCCACGCTACGTGTCCCTGGCCATTGATCTCTCCGACCGGCAGGCTGACGGCAAAGTCTACCGATGCGCCCGTCTCATAAGTGTCCTGGCAATGCACTGCCATTCCACCTTTGCTGATGTTGGCTGTGGTCGCTCTTTGCTCTCTTTCCCGCTGCCGGATGAGCACCGGAACCATGAGTTGATGGCGCATGTATCGTTTTCTTTCAGCTTCCATTATCTGTATCGCCGTCTCCAATACATGCGCAATTCCCTCGACCAGCAACGGTTTTTGCAGAACAAAGTTCGCTCCGGCGCTGAGCAACACGGCGGGTGGATCGACGGCCCTGGCACAGGCAAATATTACGGAATAGCGGTTTGAACTGCCATTGCGGATGTCTTGAATCAGCTCCAACGCGTCTTGGATGCCGGTGTCTACAAAGATTCCATCAATCTTGCGGCGGGCAATATAAGCGCGAGCTGTCGAACCATTCGCGGTATAGTTCACAGCCCCATTGATCTTCTGAATAGCACCGGTAATGGTGCGATATTCAAGAATATCCTGGCAAACAACCAGAAACTCAAATTGCGGCTGTTCCATGGGGAATCAGAACTTCGATTTCAAATTTACACGCGAAGGATCATTCTTTGTTTATCAAAGTTACAACGTACAAATTATAAATTTCAAACCTGCTCATAGACTTTATTCGTGTAGCCGGGTGCGTCATTACTCTTGGACATGACTTCAACGGTTCATGGAGATTCACTTTCGATTACGAGAATCCGCTATTCATGCGGTTTGGGACCTCATTTGCACATTTGCAAAAACTCTGAAAGCGAAATCTTCACCGCATTTTTACACGCGATTTAAGGCGGTTTAAATAAGGCTGCACAAATCTTCGACATGCCCCTGTGGACAGTTTATAACATGCTTATTTTGTATAACTTACAGACACATTAAATTTCTTGACTTAGATTGGAAAGAGCGTAGATTCACAATCGTTCTTTGATATTTCAATATGTTTTCCCGGTTGGCGGCGAGTCCGGGGCTCAAGTTAAGGTCACTCGCATACGGCGCAAGCCGAAAAGTGCGAGAGGGCCAGCAAGGGTCTGATAGCGAACTGCTGGTTGAGGAGAACATGAAATGTTTAAAGTGCAAAAATGGAAGCCCCGAGTGGTTGACCGATTTACCCGGTTGGCAGTGAGCCCGGAGCCCGAGCTGCAGCCTGAAGGCTGATTAAAGATCGCACTCACGAAGAATCTGAAAAGAGACTACGAGGGAAAGCAGGTCGGCAAGGGCCTATAGCGAGCCGCTGGTCGAGGTGAATGGGTCAACACAAACTCGGGGCTTCTGCTTTTGCATCTCTGTTTGTTTCATTGTCTCCTGATCATCTTCAGCACACTTCCCCAACCTGATCCTGGAAACGGATCAAAGGCAAACGTAAGCACAAACATCAGCAAAGCAAAGAACGCCAGCAGTTTTCGCTTATTGTCTAACTCTGGAAATTGCGGCACAGGCGGATGCCTCCCAGTAAGCTTCAGCACCACCGCCCACAGCAGCCAGCCTCCCCAGAAAAACCATGACAACATCAGCAAGCCGGCGATGATCGGCCATGAGCTTCTACGGTGGGCCCGAGGACTCAGCGCGTAGACGATGTGTCCTCCATCGAGCTGGCCTCCCGGAAGCAGATTCAATGCAGTGGCAAACATTCCCACCCAGGCAGCCACGGCCATTGGATGAAGAAAGAGTTGGTTCACGTCGGGTTGCGCGAGCGCAACTTGCCCGCCCATGGCTCTCAGCACCCAGTGCACAAGCTTGAAAATCAGCGGCGCCCCGAGAGTGAGAGTGTCACCATTGGGATCGAGAGGCGCAGCTACCGGCTTGGACATCATCAGCGCAATGAAGAGAACCGGAACCGCAACCACAAATCCGGCTATCGGTCCTGCAATGCCAATGTCGAAGAGGTCTCTTCGGGCTCGAATCGGCGATTTGATTCGAATGAACGCCCCGAGTGTCCCAATGAGCGTAGGGGCGGGCAGGAAAAATGGGAGCGTAGCGTATACCCGGCGTCGCACACACAAAACGTAATGGCCCATCTCGTGAGCTGTCAGGATTCCCAACAGGCAAGCTGAAAATGGAATCCCTAATGCCAAGCGCCGCCAATCGGCGAGCGCCCAACGCCAGGGCAGGAGAAAATCACCCACCGGGAGCATCGCCTGGCTATGGTTGAAATTTTCTTGCAGGCGAGCGCCTATACACAGGGTGCTCAGTACGGTTGCCAGGAACAGAACAATGTGCAGCCAATAGCGCCGGCGCGGCGGGTGAACAACAATGACTTGGGCTTCCTGGCGTTCAGGATCAAGAACCTCATACGACGATGGAGACAAAGGATCTTCTGGCATTCAAAAACCGCGCAAATCCCGGCTAGTCGATGGACTGCAACTCCTTACCGGGTTTAAAGCGGACTGCCTTTCCCGGGGGGATGTTTACCTCGGCCCCGGTGCGTGGGTTGCGTCCTATGCCGGTCTTACGGGGGCGTACGTTGAATACACCAAAGCCACGCAGTTCAATGCGTTCGCCCTTGGCCAGGGATTCTTTCATGCTTCCGAAAACGGTTTCCACCGCCAATTCAGCCTTTGTCTTGGTGATACCGGTCTTGGTTACCACCTCATTGATGATATCGAGCTTGATCACTTGGCAGGCGCTCCTAAGTTGCGTTGCAGAGTGTAACTTGCAGATACTAAGGGACTTTTACGTGCATTGTCAATGGAAGAGATTAGGTGAGAAGAGATTAGGTGAATGGTGTGTCGAATTGTGCCTGGATTCAAGGGCGAACTTGAGGTTTCAAATTACCCAATTACCAAATCACCCAATTACCCAGTCGTTCTAGGTGTTCCGGACTTCGCCAGCCTTGTAGATATAACGGATTGCAGGCTTATACACCAGCAGGTTGGCCCCACCAGGACGGGTCAGCTTGATACAGTTCTTGTCATACCATTCAATTAACCCTTGGATCTGATCGCCATCTTTCAACACGACAACCACCGGGGTCTGGCTCTGAATCTGCTTTTGGTAATAAAAGTTTTCCGCGTGGGTCTGGTCGGCAGAATTAACCCTTCTCGGCGAGGGCATACGGTCCGTACGCTCCAGGCGTTCACGCCGCTCGGAAACCGGCTCTGTCCGCTGTGGAGGAGCGCTCAAAGAGGGCCGAATCAACTTACGGCTCACAAATTCTTCATGGGCTGGCTCAGGGGCTTGGCGTGCGGCTGTGGATTCCATTCCATCTTTCATTTTTTGTATGCTCCGTCTCCCGCTAATGAGAGTCGCGCCGACGCAGCGTCGACCGGGAAGCGAAAGCTGAACCCAAAA
>DASZFK010000658.1:0-2751 GCA_035939855.1 Candidatus Angelobacter sp.
GACCGATCGGAGATTTTTCTGACGGGAAATGTATCGCCCCAGGGGCATTCGATAAACGTGATCTGTCCTGCTGCCATGAATTCTCCTGACCTGCATAAAAAAGCTGCTGAATGTTGAAGGTGAGCCAACAGTAAATAGCCACGTCAATTTGGACAAGTTACTTTGGTTGCAATCCGAATTAGCCCCGTATTCACTGTAGCGTTCCTCGCTTTGGAGCGGCGATATCGGCTCTCGTCGAAGTTTTACAATCTATTGACGGAATGATGACACTTCAATCATGCGAGTCAGCTTATTCTTTCAGACGACGCGAGCATTAGCTGTGCTCATCATGGGCGTGGGTTCGGCAAGACTCACGCCCTTCATTTTTGGGTCGCGTAGCGGTCGCGCCCAATCATGAGGTGAGCTTGCGAGTCGAAGGAACCTTTCGTCCCGCCAGTTGCTCCTGATCAAATGGGTCTCCAGCCTCGGAGAGCTATTTTCGTTATTGCCCCTCGCGAAAAGCAGGTTCGCACGGCTCACCCTGTATCTGGAGGATTGTACCTGGACAAGGCCATTGGGCCAATAATATTAACAAATACTAATAATAATGCCATTAAGCCATTGGTTCTTTTATTCCTCTTGACTTCATTTTAGTAAGTGTTAATCTGTTCCGCGTTCAGGCGCTCTGTTTTTCCGTTATCCAAGGTTAACATTCAGCGATCTGGGCCGTCACCTCTTCAGTTTCAGTCAGTTCCGGGCTGTCTTGAATTCCGGGTGCGGCTGGTTCCAAACCTACCCAATCTACCCTGTTCGCACGCGCAGAAGGCGTACTTCTTGAGTTCCATTTAGGAGGGCCACACCGTTAGCGTTGCAGCGAACGGGTCGAACCTGATTATTCAAAAAAGATTGAGAAACAACAGGAGAATTCTCTATATGAAATCTGCTAAGTTCGCGTCGGTTATTACGTTTGCTTTGGCGGCCATCGTCCTTGCTGGGATGGTGTTTGCCCAAACCGACCCTGGAGTTCAGGGCGGCAATCGCGGCACAGGTGCGGCACTCGCTTCGGTAGCTTCCGATGCCGGGCTCGCCGCTTTTTTCAGTGACGGTCAAAAACGCTTCCAAGACGTGGAGTCGGTTTCCGGCAGCCCCACAGGCAACAACGGCCTGGGACCGCGCTTTAACTCGAATAGCTGCTCTTCCTGTCACGCGCAACCT
This sequence comes from Candidatus Angelobacter sp., assembly GCA_035939855.1. Lineage (GTDB taxonomy): Bacteria > Acidobacteriota > Terriglobia > Terriglobales > Acidobacteriaceae > Angelobacter. Next base: position 1,195 of record DASZFK010000658.1, read on the forward strand.
GCGGTCGGCGGCACCGGTCCTGCCGTCAATCCCCAGTTCAAGTTCACCAGTAACGGCACCGCGCCCAGAGACACTACCCCGGCCTTCATTACCGCCAACGGCCCTACCCGGGAAGCCCGCTTCCCCTTCTTCTTTAATGCCGACGGCACCGCCAACACCAACAACCCCAATGGCGGCGTAGAAACCATATTCACCGTCTCCGGACGCCCGGATGCCGGCGCTTGCACGTTGGCGCAGCCCAGCTTTGCTGCTGCAGCGGCTGCTAACAACCTCATCTTCCGCATTCCTACGCCGGTCTTTGGCATGGGCTTAGTCGAGAACTTGGACGATTCAACCCTGCTCAACAACCAAGCCAATAACCTGAACAACAACGTCGGGATCGGTGGGACCTTCAATCACAACGGCAACGACGGCACCATCAGCCGCTTTGGCTGGAAGGCGCAGAACAAGTCGGGGCACATCTTCGCCGGCGAGGCGTATAACGTGGAGATGGGCATCAGCAACCTGCTGTTTACCCAGGACCGTCCGCTGCCCGGAGAAGACGGCAATGGCGGCACTGGTGGCCGCGGACTTCCGGCCAACTGCTTGAACCTGACCGGGACTGGCTACCCGGAAGACACATCCAACCCCGACTCGTCACCCAACGCCGCAGTTCTGGATGACGTCTCGGCCTTTGCCAACTTCATGCGGCTGGCGGCTCCGCCGCCTACCGGTGGCGTGATACGGAATGGAGTGGCTGTAAGCGCTGCTTCCATCGCCAATGGCCGCTCCCTGTTCAGTGCGGTCGGCTGCGCCATCTGCCACAACCCGGCACCCGGCACCACGCAGGCGTCGAGTATCACCGCCAGTCTGGGCAACGCCCCAGTGAATGCCTTCTCGGATATCGAGATCCATCATATGGGCACGGTGTTGAACGACAACGTCGGGCAGGGCGGCGCGGGCGGCGACCAGTTCCGCACGGCTCCCTTGTGGGGCCTGGGACAGCGGATCTTCCTGCTGCACGATGGCCGTTGCACCGACTTGCTCTGCGCCATCGAGGCCCACGAGAGCCAGGGCGGCGAAGCCACCACCGTCGAATTGATCTTCGACAACAATCTCTCAGCCAGCCAACAGCAGGACGTTCTTAACTTCCTGCGCTCCCTGTAGATCGAGCTTTGCTCAGTCGTCAGATTGCAGTCTTCGCGGCTTCAGCGGATTGTTGCTGAAGCCGCTTTTTTTATCTCGCGTTCATCTGTGAATTCTGCGGCAACATTCGGAAGGATCGATTTACTGTTTCGCCACAACCACGATGCCGGCCGGCCCGCTGCCACCCGCCGCGAAAGGCGAGCCGTTCACGGACATGAGTCCGCCGGAGGTTGAGTTCACCGCAAAGGCCGAGACGTTGTTGTCCACTTTGTTGGCCACAAACAGGAAGTTGCCCATGCCATCCAAGGCCATCCCGAAAGGATGCTGGCCGGTTGCGACCGTTGGGCTGGCCGGTGGAGGTCCATTGTTGATGTTGAACACCGACACGCTATTGCCTCCCACATTGGAGACAAACATGAACTGATCGTTGGG
>DASZFK010000659.1:0-5911 GCA_035939855.1 Candidatus Angelobacter sp.
TCCACAGGAAGATAAAGACAAAGATGACGCAAAAGGCAAAGACGGCAAGGAAAAAGATAAGCCCGCTTTTTCCGTGCAGCTTGGGGCCTTCCAAACCGAGGACCATGCTCTGGCCCTCAGAGACAAATTCAAAGCCAAAGGTTACCCAGTGTTCCTATTCCACGTGCTCGATAGCAACGGACACCTGTGGCACACAGTCCGCACGGGCCACTATGCGGACATGAAAGAAGCCAGCCACGCGGCAGAGAAAATAACCGACAAAGAACAAATCTCAGCGTGGGTGCGTCCGGCCAACGCGTTTTGAATTTTGCTTGTTCATCTCATCATTGTTGGCGAAGCGCCAGCATGGGTATGGGGATGCCAAACGTCTTGGCTCCGGTTCCTACGCCACCCTGGCAGGAATTGGGAGGAGTAGTGCACACGTTCCTCGACGATGGACACTCCGATGCCCAGAACATGAAGCCGAGCATTCCAGACGATGTGCCCGCCCCCGCCGGAGCTACGGTTTGAACAAAACTCCCTGTTGCATCCTGCAGAGAAGAACTGAAGTTCGTACACTCGGCAATCGGACGACTCGAATCGGTAATGAAGAGGCTTCCAGTAAACTTTGCCGGGGCGAGAGGCGGAATCGGGGGAGCAAAATTAGGTTTGCCATCGACATGTTCCAGCCAGTTGCTTTCTGCCGAAGAGACGGAAGGTTGTTTGCTGGGGACGAGCGCATTGGCATAATCCAAAACCGGATTGGACGTGGTAAGCCATTGGGAGGTAGCCATCTGCGCGATGGGAATCAAGAAGCGATCACCTGCGCCAAGATCAATTGTGAGCCGCGCCGCCGGGTTCGCGCCAGTGGCGTCATAAGGCAACTGGGAACGATAGGCGTTAATAAATGACTGTAAACCGCTCAGGTTCGGGCTGGTGTTCTCTTCGTAGTCGATCTCAATGCCCACTCCCAGGGCCTTGGCGATGGCTGCGGCATTCAATCCCAATTGCGATGGATTCGTTGCCAGAGCCGTATTCCAATCAGTGACAAAGGTGATGCCCCCAATGGCAAGCATCACGCGGATGTTCTTGCTCGTGAAATAACTGACGATCTGGGCGTTCATGCCGATCGGCACGCCGTTCACGGTTTGTGCGTCGTTGGTCTGATTCAAGAGCTTGAGTGGGTTTACGAAGGAGAGCACCACGAGGTTGACTGACGGAACTCCGTCACCCCGGTCGATGATCCAATGGTTCTTGGCATCGAAATCCGTCATGTCGCGGACCGTGCCCCAGCCACAGCCATCATTACTGCAATGCCACGTGCCGTAGATCTGGATAGGAGTAGCGCTGGCGTTGAGAGCGGCAACAAGTGCAATGGCGAAAAGAATTGTCATCAGCCGGGTTGTGAAGGTTGCAAAGTGTGGGTGCTTCATGAAAGGACTCCTTTTTTGAACACAGGGATGGTAGGGCGGACATAATTCCCAAAAGCGGAGAAAGTATACGATTGACAGGCAGGATTAGCAACGTTATTAAATCGATTTATGCATACCAAGCACGCGGCGGGGGCCATTGCCTTGTGGCCCGCGGTTGCGGTGGCCGGAATCGTATGGGTTCGACCTCGGAAACGCCGTTTTGCAAGCTTCTTTTTGGCGAGTGTACTGGCAATTGTCATTACCCTGACAGCTTGCGGAGGAGGCGGCGGAGGCTCAAAAGGTCCGCCTCCAGTAGCGACACCACCGGGAACCTATACGCTGACGGTGACAGCCAGTTCCGGCAACGCGACTCACTCCATGCCTATGACGTTGGTCGTGAAGTGATTGAGCTGTACGACAAAATCGTATTATGTAATACTAAGACTATGAATACTGGACGATCCAGATCATCCCGCGTTTTCACGATCAGTTTTCCCGAGCGGCTTGCCCGGGAGGTTGACCAGGTTGCAAAGGAAGAAAGCCGAAATCTTAGCGAACTGTTTCGAGAAGCATTCCGCACCTATCGTGCCGAGCGGATTCGCCAGCGACTGATCATTGATCGTCAATATGCTCAAAGCCGAAACTCCCGAGAATACAGAAAGGCCGATGTCGAACATTTTGTAGATGAAGCACGTTCTACGGTCGGTCCTGGCGAGAAGAAGAAAAAAAGGTGATCGTTCTTCTCGATTCAGGCATCTGGATTTCCGGGTTGCAATTTGATGGAATTCCCCTTAAAGCCTTGGAAAAAGCATTGGTAGAAGACGAAATTGCTATTTGTGATCAGATCGAAGAAGAAATTGCACGCGTACTGACAGAGAAATTTGGATGGCACGTACGCTATGTCATGCAGAGTTTAGCAATCTATACGCATAAGCAATCCAGGTTCCAGCGCCTGGCAGGCTCAAAGGTATGTGCCGCGATGCCAAGGATGACATGATTTTTGAATGTGCCATCAATTCCAATGCGAAGTTAATTGTCTCGGGCGACCAGGACATTCTTACGGTTGGCATCTACGAAGGCATTCGGGTTGTGACTGCCCGGAAATATGTTAGTGGTGTGCCATAGCTGCGAAGTGCCATGATAAATTGTTTATAAGCGAGAGTGGCGGAATTGGCAGACGCACCAGACTTAGGATCTGGCGGGTAAAACCGTGGGGGTTCGAGTCCCCCCTTTCGCACCATTCATTTCATCTGCCATGCCAGGCAATTAATTCAAACTTCGCCCAATGCTCCCTAGCGGATTGAACGGCTGAGGTGATTGTTCATCTATTCTTGGAGATACCCCATGGCGAGAAATCCGTGAGGGCCATAAACGTGGAATCCACTTTCTCCACGAGCGCGCCATTCGCTTCCGATTTCTCTTTCACGCTCTTCCATTCGGGATCATCCCGAAACGACTTCCAGTTTTTCTCGCCTGCCTCCCGGCTCGGATGACGAAGGATGTAAATCAACGTCTTGCTCTTCTCCGGCTCATCCAGCGGTGTCCAGTAAGCGACGCTTTCGATGCCATGCCGGTCAAAAATTTTAATCGTGTGGTCGCGGAACCGGGCCAGCAGGTCTCCCAGTTTTCCAGGCGCGGCATGATACACGCGCAGTTCGTAGACTCCACTCGATCCCTCAGCCTCGCTGCTCCGAGAGCCTAAGCCATCACGGTTTTCGGACGTTCCGACTCCCGTCGCCCAAAGCGAGGGCGATAGCATCGCCACCGCCGGTATTCCCTGCAGCAATGTTCGTCTCTTCATGGCCGGAATTCTAACACTAAACGAGAGTCACTCCTCTACGGGCAAAAGAGAATCGTCGATTCAACTGCCCCAGCCAGCGATTGACCGAAGGCGCTGAAGGCATCTTGTGCTGCGCCTTCATCGGCAAACCTCCGAGGAATGACGATAAGATCGAAACCATCCCCATTCAGCACCTCGCACAGACTCTCTTGATCACTTGCAGCCACCAGGATGGTCCGGAACTCTATACCCCCCCTTGCCATTCATTGCCGATGAGCAGTTTGGTCGTCGGCAGGGCGACTGAGAGTTGCGGACGTTCGAGTACAGTTGCCATAAAGCCTCCTTGCAGTATACGGTTTTAGTCTGTTGTAATCGTATTGTCAATTCGACTTAAATCGTTTTTAAGTATTTCTCGTAGGCTATACTCCCGTCGATGAAAAGACTGACTCTTTTTGTTCTGCTCACGGTTTTTCAGCTTGCCGCCCAGGCCCAGCAGGCGCCGCTTTTGCAAGTTAGCGGAGATGTTTCTCATGCTCGAACCTTTGAGCAGCAGGACTGGAAACAACTCAAACATATCTCCATATCGGCAACGAACGCTCACGACAAGAAGACCGCCTCCTACAGCGGAGTGCCACTGCGCGACCTGCTCAAAGATGCCGGAGTTCCCTCAGGAGAAAACTTGCGTGGTAAGGCGATGTCGACCTGTATCGTGGTCAGCGCCACTGACGGCTATCAGGTCGCATTTTCTTGGGCGGAACTGGATGAGAGTGTCGGCAATCTCCAGGTGTTGATTGCAGACAGTGAAGATGGGAGACCGCTGGTGGAAGGCAACGGCCCTTTACGGCTGGTCGTGCCCACGGACAAGCGGCCCGCTCGCTGGGTTCGGATGGTAAAAACTATCCGCGTCGTGGCTAATCCTTAAGCAGCATCACTTCGGTGGATTTGATAACCGCCTTAACCTTGTCGCCCTTTTTCAGCTTCATTTCTTCCACGCTGCGCCGGGTAATGATGCTCTCGACCAGATTGTTGCCGACCCGGACGGTTACGTGCCCCATAACTGTCCCTAATTGGATTTCTTCGACGACGCCCTCTAGTTGGTTTCTTGCGGATAAGGTCATGGGTTCAAGTATAGGCTACGCCCTGATACGTGCCAATAGCCGGCCCTGCCACGATTGTTTTCTAATTGAAAAAACTGTACGCGGTCGGGAGTTCACGGCAGATTAATTGGCCTGTTCCTCGATTGCAGCGGTTTTTCAATGACTCCATCCTGTATCTTTCCGGCAAGCCCAGACCGCAGGAATGCCAGTAGCGCCTTCTTTTCCGCATCAGAAAGATTTAGGGGGACGATGTTCTCGTCCAGGTAGGGGTTGTGGTTGCCGCCACGGTTATAGTACTCGATTACATCTTCTAGGGTCGCTAGGCTTCCATCGTGCATGTAAGGTCCGCGCCGCCCGACATCGCGCAAGGTCGGAGTCTTGAATGCGCCTTTGTGGTAGGGCTTGCCGGTAATGGCTGCGCGGCCTTCGTCCTGTAGCGCACCATCCCGCCAGGCTATGCCGGTGTTGTGAAATTGCTCGTCGGTGAATCGATTGCTGGAGTGGCAGAGATAGCATCGCGCTTTATTTTGAAACAGGCGCAGCCCTTCGAGTTCAAGATCGCTGATAGCGCCCGGCCATCCCCAAAGGAAGAGATCGTAGTTGCTGTTTTCGGAGCGTATGCTGCGCACGTAGCTGGCCAAGGCTTCCGCCAGGGACTCGCGAGTCAGTCTACGGTAAACAGGATCCTGATGAAGCCGTTGCAGCGCGGCCTCTACGGTTGTCCCCATTTCGTTTGGATCGGAGATGGGCATGAGGACCTGCTCTTCCAGAGTCGCAGCGCGTCCATCCCAAAATTGAGATACTCCTGATCCACGGCCCAAAAGAGTAGGCGTATGGCGCTTTCCGCGATGGTTCAACACGCCAACGCTCACCGGACGGCTTTCTGAAAATCCATGGGACGGCTCATGGCAGCTCGCGCAAGAATTCCATTCATCAAACGACAGGCGAGAATCAGAAAATAAACGCTTGCCGAGCGCGACTTTGACCGCGTCCAAAGCATTGGCGGCAGAGGGGGCGGGCGACACCTTGGTGTACGAAGAGGGTGAATCGTATCGCTGCCCGTACACCGGCAGGGCGATCAGTAATGCTGTCAAGAAAGCCTTAGTGAGCCGACTTGGGATATCTGAATGTTTCATCTCTTCCTGCCAGAAATAAATGAGGCGGACGACACGTTTATTTTAGATGGAGTCGGGGTGGGAAACCAGTGTGCAAGTCGTTAGCTCTTCTTGCTTTGATCTTGATTCGTGTTCATTCGCGTGTATTCGTGGCCCAAAAGGGTTTCGGCTTTTGATTTGATTGACCGCCTCGATGTCGTCCTGGTGAATGGCTCCACGGTAGAGAGGTTGCGTCAAGGCGGCGATCCTATAGTCACTCTCTATCACCAGGACAACCTCTCGACCCCAAGTGCAGCGGAGCAGTTTCCTTCGCCTAGTCTCAGGACGAGCTCTTCGCTGCCGCTCAGGATGACAGTGACTCTTGTGGGGTGTGAAAGCGTTCTCGCTCAGTGGCGAATTTTTAATGCGGCTTCAGGAGAACTCCTGAAACCGCATTTTTTGCAGCAAGAAAACTTACTGTGGAAGGACACGGATAATCGCCATCATGCCGTTATCCTCGTGGCCAAGGATATGGCAGTGATAGACGAA
>DASZFK010000660.1:0-3032 GCA_035939855.1 Candidatus Angelobacter sp.
ATGTAATATCACGCACGTGAAGATGATGCCGATAAGCGCGAGCGGAACAGCAATGAAAAGCACCAAGCTCTGGAGGAACGTGGTTCCATGCAAACCAAATCGCCACGCCGGAGTTGCCAACATCACCAAGGCAGCAGCGACCATGGCCGACGACATATGAATAAAGAACAGCCTCTGTGCCGGTACGGTGGTCACCAAAGCCAAGTCGCGGAATTGGCGAAGCGGGGAAGCCGTCAGCACGATTGCAATGTGCAAAAAGGCGAAGACGCATAGCAGCGTTACCGCCGCGTTCCAGGCTGGTGAAAAATCGGGCGGCTTGAGTTCCGGCTCCATCGTAGATGTCGAATTCGCCGCATTCTGTTCGTTGGAGGAGACCTGAATCGGCCAGTATCCGCCTGTGCCTACAGCCGTGAACCACAGGGGGAATTGGGTTGATTTTGGGTCAAAGCGTTGTGGATTGGCCTGGAACGGAAGATGATATTCATAAGGTTCAACCGTCCGCCCGTTGGACGCGATCTCACCGAGGGTCATCAGGGCTGCATTGTATTGACCTTCTTCAAACTGGTCGGAAAAAGGCAAACGAGGAAACCTCGGTCCAACACTGCCCTTTAGTTCCTTGGGATTGGTCCAATCGAGATTGGGTGCGAGCAATGGATAGGTGCTTACGGCCATCATGCCCAGATAGGGCGCATTATCAAGTTCCCGCTCAAACAGAAGATCGGAGTTCACCACAAACAGCCGCGTGTCAGGACATGCTTTTCGTAAAAAATCCGTGAGGAACATTACGTCGAGCACGTTGCTGCCAAGGATACCTACATACTTGTAGTGGTCCCGGCGAATCTGGGCCGCAAACTGCATCAGGACGGCTTCTTTCGATAGCGGCCCCTGTTGTGTCGAGAAATCGGGCGGCTCATCGCTGCTGTTGGTAGGGTCGGAGAGATTGAAGGATAGATAAGGCCTGCCATTGGCGGGGCTGTTCCCTGTGGAAGGCGCTGCGTCGCTTACCATCTGCTTGTATGCATTGCGAAGGCTGGAAATCTCACGCGGATAAGAGAAACTCGTGTACCGGCAAGGTTGAGCGGAGTCCCTCGGCGCATCACCATACGTTGTGGCTGCCTCAGAGAGTATGGCGATTTCCGGGGCATCGTTACAGGTAATCTCGTGTTTGTCGTGGAGAAAACCGAGTAGGCTCCGAATCGCTGATTCCGAATCGTTTACAAATGCTCGAAATGTCAATGGGGGCGTCAGCTTTTCGAAGTGCTGTTGCCTGATGGCAGCCGCGCTTGAAACTGTGCCGCTGTATACAGTAAACGTCTCTGGTCTCTGGCCGGCAAGGTCATGCAGCGAAGCCAGGGAACCTGAAAATGAAGGGCCGATAATCCGAAGGGTTTTGCAATAAGGTTGGGAAGATGCTTGCTTTGCGCACAGCACGTCTCTGGCATAATCAGCGGCATTGGTAAATTGCGTGCCGTTGATTCCGGAAGTCGCGGTATCGGAAACCAGGAAAACATAAAGCAGACGAACTTTGGATTGGCCTGTGCTCTCAGTGGGATCGCCAGTCCAGCGAAACATCAAAAGCCCTGGCAACTCCTGCCGCTCCTGCTCGTCGACTCCGGCCTTTTTCCATGATTCGTAGTCGTCCCATTGCTTGGGCTCTGATTCCCAAGGCAGCCAATATTGGTCGATCACATACTTCATATTGTCCGCAGCCAACTGGATGGCCTCAATGCTCCGGTCAAAAACAAGCGTCATGCGGGAGTGGATGGGATCGGGGACAACAGCGATAACGGCCCGGACGGAGTCGTCGTCATCGGGAATGCACCAGATGTCCTCTCTTGGATTGGTGGCTGCTTCTTCCCGGCCATCATCCAGCGACAGGTTGATGCTCCCCGGCGGCCCGGAAGGCGGCTGATCAGGGCTGCGGACAGAAAGCGCTGGACATTCTTTACCACTTCTGGCTCCGGCAAAGTGCTGGCGTGATGCTTTCCACGGACCGTCCGCCTGCAACCAGCGGGCTTGCTTGTTTTTGTGAACCGTGGGCCGTTCCTGCGGCGCCGAGCGCCTGGTAGGCTGCTGGTTTGACTGCGTGGGCGCAGAGGAGCCCACAGGTGAGCCGCGAAAAAATAAAGTGGCGAGCAGAACGGTTCCCAGCGCAGAACCCAGGGTTGCAGTGCGGTTCATCGGCTTCCTCGATCAGACAAGCGTTTCCCCATTTATTAAAGACGGAATTTAGTAGGAAAATCCTCTTTGGTACGCAAGGAAAAGATATCAGAACGCAGTTTTTTTCGGGCAAAAAATCAGCCCTGCTAGTTAAGGCACGTTCCATTTCGGGAAAGAACTGGTCTGTATTTTTGCGCAGGGTTCAGGGAACTTGCGGTTATCGAACGTCTTAACTTAATGACAACGGAAAACGGCGACGGCTGTTGCCACGCAATCGCAGAAGAAATGTGGAGCGCAGCCGCCCCCGGTTGCGCAGATTTGTTATTTTCTTAGCACATGGAGCCGGATGGGAAGTATTTTTGCATAATTTTGGAAGTCAGGGTCGGTCGTAAAAATACTAAATCCACGACTCATGGCTATCTGGCAGATCAGGATGTCAGTGACTGAAACGGCGACTCCCTTTGCCCTGCAAGTATTGGCGCATTTTGCGGCTTCTTCATGATCCTGTGTGCTGACTGTCTCGTCGAAGAATCCTTCCAGATCGGTCCGAAGTTTTTCGTACTGGGCAACTGATCTAACACCGCTGAGTAATTCCTGGCGAACGAGGCCAATGATACGGACTCGCCCTTCTTTAACCAACTCGCTGAAATCAGCAACAATTGATTTTTCGAGCGCATTCAGAATTGCCGGCTTTCGGCGAAAAACAAGTGACCAGACCGAGGTATCAACTAGTACATTCATCTTCCTTTCCGCCTGCGTTCACTCTTATAGTCATAGTTTTCGTCGAAGTCGATTTTTCCAATAAGGTCGAGAATATTTAGCTGTTTCCTCCGCCGGATATACTCATCAAGTGCGGCATTGACCGCTTCCTT
>DASZFK010000661.1:0-20399 GCA_035939855.1 Candidatus Angelobacter sp.
TGAAGAAGGTGTGATTCGAGGACGAGTGTGCGGAGAGGTTGGCCGCTACCATCCGCGATAAGAGCCGTATGCGCTAATCAGCGCCTGTACGGATCCGTGCGGGGGGTGGGGAGCAATCCCCATCCCTACCGCGACCGGCCAAAGAACGGCCTCAGAATGACAAGGGGTGAATGATTGGCCCGACTAAGGTGAGCGTTGCATCCGAAACAGGTTGTCTTTTTAGTTCCTCTTTGAAAAGACCGCGAAGTGGTTTTCTTCGCGGTCTTTCACGTTCTACAGCGAGCGCAGGAAGTTCAGCACATCCTGTTTCTGGGATGCGGTGAGGTTGTTGAAGTTGGTGATGACTGCATCGGCCTCTGAGACGCAGGTCTGTCTTTGCTCGAATGGTTGGAAGGCTACGCCATTGATCACGAACTGGTCGAAGTCCTGATTAGTAAAGCAATTGTTCGGACCACCGGTGTGGGCCGCAATCGCCTGCAGCAGGTCGGTGGTGCGGCCGTCGTGCAGGAAGAACAATCGCTGGCCCAGTCCCCAAAGCGGTGCTGTGCGGAACTCATCCGGTTCGGCCTCGTTCCCGTGGACACCGTCGATAAGCTGGTTGCCCATCTTGTGGATAGCAAAATCCGAGAACGGATGATAGGTTGCATTGTTCAACGCCGTAAACGGCGAAGGTCCGCTGGTGAGGGTTGGCGTGTGGCACAGAGCACAGCCAATGCTGTTGAACAGGTTGGAGCCATTGGTGATGGATGTCGATGATCCGCTGGGTGTGGGCGGGGCCAGCAGTCGCATGAACATGGCAAAGTTCACCGTATCTGACGCCGCGCCAGAGGGACTCGCCGTAGTATCGGTGAGATCGGAATGGTCTTCGGGGCTGGTGTTGAAGACGCAGCCCGGAACCGCAGAGCGCTCGTTGGTGAACAGTTCATTGCTTACACCCTGCTCGACGTTGTAGGCCTCGCCGGCGAAGATCAGAAGAGACTTGTTCTGCGCTTTCCAGCCAAACTTCGTGACCGTACCGTCGTTGCCGCTGGTGTTCAGGCGGCCATTGATGCCCAGAGCAGATTTCTGCGAGGCATTCGCGGCCAGGTTGGCCGCAAATGTGGCGTCCGGCGTGGCCTCTACAAATCCCAAGCCGAATACCGGTGTAGGAATGCGGAAGATCACGTTGTTCTGGGCCAGGGCTGTGGCAAAGTCTGGTTGAGCCAGGTTGCATCCGGGGGCATCGCTCCTTCCTTTAATTGTGTAGAGCGCATGAACGCCGCCATCCAGGGGAGCATGGACATCACCGACATTCGTAGAGATGAATCGCGCTTCCCGCACCGGACCATTGTTGGTGATGAAAGAAGGCACAGTGTTGGTCGCGCCATCCCGAGTTGCCAGCGCAACTTGAGGATTGGGTACGGCATGCAACCTGCTGTTCAAGCCGGGGCTGCTGCCGCCGGTCGCAGGCTCAGCATGGCACTGCGCGCAACTGTTGCCGTTAAATGTAGGGCCAAGACCCACTCCGGGTTCGCCCGCAATAGTTCCTTTTACGGAATCGACTTCGGCGAATACGCCTGCGGCATTCGTGAAAAATGCCTGCTGAGTGGCGGTCAACCCGCTGATCGGACCGCCGGCGCCTGCGGCGCCGCCCCGCGGGCCGGGATCAGTTTGGGCCAACGCCACACCTGTAAAAAGGATGGCGATCGAAGCCACGGTCAAGGGTGAAAAGAACCGACGCGTCATTAGAGTTCCTCCTAAAGTTTTTGTTCTGAATCTGAATCTTTGGTTCAGTTACTCGGTTGATGACGATTGCCGCATTTAACTACGACAATAGGACGGCCGCATCCCAGGCGAGCGTAGCTATGCCTGGAACAAAGTGAGCGGTTGGCAATTCCGGAAGGTCGCCTCCCCTTGCTTGCAGTTCCGGGGAAGCGGGAAGAAAATTACAGGAACTTTGTTGCTGTGTCAATAAAATTATTAAAAGCATTTAATCGAAAAATGCCCGCATAATTGGCGCAGTTGCAGCGGTATCCATAGGTTTGAGGGATACGATTTAGTGGCTTTTCCTATTTGTCATTAAAACGATTCATGTATTAAACTGTGGCGTCCCAATTTTTCACCGGGCAGAAGGATCGGGGCGGTTGCGCCTTTTTGTGTCATAGCAACCATACATCCGGGAACTCCATTCATGAGGACTTATCCAAAGGAGAAAGCTTATGAAACCCCGATCCCTTCTGGTGACCGGCATTTGTGTAGTTTTATGCCTGGTTACCGTGACAGCTTCTGCCCAATCGGCTCCTGCGTGGCAGCCGAATACCGCATATTCCATAGGCCAACTGGTCACTTTTAACGGACAGACCTTCAAGTGCATTCAGGCACACACCTCGCAAGTCGGGTGGGAGCCGCCCAACGTGCCGGCGTTGTGGCAACTCGTGAGTGGCACACCAAATCCAACTCCAACACCAACCCCAGCGCCAACGCCCACTCCAACGCCGACGCCGAGTGGAGGCGGTGGTGGCAGTTGTGCAGCTGCATGGACTTCCACAGTACAGTATTGTGCAGGCGCCGTGGTCAGTGTCGGAAGCAACAACTACAAGGCACAATTCTGTAGCCAAGGCGCGAATCCAACCACTCCTGGCAACAGCGGCCCGGCAGGCACCGGCGATCCATGGTTCTCACCTGTCTCATGTAGTGGAGGGGGAGGCGGTGGAACTCCTACGCCTACTCCAACACCTCCAGGCCCTACGCCTACTCCGTTGCCACCGGGCGCGAGGCTTTTTGCTCCCTACAACGACCAGAGCTTGACGGCCAGTGGCCAAGGCGTTGTTGCTAATGCCAAGAGTGCGGGGCTGAAAGGCATTACTTTGGCCTTCCTCGTCAACAGCGGCGGAGGCTGCAACTTCGGCTGGGGCGGACTTGGCGGGACCCTTCCGACCGATAACCTCTCCAATGGCACCAGCATGCAGACCATCGTGCAGCAGTTGCAGGCGAATGGGACTCAGGTGATCATCTCGTTTGGTGGCGCGCTCGGTTCAATTACCGGCCAGTGCACCAGCGCGAGTGGATTGCAAACCAGCCTGCAGGGAGTGATCAATCGCTACAACGTGAAGATGCTCGACTTCGACATGGAAGCCAGCGATACGTTGGGCGATGGTCCCGGCTTGCCGCCTTTGATTCAGGCACTCAAAGCGATCAAAGCCGCGAACTCCGGTGTGGTTGTTTCCTTCACGTTACCCGTTTTACCAAGTGGACTGATCAACACCGGCTTGGCGGTGCTGAATGAAGCCAAGAAAGACGGATTCAATCCCGATGTCATCAACGTGATGGGCATGGATTACGGCTGCAGCCAGGATGGAAGCGCTCCGAGTTGCACGGGTCCAAACATGGGCCAGGACGGAGTCAATGCCGCTATTGCCACGCATAACCAGGTGGTGTCAGCGGGATTGAGTTCCAATATCGGCTTGACGGTGATGATCGGCATCAACGACACCAACACCGAGATTTTCAAATTGGCCGATACCAACACGGTCTTGAACTTTGCGAATGCGAATTCGTTCATGACACGCTTGTCTTTCTGGTCGTTCGGGCGCGATAACGGAGGTTGTCCCAACAACGGTTCAGCCTCAGCCACGTGCAGTGGCATTTCGCAGAACAACTTCCAATTCTCACAATCGTTTGAATCCTTCAAGTAGCGACGCTTGAAGTTTAGCTGGCCGGCGATGGTGAAAGCCATCGCCGGTTTTTTTTGGTGTGGGTTATGGATCCCACCATTCACATAGACGCGGACCAGCAGAGCCGCAACCGAAAAATCAAAACCCACCACGGAGGCACGGAGACACTGAGAAGAACAAAGCCAAACGTCAATCGCAGAGTACGCAGAAACCGCAGAGAAGGATGGAATTCGTGAACTTTTGTATCGTATGTCTTCCTTTGTCTCCCGTCGTGTCCTCTGTGGTTGATGGTTTTGCTTGAGCCAGAACCAAAAACCAAAACCTACCACGGAGGCACGGAGACACTGAGAAAACACGGAGAAATTACCGCGGAGGTCCTGAGACGCGGAGAAGATTTTTTCAGGCTGAACTAAGGGTTCGGCGAAGATGGCGATGGAGGTGTTGCAGAAGCATCAGGTTGTGGGGATTGCGGCCTTACGATTTCCCGCGCACCGGGGCCTCGGCGGTTTCGACGAAATCCCGCCCGTTCTTCTGGAGAAAGGTCTGTTGGCGGTTGTTGGTTGTTGACCACTGCGGGAGGGTTGTTCTCAATCGGGCCTTGTATGGACGGTTGTATAGCGAGCTGCGCAGATTGGTTGGTTTGTGTTGAGGATGGCGACAAAATGATCTCGCGGACCGCTCCCACGCGTCCGGGAGAGCCGACCAGAATAAAATCGTAGCGTGAACCCACCAGCAAGCTATCGAGCACCTGGCAGGGCGAAGCAGGTCCAAATTGGCCAAAAACCCTCTCTGGAGCTTGCGCTTGGATACCTTGAATATTTGCGCCAATAGCTTTTCCAATTCCAACCAACACCTCGTCGAGCGTTGCATTGCTGGCGACAACCGTTAAGAATCCACCAGCATAGCTGATGCGCGGAGAGGAGGGAGGCATCTGTGACGGGGGCAATTGCTGCGCGGGTGTGTTTTGCGTGAGGTCTTGCGCTGGCGGCGCGGGTTGGATTTGAGTTTGGGCAGCGGCGGTTCCCAGGAGTGCCAGCATCAATCCGAGCGGGATGGAAAGCGCTCTTAGCATTGGCGTGAACCTCTATGATACGCCTAATCGAGCTGCAATTAAGAGAGGTTTCATAGTCGGAAAATCGCCCGTTTTTTTTGCGACCACCTTATCCCTCTGTCATCCTGAACGGAGCGCGGGGGAAAAGCTGAGCTTCTGAATTAAAGATGGGCGCGGAGTGAAGGATCCCGAGAATGTGTCAGTCTAAATCGCTGATCCGAGGTATTTGACCCAGCATTGCACTCGGCCCCTTGAACCCTGCTTGTGAAAAACACAGGTAGAATACCTCGTATCTGCAATTAAGCTTGAAACATTATCGGGGTCCCTCACTCCGCGCCCATCATGCTCGCAATTGTCAATTCCTTGCTGCGCTACGTTCGGGATGACAGGGTGTCGTGGGTTTATCGATCCCAAGGAAGGATGCACCCGTGCCGGCTACTTTCAACCGCCAATTCCAGCGCATGCATTACGTCAAGCGCTTGTTGCGAGGTGACGTCTGAAGTGGCCTTGCCCAGGATTGCGTCGCGTACGTTGGCGTAGTAGCGGCGATAGTCGCCTGGTTCCGTGGGGATTTGTTCAGTTGTGAAGCCGTCGCCTTTAACAAGAGAGAGCTTTCCCCACATTGCCTCTGATTCCTCGCCCCAACGATCGCCTCCAGGTATCTCGCCCAGTTTCAAGGCTTCGGCTTGAGGATCAACTCCGTATTTCACAAAAGAACCGCGTGTTCCATACAAGAGAAATCGAGGGCCAGGCGATGCGGCCAACATGGATGCGCCGAGCACAGCGCGGAACTCGCCATAGTGCAGGACGACATCGAAGGCGTCGTCAGCAACGGCAGTGTCTCTTTCAATACGCACGTCGGCGGTTACATGAATGGGCGCACCAAAAAGTAATAGTGCTTGATCAATCAGGTGTGGACCTAAGTCAAAGAGCAATCCGCTTCCTGGGTCTGTGCCTTCGCGCCACGCTCCGGGCCGAAGTTCAGGACGAAAACGGTCGAAGTGGGCCTCGTATCGGGCCAGTTTGCCAAGTATGCCGGAGCTTATCAGCTTGCGCACGGTCAGGAAATCTCCATGCCAGCGCGAATTCTGGTAGACGGAGATCAGCCGGTTACAGTCTTTGGCCAGTTTGATCAGCTCTTCTGCTTCGCGCAATGTTGTGGTGAAAGGCTTGTCGACCACAACATGCCTTCCAGCTAACAATGATTGCCGCGCCAGCAGGTAATGCGATGTGTTTGAAGTGGCAATCACAACCAGCGAAATCTCCGGGATGGAAAGCAGTTCTTCCATACTGCGCACGATGCGCGCCTCGGGATAGGATTTAGCGGCATCATCACCGTGGCGTTGGAGAATCGCAGCCAAGCGCATACTTGGGACGGCGTGGATCACCGGAGCGTGAAAGGTGCGTCCCGATGCGCCGAATCCGATAAGACCTACCTCGATCATGGAGAGTCGCTGGCTCCTGCAAGCAGTCGTAGAGACACTGTCGTTAATTTTGTTTTATGTGCTCCGCTTCGCTGCGCGCACGCCTGCGGCGCACGTGGCCAATGCATTTTTGCGATAAACTCGCTTCTCACTTTTTCCATGTAAAGCCGTCTTTTTCGGAGACGATTGCCAACCGGTTTGGCGGTGTGACAATAGGAGCAGTGCGGTCCAGCTTTTTGCCTTCGTCTGACTCGGATGCGCGCAAGATCACGTCGAAGAAATCGATGAGATCTTGTGCAGATTGGGATTGAGCCGGGGACGAATGGCGTTTCTTCACTGCAGGTTCTGCTTTGAATTCTTTCAACGCCGGCAAGTTGCCGCTAACCAGTTCCTCCAGCACCCGTTGGCTACCTTTGGGCCAAATGCCTCCTCGTTTCAGGTGCACCCAACCCTTGTCAGCGCGGGGCGCTTTTCCTTTCGACAGAGGGACGAAATATTCTGTGGATGTTAGTAGTTCTTTGCCCTCTATGAATCCAATGCTAACAAGGCTAAAGATATACTTGCCGGCCCGTGCTCCGGGTTTGCGAGTGGAAAAGAACTTGGTGAGCGTCTGCGAAATAAGAGCGTTGATTTCGGCGTTTGCCGTTACCAGGTTGGCGTCGGGATGGGAGTCGAGCCAGCTCTTGGCGATTCGTGAAACATTGACCTCTTCCCGCACGGGACGATCCACTGGATCCTGAATGGAAACATTTCCGGCGAAGGCGATGGCCCCATATTTGCCCACTTGAAATAACTTCTGTACTTCGCTGGATGTCCCATCTGCATTGAATTGAGCGCCGTCGGTGGCTATGGCGAAACCATCATGCGTCTCGGAGACAAGAACCAAACCGATGCGTTCTGGAGAGACACGCACGATGTTGGTGGTTTCCTGGGCGAACGCAAGAGAACTCAAGAGGTAAGAGAAAATAATTGTCTTTAACATTGTGTCATTGAATCTTAAATGAATATTTAATTTTCCAAATGGGCAAAAAAATCCGAGGCCATGATGGCCCCGGAAACGGAATACCCCATCCCCTGCGTTGTTCGCAGAGGATGGGGTGTGAAGTGCTATTGAACATTCAGAGCAGTGTCGTCGATTACAAACGACGTCTGCAGGCTGGAATCTTCGGTTCCGATGAACCGGATTTTGATGGTCTGTCCTTTGAAATTGATTACGCTGAACGAGTGTTGTTGATAGCCGGCAGCATGGTTCAGGTTCGAGAACGTTCCCAGGGTTGCCAGTACCGTGTTGGAGCTGTTGAGCACCTGGACCTGAAGAGTATCAAAGGCGGTTGTGGTGGTGGTTTCGGCGGTATCAATGTGCAACCAGAAGCTCAAAGTGGCCGTGGTTGCCGTTGATGGAATTGTCACAGTCTGCGTGGCTGTGTCGGTATGATTTGTCCCATAACCATCGAGCCATGCATCCCAGGCTCCGCTATGCGGTGGCTCTGCGGACGAGTTGTTGATTACGCCAGCGGTCAGTGTCCACGGGGCAGTGTTAGTTCCATTCTCAAAGCCGGGGTTGCCCAGCAGTTGCTGCGCCGCACCCGAGTTGACGGTGAGAGAAATGGTCGTGGTATGAGTGAGGCTACCGGAAGTACCAGTTACTGTCACGGTGGCGGCGCCGGTTGTAGCTGTGCTGGCTGCGGTGAGAGTCAGCGTGCTTGTGCCGGTCGTGCTGGTTGGATTAAAGCTGGCGGTGACCCCGCTCGGCAGACCGGAGGCCGACAGGCTGACTGATCCGGTGAAGCCGTTCTTGGGCGTAACCGTGATGGTGCTCGTCCCGCTGGCGCCAAGGTTGATCGTCACGCTAGTTGGCGATGCCGACAGCGAGAAATCAGGAGTCGCGGCTGCATTCACCGTAAGAGTGATCGTCGTGGTGTGCGTCAGGCTTCCCGAAGTACCAGTGATAGTTACAGTCGATGTTCCAGTCGTTGCAGTGCTGCTGGCTGTAAAGGTCACGGTGCTGTTGGTGGTTGTGCTGCCGGGGTTAAACGATGCGGTGACACCGCTTGGGATCCCGGAGGCCGACAAGCTTACGCTGCCGGTGAAGCCATTCACGGGATTGACGGTGATCGTGCTGGTTCCGCTTCCGCCCTGTGTCACAGACACGCTGGTTGGCGAGGCCGATAGCGAGAAGTCGGGAGTCGCAGTGGCGTTCACCGTGAGCGTAACCGTAGTGGTGTGACTTAGACTGCCGGATGTGCCGGTGATGGTCACTGTCGCGGTTCCCGTAGTTGCTGTGCCGCTGGCAGTGAGCGTCAAGCTGCTGCTCCCTGTGGTGCTCGCGGGACTGAAGCTCGCTGTAACTCCTGCCGGCAGGCCGGAGGCTGAGAGGCTAACACTGCTGTTGAAGCCATTGGTCGGATTGACGGTAATAGTGGTCGATCCACTGCTGCCCTGAGTGACAGACAGGCTCGTCGGGGATGCCGATAGAGAGAAGTCCGGCGTGGCCGCAGCGCCGCAATTCGCGAACTTGAAATTGGCGATGCGGGTGTTCCAGTTGAAGGAACCCGTGGTCTTGATGTACTCGTTGGTGTACCAGAAAGTGCAATCGTCTACCGGATCAACGGTGATGGCGCTGTAATCGCCCCAGCGTGTCAAATTGCCCGTTTGCGAACCCGTGCCGTTAATGATGGTGGTCTCGGTTTGCATGGTGTTGGCCGGATCGGTGGCCGCGCGTCCAGTAAATGCGATGGATGGGTTGCTGCTGCTGCTCGATACGCTATAACCCATGGCCATGTCACCTGACTGATCCATGGCGATGCTTCCCATCCAGCGGAACTTGGAGTCAGGAGCAAAAGTGCTTTGCTGGGCCACGGTGACGGTTCCATTTGGATTTTGCAACTCGTACCAGCGCACGCCGCCGCTCGATCCGGCGACAACGGAGTGGTTGACCACCAGCGACTCATGACTGCCGAAGTTGCGATAGGCAAGTCGATACATGAGGCGGTCGGCCAACGAATCCAATTGTTGGGTTGTCCCCGACTGGGGAACGCAAGTGCCTCCATTGCACAACGCAGTGAATGCCGTGACCGGGATTACGGTAGGACCGGTGAAAGTGGAATTTGCGGGAGTAGCGAAGTCCACATGGAACTTAAACAGATTGAGATTGTTGGTTCCGAAGAATACCAGGAAGTTTGGAGACCCTGCCGGAGGAGCGGTGGTGCCATCCAGATCGGAAGGCAGCAACCCACCGACCGATGAGCCTTGCTGGAAGCAGATCTGAGTTGCGGGTTGGCCGTTGAGCATGGCATTGCGGTCGTAAGCGCAGGCATCGGCGCCAACGAAGGTGTTGCCATTGAACATATTGAAGGTGATGTAGTAACCGTCGGGCCATACTCCCATTTTCGGGTAGTCATCGAAGGTGGAGTACTGGAACGAATAGCGGTTATAGGTACCGGTTGCGTCGGACGTGGTCGATACGGCAACGCATTGCAGAAAGGGCGTGGTGGAAACGGAGAACTGTGTGAGAACCCAGCGGTTGGCGAGCTTGTCATAGAGCACGATCGGGTCGCCGTCGTTGTTTGTCTGGCATCCGCCGCCAAAGCCCGACCAGAGAGAGTTGCCGGCAGTTGGGCCGGCAATCAGCGCGCCCGTTGATTTATTGAAAACAGCGAAGGAGCTGTTGACCCACTGAACGTATTGCGTAGATCCAACAGCGCCGTTCGTGTCTGGAGGTGCGCTGTTGACCGTGAAGCCTAGTGAAGCATTGCCCAGGCCCTCAAACCCCAGACCCGTAGTTGGAGCCAAGCTCGCAGGCGCCAGTGGCGTCGTATGTTGCAAGGCGAGATCCGGCTCGCCGGCAGGTTTCAAACCGGGCGGCAAGGGAATGCGACGCAACGGTTCCGCTTCATGCTGAAAGACTAGTGTTGGCGTGCCCTGGTCCAGGGTTGGAAGATCGCGTATTGGGGGTGAGACATCGTGATGCACATTTTGCCGAACGATCATAGTCGGACCGAAGCCTGAGCCATCCGAAACCGGGATGGGAACTTGGGCGAAGAGTGGTAAAGCAAAACACAAAAACAAAATTACTGAAGCCAGAAAGGTCCGTACGGGGAAACGTGTTGGACGGAACATTATTTATCTCCTGATGTTGGTTAAGGGTTCAAATATGGTCCCCTTGAAATTTGAGAAAATATCGCGTCATTCGCGAGTCTTGCTACTCATGGCTGATGTCGCTCGTTCAAATGACGCAGGGGCAGGGGCCCGATTCATCAGCATTCAATAAGACAACCCCGGAATAGAAGTCTTGATGACACCAACCAGCAACTCTCAATGGCGGCGAATTGTAAATCAAAAGCCTGGAGACTGCATCCTGATTTTTTGCAGGGAATCAAAAACGATAAAAAATCCAAGAAATTGTTAGAAGTTATTGAGAAAACAAGGCCCTCAGCGTTGCGCGAACTTTGAATATCACTGGTGTAAAAGTTCTGAAAACAGGAATTGATGGTGGGAGTTAACGAGTGAAGAATGATTCAAACGGCCGCGACCTGCAAATTAGCCACTAATGGCTTTCGTGCTGGGAAATAGATCGTAGAAGTTTATTGCGGTCCTATGGCCGATCTCTTCTTTGCTCGTGTTACGCAGTTGAGCGATGGTTTCTGCCGTATTGACCACAAAGGCCGGCTCGTTGCGTTTGCCGCGATGGGGAACAGGTGCAAGGAACGGAGAATCGGTTTCAATCAAGATATGATCGAGAGGCGCCTGCCTGGCGGATTCGCGTATGTTTTCTGCTTTCGGAAAGCTGACATTGCCGGCAAAAGAGATGTAAAAACCCATGTCCAGAGCGGCCTTGGCGTGTTTCCACTCTCCGGTGAAGCAATGCAGGATTCCGGGAATGCCAGAAGAAGCCCAATGCTCGCGGAGCATGTTCAGCGTGTCGTCCCAGGCATTTTCGCTATTGTTGGTGGGACGGCAGTGGATCACAATCGGCAACCTGGCCGTGCGCGCCTGCTCCATTTGCCTGCGAAAGACATTTTTCTGAATGTCGCGCGGAGAATGATCGTAGAAATAATCCAGCCCGATCTCACCCCAGGCAATGATCTTCGGATGTTTGGCTAACTGCTCCATTTCAGAAAAGTCTGGCTCGGTCGCCAGTTGCGCTTCATGGGGATGAATGCCCATGGTGGCGAAGATCCAATCATGCTGTTCGGCAACCTTGATGGCGCAATCCAGCGTCCCTGGTCCAGTTCCGCTGCCGATGGCGAGAATACGATCTAGGCCAGCCTGGCGTGCGCGCTCCAAAACCTGGGTGCGGTCGCCGTTGAATTTATGGCCTTCAAGATGGGCGTGTGAGTCGATGTACAAGGCTGCTCTCCTGAGATGCGTTCTTATTGTACAAAGCATCGGCCAGCATAGACGTTATAATCTGTGGACAGGGAAGCGAACTGAGGAGATTGTCGATGGGCACTACAACCAAGCTGACTTATGAAGAATTTGTCCAGCTTCCAGAAAAACCAGGGAAACGCTTTGAATTGGATCGGGGGGAGCTCATCGTGGAAGCATCACCGACTTACCGTCATAACCGGATTCGTTATCGCATTGCCCGGCACTTGGATGATTTTGTTCAGCGGAATCAACTTGGCGGCGTTACCGTAGAGCAGGACTTCCGCCTTGCTCCTGACGTCGTGCGCAATCCGGACGTGGCCTTCATTGCAACTGGACCACTCAGCCGGATGAACGTTGATCGTTCACCTATTGAAGGAGTGCCTAATCTTGCGATTGAGGTTATTTCCCCGAGCAATTCGGCACAGGATATGCTCAGAAAGATCCATCAGTATTTGGACGCCGGTTGTCAGGCTGTATGGGTGTTCTATCCCGACCTGAAGGCTGTGGAGATTCACGATGCCCTCGGCATTCGAGAAGTGAGTGCGCCCAATTCACTTCAGGAAGAAACAATTTTTGCCGGCTATTCCTACTCGCTTCCTTTGACGCTCGTCTTTGATGAAGACATAACGAAGTGACGAACGATTACTTCAATTTTGCTCCTATCGGCACATCTTCCAGGAAGCTTGCGAGTACAGGCTTGTCTTCGGGGCCCACGGAAGCGGCTACGATCATGCCGTTCGATTCCAGGCCGCGCAGCTTGCGAGGCTGAAGGTTAGCGACGATTACGACTTTCCGGCCAACCAGCGACTCGGGCTGATAGGCAGCAGCAATGCCGGCCACAACCTGTCGGACCTCCGTTCCTATGTCAACTTCCAGACGCAGCAGCTTGTCGGCGCCTTTAACCTTTTCGGCAACCTTCACCTGGCCTACCCGTAGTTCCACCTTCAGGAAGTCGTCGATGGAAATCTTGCCATCTTTGACGGCTGGAGCAGCACCAGTCGGAGCAGGCGCTGTTGGTGCAGGTCCGTGAGCGGCTTGGGTTGCAGGTTCGCCGGGTCTGGCTCCTTCTCCAGCAGCCGTTGCTGGCGCCGGTGATTGGCTTGATGCCGCGGTGGCGGCGATGCGGTCTTGTTCCATTTTCTGCATCCTTTCAATTGCGCTCTTGTCGGCGCGAGGGAATACCGGCTCGATTTTGCCGAGTTTGCCCCCCAGAGGCAGTTGTGCCCACTTCAAGCTGCTGAGATCAAAGCGAGCAATATCGCCCAGGCCAAGCTGATTCCAGATTTTTGCAGCCGACTGCGGGATCGCCGGATAGGCCAGTGCCGTAACCACGCGCAATGCTTCTGCGGAAGTATAAAGGATAGTCGCCAGGCGAGCGCGGTTCTCCTCGTCCGGTTTCTCGGCAACGATCCACGGTTCCTGTTCAACCAGGTATTTATTCACTGCGCCGATCAAAGACCATGCGCTCTCCAAAGCGCGGGAAAATTGATAATCGTCAAACAAGTGGTTGAACTCGGCTATTACCGCTTGTGCATGATCCCTGATAACGTCATCAGCATCCTTCCGGGCCACGGTTGGCGAAGGGTAGGGAACTGAGCCGTTAAAGTAGCGGCTGATCATGGTCAAGGTGCGGCTGGAAAGATTGCCCAGATCGTTGGCCAGATCAGCGTTATAGCGCTGCACCACGGCATCGAAGCTGAAGGAGCCGTCCTGGCCGAAGACAATCTCGCGCAGCAGGAAGTAGCGCAAGGCATCGTTACCGAGTACGTTGATTACTGATTCTGCCCGCACGATGTTGCCGCGCGACTTCGACATCTTGCTCTCTTCAAAGAGCAACCATCCATGCGCAATTACTGACTTGGGCAACGGCAGCCTGGCAGCCATCAGAAATGCAGGCCAGTAGACGCAATGGAAACGAATGATCTCCTTGCCGATCATGTGGACATCCGCCGGCCAATAGCGCTCAAACTTCTTCTGCTCCTCCGGATCAGGCGATCCCAATCCAATCGCGGTACAGTAGTTGGCAAGAGCGTCGAGCCACACGTATATCACGTGTTTCGGATCACCGGGAACCGGAATGCCCCATTTGAATGTGCTGCGGCTGATGGAAAGGTCGCGCAGTCCGCTACGCACGAATGCGATCACCTCGTTGCGGCGAGTCTCCGGGCGTATGAACTCTGGATGTTCCTGGTAAAGCTTCAGCAGCGGTTCGGCGAACGCTGAAAGCTTGAAGTAGTAGTTTTCTTCGCTGACGGTTTCTGTAGGCCGGCCGCACTCCGGGCAGGGAGCGCCTGGCCCCACCGAATCAACATAGAGTTCGTCGAAAACGCAATACTGGCCGGTATAAGTTCCTTTATAGATGTAGCCATTGTCGTTGATGAGGCGGAAGAGTTCCTGCGAGCCGCGTTTATGACGCTCGTCGGTGGTGCGGATGTAATCGTCGTAGCTGATTTCCAGCAGGTCAAAAAGCTTGCGAAATTCTGCTGAGATCTGGTCAGCCCATTTTTTGGGCGGAGTATTGGCTGCGGTTGCGGAACGCTCCACATGCACGCCGTGCTCGTCGGTCCCGGTGAGAAAGAACGTATCGTAGCCGAGCATCCGCTTACGCCGGGCAATGGCATCGCACACAATGGTTGTATACGCGTGGCCAATGTGCGGACGCGCGTTCACATAATAAATAGGCGTGGTTATGTAGAATTTCTGGCCCTTATCCATTGTTTGTTTCCAAGTAAACTTTCATGGCTTCCTGTATCACGGTTTTAAGCGGTGTATGGTGCTGCTCGGCGATCCGGCGGCAATCTTCGAACTCAGGAGCATAGTTGCTGATGCTGCCATTGAGGTTGGCCAGCTTCATCCTGATCTCGCCCCACTTGGTTTTGACCGACAGATGGCGGCGCGCCAGCCGGGTACGCTGTTCTTGCCGTGTACGAACGCCAATCGTAGTCGTTTCGGCAAAGATCAGTTGCGTCAACCGTTGCGCATCCTCAGGATAGCAAAGTACCGTCAACAGCATACCCGGACGGGTTTTCTTCATCTGAACGGCAGTGGCAAACACGTCCAGCGCCCCTTCCTGCAATACGCGATCCATTACGTAGCCGAAGACCTGGGGCGTCATGTCGTCAATATTCGCCTCCAGAACGGTGATGGTCTCTTCCGGCGACAGGACTTTATGTTCTTCGCTGCTCTCGCCTACCGTCAACCGCAATACGTTGGGAAAGTCTTTGAAGTCCCGCGTACCTGCGCCGTAGCCAATCTTCTCGGTTTTCATTTTGGGAAACGATGTAAATCTTCGAGCCAGGACATTTACAATGGCCGCGCCGGTCGGCGTGACGAATTCTTTTTGAATCTCGCCAGAATAAACAGGCGCATTCTTGAGCAGCTCCAAAGTTGCCGGGGCAGGAATTGGAAATGTGCCATGAGCACACTTCACGACCCCTCCACCGACGTTAAGAGGAGAACAGATAACCTCGTCTACGCCCAGGGCCTCTGCGCCTACGGCGGCACACGTGATATCCACAATAGCATCAATTGCGCCAACTTCGTGGAAGTGAATCGTTTCGATATTGGTGTTGTGAATCTTGGCTTCCGCTGCCCCCAGGGCTTCGAAAATCTTTATCGCCTGCTGCTTGGCAGATTCGCTGATGGACGCTTTGCTGATGATCTGCCGAATTTCCTTTAATCCACGATGCGCGTGTGAATGGCCACGAGCAGAGTGTTCGTGATCGTCGTGATATGAATGCTGATGATGCTCGCGACCATGAGAATGCCCGTGATCGTGCTCGTGATGATGTTGTTCGTGCTTTTGCAGGAACTCTTCGCGCGGCAGTTCCTTTTCGTCGCCAATCATGACGTCGAGCTTGACCGCGCTGATGCCACTGCGCTGTACACGCGACACCTCCAGCCGGGCCTCAACACCTAAGGCATCGACGGTGCTAGTAAACAGCTCAGGCGGAACTCCGCAATCCAGCAGCGCACCCAGAAACATGTCGCCGCTGATGCCGGAAAAACATTCTAGATAAGCGATACGCATAAAAATCAAAACCCACCACGGAGACACGGAGGCACGGAGAAATACAAATAAACTAAATCCTTTGCAGCGCTCAGGATTCGGCAGAAGGCTTCCCGCAGCGCTCACGCCTTCTGAACGCCTCAAATTTCATCATAGGGTTCATGCGCTTTTGCGTCAAACCTACTGCTTTGATGAATTTGCTTGGATTGGATTCTCACTTCAGGTTGGCTCCGACTCTTCACCCCTGTCATTCTGAGCCGATCTGTGGCGAAGAATCCCTACCTCCGCTCGTACACTGCGGCGGTGACGCGGTGTTTCTCATCATTAACCCAAATCAATTCTTCCTCAGCGTTTCCTCTGCGCTCTCTGCGGCCTCTGCGGTGAGCTTGTTTTCCTTCGTGGTCCTCAGCCGGATGAGTGTCATCTGTGTTAAGGTTTTTTATCCTGAATAAATTCAGTAAAAGGTAAACACCTTGTACCTGGAACTACAGCAGCAGCTTGTTCGGCACGTTCGCGATTTTCTCCAACGCCAATATGACCTTGAGTTGCCGCGCATCGTGGTTGACCAGCCACCCAGCGTCTCGCTGGGAGAATATGCGCTGACCTTTTGCTTCGAACTGGCCAAGAAGCTGCGCAAGCCGCCGCGGAAAATCGCCGAAGAGGTTGTGGCCGCGTTGGGGCAAGTCGCTGGTTTTACAAAGTTCGAAGTTGCCGGTGGCGGATATATCAATGCCCGGCTTGATCGGCAGGCCGCTGCCCGTCTGCTGCTGCAAGGGCTCCCCCATACCGGACTTGAAGGCACAGCGCCTGAAACGGTCCTGGTAGAACATACGAGCATCAATCCCAACAAAGCAGTGCATATCGGCCATTTGCGGAATGCAGTGCTTGGTGACACGTTCGTGCGCCTGCTGCGGACGACGGGAGCTCATGTCGATGTTCAGAACTACATCGACAATACCGGCGTGCAGGTTGCAGACGTCGTCGTCGGCTTCATGTACCTGGAGAAAAAAGACAAGAGTGAAGTCGAAAAACTCATCAGCTCACAGTCTCCTCGCTTCGATTACTACTGCTGGGACCTCTATGCGCGGGTGTCGCAATGGTATGAGCAAGAAAAGGAAAACCTCAAGATACGGCTGCGAGTCTTGCACGAGATCGAGCAGGGAAGTAATGAGGCTGCGGAGATGGGTGAATTGATATCCACAGCCATCTTGCGATATCACCTGGAGACGACCCGAAGGCTCGACATCCAATACGACTTTCTGCCGAGGGAAAGCGAGATTCTGCATCTGCATTTCTGGGACCGGGCATTTGAACAGATGAAGCAGAAAGGCGTGCTCTACTTCGAGACCCAAGGCAAAAATAAGGGTTGCTGGGTGATGCGCCGCGCCGGAAGTAAACCGGCGGAGCCACAAGCAGACGATGGACCAGACGAAGACGCCAAGGTGATTGTGCGATCCAACAATACTGTTACCTATGTGGGGAAAGACATCGCCTATCATCTATGGAAGTTTGGACTGCTAGGAAAGGATTTTGGCTATAAACGTTTCTATCAATATCCCGATGGGAAACAGGTCTGGGTCTCCACGGAAGCGGGCGAGCCGAAGCATCCGCACTTTGGCGGCGCGAAGGCCATCTATAACGTGATTGATTCCCGCCAGAGCGATCCGCAAAACAATGTGATCGAAGCCATTCGTGGTCTCGGTTATACGGGTCAGGCAGAAAATTATCATCATTTTTCTTATGAGATGGTGGCCCTCACTCCCGGATGCGCAGTGGAGCTAGGCTACGACGTTTCAGAAGAAGACAGGAATCGCTCCTATATCGAGGTTTCAGGGCGCAAAGGGTTTGGAGTAAAGGCCGACGACCTGATCGACGCCTTGATTGCAGCCGCCCAGAAAGAGGTAGATGCACGCCATCCCGAGATGGCGCAAGCTGAGCGGCAAGAGATCGCCACGCAGATTGCCATCGGCGCTCTGCGCTACTTCATGCTCAAATTCACCAAAAACTCAGTCATAGCCTTCGATTTCAAAGAAGCGCTTGCCTTTGAAGGTGAGACCGGTCCTTACGCGCAGTATGCGGTAGTACGCGCGACCAACATTTTCCGCAAAGCAGGAATCACACCGGAAGAGGCACTAGCCGGAGAAATTGATCTCAGCTTTCTAGATCAACCCGACGCCGATGAAATCTGGCAACTTTGGCTCACTGCCGGACAGACCAGCAGCATCGTGCAGCAGTGTATCGCCACAACCGAGCCAAGCTATATCGCCAAACACGTTTTTCAGCTAGCCCAGCAGTTCAATAACTTCTATCACAAACACCACATCCTTACTGAACCCGACGAAGCCCGTAAACGCTTCCTGCTGGCCACTGCTGCGGTAGTGAGGCGGGCCTTGGTCGAGTGCCTCGGGTTGATGGGAGTTTCGGCGCCGGCGGTGATGTGAATTAAGTCATTGGCTCTTAGTCATTAGCCCCAATACTGTTCACTTAAGAATGAAATTAAGAAACTTTTCGTCATCCCGAGGGATTCCCCACGCGTCAGCGGGGGGAATTCGGAGGGACCTTGTGGTGAGATGTTGACTCTGAGGGCTCCGAAAGTCCCTAAGTGAACAGTAATGCCATTAGCCCTTTAGCTAAGCTAGCTACTACTCCCTACATCGAAGGCACACGTGACGCTTTGCCATCCATGGTCACAAAAATCTCGACATCGTCGCCCAGTGTGCCGGTCTCGCTGACCCACCAAAAATGCCAGCCTGGAATCTTGTCCTTGTCCGGTGTCTTCTCGTCTCCAGAGAGGATGTAGATAACCCGATAAAGCCAATAGGTAGAAATATCGATGTGTTGTTTGTCGATGTAGTTCTCAGCAACTTTCAATGCACCCTGCATCGAGAGTTTGGGCCTGAAAGCGCCATTCGCGATGGCAAGATCAAGGATTGGCCGGACTTTGGCGCGACGTTCTTTGATCTCTGAGACTGTTGGTCTTGATTGGCTGTCGGACTTGAGGCAGAGACTAGAAAGTAAGATGATGGTCAGTAGAACCGATGATTTTGGCATCCGATCCCTCTTTTCATTTGACAAACAACGGATATTCGTATATTGTTCGTCTGGTGGCTTCACCAGAAGCCCTAAAATAAGTCGGGGTCATTCGCGATGACCATAACTCTCGTGGCTATTCTTCAACTACTCTAAGTGTACCCAACCGAATGACGGAGACGAGATGGGGATCCCACCCCCCGCTTAACTTTCAATTAACTTTTATCTAACTTTGCCCTGAATTTCGGAACATTGAAGCCGCTACACAGAGAACGATGGAGGTGGTGATGGAAGCCCTTCAAATTCAAGCACTTCGGCCAAAATCTCAAGAATGTTTGCGGGGGCGCAGCGGCTGTAGCGGCAGTTTTACAGAGATGGGTTACGGTGCAAAAAATCCCGATAAATCCAACACCAGATGCGATGGATCGGGCACAAATGCGCTGATGAAACCATTCGTGGTGGAGACGATGGCCATGTTCGATGTTATGGCCGAGTCTCCGGCATTCAGCGTTGAGACCAGCGGCTGCGGCGCGCCTTGCGGCCAGAGCGTAAGGAAGCCGAGTGGGCCGGGTGGGACTACCGTGGCATTGAGAACGTATGCCTGCGCTGTTGCTGGAAGGCCACACGGGCTTCCTAAGACATCCACATCGATTGCTCCCTTGAATGGCGGGGAGCCTGCCGGGTTTCTGGTATCCAGCACGCGGCAGGGCGTTTGCGGGAAGAGCAAGAGACCGCCTGTTCCAGGTGGAGCAAAATATCCGTTGATGTCGATGACCAGGTCTGAGTTTTGAGTGACGAATACTGAGACTTCACCGTTCGTCCCTGCTGGAACAATGGCAGCGTTGGCAGTGACCGTTCCGGTGGGTGCATTCAGCGTGGAGACCAGGGGTTGAGTTTGTCCGGTAGGCCATGTAGTCAGGAAGCCCAGAGGGCCTTTAGGCACTGCCGCAAAATTCAGAGAATAGGCTTGCGCCGTGGGAGGTACGCTGCAAGAGCTGGAAAGAATCGGGAATGACCGGGTAGCATTGGCAACCAGTGAGGGACCACCAAGTGGCGCGGTCGGTCCTCTCGTATCCACCGCCCGGCAAGCTGTTAGTGGATAGAAGGCAAGGGAGGAAGTATTCGAAACCGGAACGAAATATCCGTTGATGTCGAGGACAAGTTCGGTGTCGTTGGTCACAAAGGCACAGACAGCGCCGCTTGTGCCGGCAGTCACGATTGCTGCGCCCGCCTTGACGCGCCCATCGATGGAATTCAGTGTTGACGCTAGCGGTAGGGGCTCTCCGCATGGGAACATAGTCAGGAAGCTAAGCGTGCCTTTGGGAACGACCGTGGCATTGAGAGAGTAAGCTTGCGCGGTGTTGGGTATCCCACAAGCGCTATCGGGTATGGTGAAGCCTCGTGTGGTTCCCGCACCCAGGAACGGTCCGCCAAAAGCGCCGCTAGGGTTGCGTGTATCGGCGACGCGGCAGGGCGTGACCGGGACGAAGCGGAGGCCGGCACTGTTGATTTTGGTGACATCACTGGCAGAGTTATTGCTGAGATTGGCATCGCTGATGCCGGATACATCCACGATGTTGGTCACGGTGGATGGAGCGTCCGGGGCAACATCGACGGTCAGGGTAATCGCGGGATAGCTGCTGCCGGGAGCGAGCGCATCCGCGATCCGGTTACAAATTGCCCGTACGGGTGGCGTGTTGACAATCGTGCAGTTCCAGTTGGTACCGCTGACAGCGGTCGGCATCAGCCCCTTTGGAAGCGTGTCGGTGACCGTGAGCAGGCCACCGGCAGTGGCGATGGTTCCCACATTGGTCACCGTAATCGTATAGGTCCCTGAAAGCCGCGGAGTAAAGTCACCGTGG
>DASZFK010000662.1:0-2947 GCA_035939855.1 Candidatus Angelobacter sp.
TTCGGCGATCTGCCTTGCGATTTCGCGCCGAGCCGAGTTGCTGAATGATTCGTAATACTTCTTGAGCGGTTTGGATTGCCGCAGCACAGCCAGCAATTCAACTGGAGGCTCGATCTCACGCGGCGCCGTATCCGGCTCCAGTCGGAACTTGGCCTTCATGCCTTGCCGGACGTGGCCCCCGGCCTGCATCTTTTTATTGACCAGCAGGATGTGACCGCCCTGGCTGCTTGGAAAAAGCGAAGTGCGAAAAAGAAAGCCGTTGATTTCACCTTGTACCTTGAGTTGGCCGCGCTTCCCCCAGGTCTTTGCGACATCGAAGGGCACGCGAATGATCGTCCATTTGAGGCTGTTGTTACTTGGCTCCAGAACGGCTTCGAAGGTTTTCACGCCACGATTGCCTACAGGCATGAAATATAGTTTAAAGGAAAGCTGCCATTGACCCAACGATTTGCTTCGGCGTACTATCGTCCCAAAACCAGGACTTTCAAAGCAAAAGGAGAATTCACCCATGAAACGAATTTCATCCATCCTTCTGATTGCCATGATCATGTGCGGCGTAGTGGCCACAGCGCAGATGCCGGAGCCACGAAAGCCCGGAGCGGAGGAAAAGAACCTTGCCTACTTCACCGGCAATTGGACGCTGGACGGCAACCTAAAAGGCGGACCGATGGGGCCAGGAGGAAAATTCACTGAAGCCGAGCACAATGAGTTTCTGGCTGGAGGCTTTTATCTCGTATCCCATTCCGAGGGAACAAGCCCTATGGGAAAAGACGTGGGTTTGGCGATCTTTGGATACAACCCCGAGAAGAAGGTCTATACGTACGCTGCTTACACCAATAATGGAGAGGCCGAGCAGGCCACCGGCACATTCGACGGCACCACCTGGACTTGGAGCAGCGAATTAAACATGGGTGGCCAATCCGCGAAGACCCGCTTTGTTATCACGGAAACGTCGCCAACCTCTTACGACTTCAAGTTCGAGATCTCGCAAGACGGCAGTAACTGGACAGGCATGATGGATGGAAAGGCTACCAAGGGCGCAGGAACCGCAACCAAGAAGAAGTAGTCTCAGCCAAAAGCCGTGGGACATTTTTGCGTTATCCGTGGGCTGGAAGCATGATGTATTTATTCTCCCGTTGAAGAGTCGTTCGGCGCTTGCCCGACGATCTCCGTCCATCTTCCAGCCCGCACGTAGAAGTAGATAGAGCCAACCGACGACCCATCAATTTTTTAGACACCACCGCCGGGCATTTGGCAAAGACACAACCATCATGCACGAAATGGGAACCTATTCAGTCCCTTCGGTGTCTGACAAACTTGCCTAACATGCTGCCGAGCTGGTTCGGCAGTGTTGAATCAAAATGGAAACTCCGATTCAAGTCAAAGACGTTTGGAAGTCGTACGGAACCACGGCCGCGGTGTGCGGGCTTAATTTGAGTGTGCCTCCACAAAGTGTGTACGGATTCCTGGGACCCAACGGAGCCGGCAAGTCCACGACAATCCGGATCGTGCTTGGACTCCAGCGTCCCGACCGGGGCACGATTTCCCTGTTCGGGCGGCCTTTGGCAGAAGAGCGGATGGCCTTGCTTCGCCGTACCGGCTCCCTGGTTGAGTCCCCCTCACTGTATATGCATTTGACCGGCCGTGAAAACCTGGAAGTCCATCGTCGCCTCCTTGGGCTTCCGAAGAGCTGCATAGACGAGGCGCTGGGGACCGTGGATCTGATCTCCGTGGGTAACCGTCTTGTGCGGCATTACTCTTCCGGCATGAAGCAACGGCTTGGACTCGCGCAGGCGCTGCTCGGCAATCCAGAGTTGCTGGTGCTCGATGAACCAACCAACGGACTCGACCCCGCCGGCATTCATGAGGTTCGGGGCCTGGTTCGGGACTTGCCCGAGCGTTGCGGCGTAACAGTGTTTCTCTCCAGCCATCTGCTTTCCGAAGTCGAGCAGGTCGCAACCCACCTGGCGATCATCTCCCAAGGCCAGCTCATGTTTGAGGGAACACGAGAAGAACTTCAAAAACGGAGCAAACCGGTAATCATGGTCGAGGTGGATCAGCCGGAACGAGCCTATGCCCTGCTCAGCGGGATCTGCGGAAAGATAACTCGTAAGGGCAACCGCATCCAGATCGCGCCGGAAGGTGACTGCGAACCGGCACAGATCAACGCCATACTTGTGAAAGCCGGAATTGCAGTATCGCAACTTGTGACACAAAGTCCGACGCTTGAAGATTTCTTTCTGGAGTTGACCACTCTCCCGGCGGTGGAGAAGGAGTATGTAGCGCGATGACACTCCTGCGAGCCTTACATGCCGAAATGTTGAAGATGAAGAGGACCATCGCCTTAAAGATGGTTGTACTCTCTCCGGCAATCGTAGTATTGGTGATTCTCTTTGTGGCCTCACAGGCGCCTTTCACCGTGTTGCATCGTGATGGCAAAAATGAGTGGACGGAATTGGCTCGCGCACATCTGAAGTTCTGGGCGATGCTGATGCTGCCGCTCTACATTACTCTCGAGTGCGCCCTGATCGCCGGGCTGGACCACTCGGAAAACCAGTGGAAGAGCCTGCTGGCTCGGCCCTTACCTCGATGGACCCTGTATGTGGCAAAGCTGACCATCATCCTGGCCATGACGGCCGCCGCTATGCTGGTGCTTCTGTTCGGCATCCTGATGGACGGAGCGCTTCTGCCTGGACTTCAAAAAGAGGCAGCCTTCCAATTGCCCGTGCCATGGGCGGCGATTTTTCGCGACGGCGCACAGGTCTTCGGCCTCATGTTTCTGGCAGTCACGATTCAGCATTGGGTGAGTCTTCGCTGGGGTTCATTTTCGGTTGCGGTCGGCACTGGCATCGTGGCGAGCGTAGTCGCCTTCTTCGCCGGTGTGGCTCGGAAAGTTGATAGCTGGCCGCAATTTTTCCCATGGGCGCTTCCCATGCTGGTAGACGAG
>DASZFK010000663.1:0-13255 GCA_035939855.1 Candidatus Angelobacter sp.
CGGGAGTTCGCGACGACATTGAGGTGATTTACGATCTGGCGCGCCGCTTCGGGCATGATTGGGGTGCTCCCAACTCTGAGTGCATTTGGAACGAGGTTTGTAAGCTCAGCCCCATGCATGGAGGCATGAGCTATCGCCGCCTGGAAGAGCTTGGCGGAATCCAGTGGCCTTGCTATGACGAATCCCATCCGGGCGAGCTGTTCTTGCATGGGCGTTTGTGGCAGCGTCCCTTGGTTGGTCCCCGCGCTCCTTTTTCGGTTGTGGAGTTTGAACCGCCGGTTGACCAACTCGATGATCAATATCCTATCCGGCTTACAACTGGGCGCCGTCTCGATTCTTACAACAGCGGAGTCCAGACTGGGTTATATTCGTCTCCGTTGCGTCGAGCGGAAACTCTGGATCTTTCTCCCGAAGATGGCGTGCAGTACCAACTGAAAGAAGGAGAGAGGGTGCGCGTGAGCTCCCGGCGCGGTTCAGTGATTGCCCCGGTCCGGTTTGATTCCGGGTTGCGTCCAGGATTGGCTTTTCTCACGACGCATTTTCACGACCAGGTGGCTACCAATGACCTGACCATTGACGCGGTCGATCCCAAATCGGGAACCTCGGAATTCAAGGCCACCGCCATACGCATTGACAAATGCGCCGAATCTGAAACCTTGAGCACAGTGGGAGACTAATTTTGGACCTTCACCTGACGGACGCACGGCCTTCCCCGGAAGAGCAAGCTGCTGTGGACGCAAAGTTGGGTGTGCCGGAGTCAGGCTGGACAGGCGGCAAGCGGCAAGTGGAAGTCGATAGCCGTGCGGCATTGGGTGGACACCAGGCTCGTGCAAGGCGGCATTTGCTGCTGCCCGTCTTACATGCCATCCAAGCGCGCATTGGCTGGATCAGTCCTGGAGCAATCAACTACGCCGCTCTGCGTCTGGATGTTGCGCCCGCCGAAGTTTACGGCGTCGCATCTTTTTATGGAATGTTCTCGCTCTCACCGTGCCCTCCGGCTGTGGCGCATGTCTGTGACGATATTGCCTGCCTGACCCAAGGGGCCGATGCGCTCTGTTCGGAATTGGAAAAGAAGCTAGGCCCTCCCGGCTCAACACGTTCCGGTGGACACGCTACATGGCTTCGCAGTGCATGTCTCGGATTGTGCGAACGAGCCCCGGCAGCGTTAGTCTCGCTGGCGGGGGAATCGCCCAAGGAGCGAGTGCTGGCGCCAGCCACTGCTGAGGGAGTGGTGTCCTTGTTAGATGACGCAGTGAAGGGCCCCTTGCCCAATGAGCCGGATGTTTTCAATACAAAGCTCTCTGTGCCACAGGCAGGCTCGCCGGAACTGCGGCTGTTACGCCGGATTGGAGAGGGCCATCCAAAACTTGAGGACTATCGAAAAAAGGGCGGATATGAAGCTCTGCGCAAAGCCCTGGATTTAGGAGCAGACGGCGTAATCAAGGAAGTAATGGCTTCGCGCTTGCTAGGACGCGGCGGCGCGGCTTTTCCTACTGCTAAAAAATGGGAAGCCCTCCATCTTCAGCGGCATCTTTTGGAAAGCCATCCCGGCCGCGCTCATTATCTCATCTGTAATGCCGATGAATCAGAGCCGGGCACATTCAAAGATCGCGTGCTCATGGAAGGCGATCCGTTTACCCTCATCGAGGGCATGACCATCGCGGCGTTCGCAACCGGCGCCCAGCAGGGCTACATCTACCTTCGCGGAGAGTACCCGCTGGCTGCTGAGCGTGTTGATCATGCGATTCACGAAGCTCGCGCTCATGGTTTTCTCGGCAACAATATTCTTGGTCGCGGATTGAATTTCGATATCGAGTTGCGCAGGGGTGCAGGCGCTTACATTTGCGGGGAGGAAACCGCGCTCTTTAATTCCATTGAGGGATACCGTGGCGAGCCGCGCAACAAGCCTCCTTTTCCCACGCAGGCAGGTCTTTTCCGGCAGCCAACGGCAGTCAACAACGTGGAAACCCTCATGAACGTTCCGCAGATTATTCGTGAAGGCGGAACTACTTACGGCCAGATCGGCACGCAAAATTCCTCGGGCACGCGTGTCTTTTGCCTTTCCGGACACGTGGTTCGGCCGGGTGTCTATGAGATTGCCATGGGCGCAACCTTGCGAAGCTTGATCGAGATGGCAGGGGGAGTCGCCGGCAATGGACGGCTCCAGGCAGTCCTGTTGGGAGGCGCTGCAGGAGCATTTGTATCGCCCAGCGAACTCGATACGCCTCTTACGTTTGAAGGCACGCGCGCGATCGGAGCTACGCTTGGTTCTGGCGTGGTCATGTTGTTCGATGACTCCGTCGACCTCAAGCGGATTCTCCTGCGCATTGCAGAATTCTTCCGCCACGAGACGTGTGGGCAATGTGTTCCTTGCCGTATCGGCGTAGTGCGGCAAGAGGAAACGCTGCAGAGACTCATCCGCGGCGCGCCCCTGGGATCTGCAAGAGACGAAATTGCTTTGCTGCGGGAGATGGGGCAGGCCATGCGCGACGCCTCCATTTGCGGGCTTGGCCAGACTGCATCCAGCGCGCTCGAATCAGCTCTTCATCGGTGGAGTTTATTTTCATGAACAAGCCGGCTTCAATTGAAATGCCGCCTGTCGCAAGCGCTCCTGCAGAAGCGCCCCAGCCTTTGATTCCCATTCCTCGTAGTCCGGTTCCCATAGTGCCCGAAGCGGAGAGGCGCATGATTGACGTCAAAGTCGACGGAAAGCCTGTGTCTGTGCCGGAAGGGGCCACGATCCTTGATGCTGCAAAGAAGCTGGGAATTGATACGCCGACGCTCTGTTTTCTTGAAAGCCTTACGCCGGTGAATGTGTGTCGGGTCTGTGTGGTGGAACTGGAAGGCTCGCGCACGCTGGTTCCAGCCTGCTCGCGCAAAGTTGAGCCAGGTATGTCGATCAAGACCGATTCCGAGCGCGTGCGCCTGAGCCGCCGTCTGGTTCTAGAATTTCTCGGTTCTTCGGTGGATGTCTCAACCGCTCCCGCTTTTGGCGAATATGTAAAACGTTATGAGGCGCATCCTGAGCGCTTTGGCGCCAATCACGCCACCGTGGCCCAGCCGCCGAAGATTGATAACGAACTCTATGTGCGCGACTACTCCAAATGCATTCTTTGCTACAAATGCGTCGAAGCCTGTGGCATCGACGCGCAGAACACCTTTGCCATTGCGGTTGCCGGCCGCGGTTTCACCGCCCACATAGCGACCGAATTCGATGTTCCTCTGCCCGACTCCGCTTGCGTCTATTGTGGCAACTGCATTGGCGTGTGTCCGACTGGAGCCTTGATGTTCAAAGTGGAATACGACATGCGCCAGGCCGGTACATGGGATAAATCTCGCCAGACCGCCACCGACACGATCTGTCCCTATTGCGGTGTTGGCTGCGACCTGACTCTACACGAGCAGGACGGAAAGATCGTAGGAGTAACTTCCCCTCTGGATCACAGCGTGACTCACGGCAATCTCTGCATCAAGGGGCGGTTTGGATGGCAGTTTGTAGAGATTCAACCGGCGCCAAAGGGCGGCAAGAGCAGTGAACCACGATGAAAGTTCCGAAGTGGTCAAGCGTGTACTACGATCAATTCAATTCAACGGATGAACTAACACCAACCGACCGCAAGGAATTGCGATGGAAACGGCTGCTTGTAGAGTAAAATTGATGATGAATTAACGCTGATGACCATCACTCTACCTCTGGAACCAAAAATAGAAGCTAAGCTCATTGCTTTAGCGCAGGCAAAAGGAGTGTCTGCAGACGATCTTGTACGAGAAGCTGTCGACAGGTTCCTCGCCGAAGCATCGGAGACACCACTTCTAAAAGAACCAACGCGTTCTCTGCGTGGCCTTTTCGCCAAATACGGCCCAGCGCCTTCTGCTGAGGAAATCGATCAGAATCGGGCGGCGATGTTTGCTGATTTTCCACGCTCTGACTTTTGATGATTGTCGCAATCGCCGATACCCATACAATCATTTGGTACCTTTTCTCAGATTCTCGCCTGGGCATTGCTGCATCCGATTTTATCGATCAAACGACTGCCAAGGGCGATCACATTGGTGTTTCCGCCATCAGCGTTGCTGAAATGGTCTATTTGATTGAGAAGGGACGAATTCCAGCCAATGCTCTAGTCGATTTGCACACTGCGACTTCTGATCCAAAAGCTGTTCTGCAGCATGTTCGGCTTGACGAAAATATCGCTATGAAAATGACGGATTTCTCCCGTCAAGAACTTCCTGACCTACCCGACAGAATCATTGCCGCCACCGCGCTATTCTACAGGGTACCAGTCCTGAGCCGGGATCGTCGAATACGCAGTACAGCGATCCAAAGCATCTGGTAGCTGTGTGAAATCCTGCCATCTAAGATCCTGAAAAAATCATCAAAATAGCCATGGGATGGATACAAAATCGCCTGCAGACCCGCTCGGTTAACGCGAGCCAATCATCGGCCGACAACCCGGAAATTCGTTTTGAAGAGGCCGCCCGGCGGCGCTGGCAGCAACTTGGGGATGAGTTGAAGGCCGATCTGGCTGAATTTGGTTCGCATCAAAAAGGCGCTACATTCGCTAATCCAAATGAAAACGAGTTTCGCATCAGCAACTCCAATTCGGGGCTGGAACTCGTAATAGTTGCAGACTTCGATGCCCACATTGTCCGTTATGAATACTCGGCGCTCACCAAGAAAACTGCCGGCATTCCCGAGGGTGGAATGCTCTCCATGCGCCAGTCGCGGAGAGGAACGGTAGAGTTCTACTCCGCTGATGAACGTCTTACGCCCGAAGAGGCACAGCAAATATTATTGGAGCCAGTGCTCTTCCCCACGAAGATGGCAGTTTCACATTCTTAAGACTCACGCAGGCACGAGCGTTTTCGCCAGTTCGGCGAGGCTGCGGACTTCCAATCCGGGCCGGGCATCGCCGGGGACAGTTGCGCCAGGTCCTTGTTTGCCGAAACGACGATTCACCCAGATGTTCTTCAAACCAAGCGTATTGGCCGGAGCAATGTCGTGATAAATGCTTTGGCCCACATGCAGCATCTTTTCCTTGGGCACGCCCGCTCGTTTGATTGCCTCCTCAAAGTTTCTTAGCGATGGCTTATAGCTCTGCACCTGTTGCGCGGTCACGATCATCGCAAAGGGGGCTTGCAAAAGCTCTTGGCTGGCCGCGAACAAATCGTCATCGGTATTGGAGATAATCCCTAATCGATAGTGTCTTGCGAGCGTCTTTAAGCCTCCCACGCTGTCTGGGAAGGGAGGCCAGCGCTTCAGAGATTCCGCAAACTGCCGGCACTGCTCGGCAGAAAGCTCTACACCCAAGCGCCTCCCCATCTCTTCGGCTGTTCGCGACAGCACGGTGCGATAAGGAAGATAAGGTCCAGCTTCGAGCTTGACCTCGATTTCACCATACATTGCCAAAAGCTGTTCATCGGGGGCTTGCGCGTGGTTGGGAAACAACGACCGCAACGCCTTGAGCATTCCCGTTTCCCAATCGATCAGGGTCCCGTAACAATCAAAGGTGATAAGTTCTACCGAAGACAGATCCATATTCGCCAATCATAATTGAAAGATGTTGAGAACCCCCTTAAAGTAAGAGCGTTGCCGACGTTCTGATTTCGGAGAAACTTAACATGCGAAACATCTGTTGCCGGGCAAGCTTGGTGCTGGCATTCATCAGCATTGCCGGAATGGGGTTTGCCCAGGAGCACACTATATCTTTGAACGATTCTGTCCATGCCTACATTACCCAGCATCGTTCAGCCATCTTGAACGAATTTGAAGAATTTCTTACATTGCCCAATGTCGCCAGCGATGAAGCCAACATTCAAAAGAATGCCGTCGCCCTGGTGCAGATGCTGCAGAGGCGAGGATTGCAGACACGGCTCCTGACGGTTGAACATGCGCCGCCGGTTGTTCTGGCGGAGATGCCGGGAGATCCTTCCAAACACACGGTCACGTTCTACGCTCATTATGATGGCCAACCCGTAGAGAAAGCTCAATGGAAATACGATCCATGGAAACCGACCCTGGTGGGCAAAGATCCTTCGGCTGGCACCTCAGGACAGGTTCCAAACGATCGGGATCCGAGCATTGACGATCCGGAAACGCGCATCTATGCCCGGTCATCCAGCGACGACAAAGCCGCAGTCTTTGGACTGATTACCGCCCTGGATGCCGTGCAGGCCGGCCACATTCCACTTTCCGTGAACCTGAAATTCTTCTTCGAAGGAGAAGAAGAGGCTGGTTCGCCTCATCTGGCAGCCCTCCTTTCGAAGTATGCCGACCAGTTGCAGTCGGACCTGTGGATCATTTGCGATGGTCCGGCCAATCAAAACGGGTCGCCACAACTGATTTTTGGCAGCCGGGGAGTGGTCACAGTCCAGATCACGGCGTTTGGCTCAAAACGTCCGCTCCATAGTGGACATTACGGCAATTGGGCGCCTAATCCGATCGTGGAGCTTGCGCATTTGGTTTCCAAGCTTCGTACGACCGAGGGCGAGATCACGATTCCCAATTTCTATGCTCCTGTCCGCGCGCTGACGGCGGGAGAGCAAAAAGCTCTGAAGGAAGTACCCAATATCGACGGCCAGCTTCGAACAGAATTCGGATTGGGACGAACTGAAGGTCATGCGTCTCTGGCAGAGCAGATTCTCAAGCCGGGCCTGAATCTGGACCGTATCGAGGGCGGTGGAAGCGGACCGAATCCAGCCAATGCAATTCCATCTTCAGCCACGGCTTACATCGACTTCCGGATGGTGCCGAACCAGACACCGGAGATCGTCCGCAGTCAACTTGAAAACTACTTGCGCCAGCTAGGATATTTTGTGACAGCAATACCTCCCACGGATACTGAGCGCGCGCAACATCCCCGTCCCCTGCAAGTGATATGGGGAGCGGGTTATCCGCCGCAGCGCACCGCCATCGATGCGCCTGTTTCTCAGGCCTTCATTCAGGCTGCAAGGACTGTTACGGGCAACACCCTGGTGCTCATGCCGACGCTTGGCGGCAGCACCCCGTCTTTTGTTTTTGAACGGCAATTCAAGAAACCTGTCATCGGACTGCCAATTGCCAATTACGACAACAACCAACATGCTGCCAATGAAAACCTGAAGCTGAAGAATCTCTGGGACGGCATCGCCCTCTATGCAGGAATCTACGGCAAACTGGGCGACTATTGGAAGTAAGGCCGAGGTTTGAATTCTGTGAGTCAAACCCGCGCTTGTTGAATCCAAAAGAATGGAAGACTATGTTGATAAGAGGGGGGTATCATGCCGAGAATCAAGCCATTGGAACGGGGCGATGCGCGATGGAGCATTCGTTGGATTTACGGATTAGCCAAACGCAAGTTCGGAAAGGAACTTACCCCGCTGAAAGTACAGGCGCGAATTCCAGATATTTTGTGGGCATCTTCATTCATGAGCAGGTTTTTGGATCGCAAACATTACGTTCCGCACCGGCTTAAGGCGCTGGTGTCCCTGAGAACGGCGGCGCGTGTAGGCTGCCCGTTTTGACTGGACATAGGCTCTGCCGTGGGCAGAAAAACCGGCCTGAGCGATGCGGAGTTGGCAGCGATTTCCAGCTTTCGCGATGAAGCGTTTTCCGAAGCCGAGCAACTATTGCTGCACTATGCCGACCAGATGACGGCCACCCCTGTGCACATCAACGACGAGCTGTTCACCGCTCTCAAACAACATTTCAATGACGATCAGCTTTTGGAACTCACTGCCGACATTGCCCATGAAAACTATCGGGCGCGCTTCAATCATGCCTTGGAAATCGACAGTGACAATCTATATTGTCCGCTGCCGGTGCGGGAGCCAGCCGTGAGCGCTCAACCAACGGCACCGTTACGTTGATCCGCATTGAGTAGGACTACGATGGACGGTCCACATCGTCCACCGTGTCCACATCGTCCACAAAAATTCTAGCTTGCTGCAGTTGAAACCACGGGTGAATAGACAGGCAATTCCAGGACAATGCGAGCGCCGTTCGGCTCTCGATTGACAGCGTAGATATCTCCACCGTGCTCCTTCACAATGCCGTAGCAGATGCTGAGTCCCAGTCCGGTGCCTTTGCCAACCGGCTTCGTTGTAAAGAAAGGATCAAAGGCGCGATTCAAGTTTGCAAATCCCGGGCCGGTATCGTCGAACCGCACCAGCACGCGGTCTCCGATGTGGGAAGCTT
This sequence comes from Candidatus Angelobacter sp., assembly GCA_035939855.1. GTDB lineage: Bacteria > Acidobacteriota > Terriglobia > Terriglobales > Acidobacteriaceae > Angelobacter. Next base: position 8,177 of record DASZFK010000663.1, read on the forward strand.
CAATGTGGATGCGTTTGCGGGAGGCGTGTTCCAAAGCATCAATAGAGTTGTTCAGCAGATTGAGGAGGATCTGCTTGAACTGGTCTTCATCAAGGGCCACTGATGGCAGGTTGTCCTCGATATCGATCTGCACAGCGATGTTATGGTTGCGCAGGTGATATTCGCGCAAGGAGACGACTTCCTGCAATAATCCCTGGATATTTGCGGATTTCTTCTCCAGGTGGTTCTGCCGGGCAAAGCGCAGCAGGTTCTCGATGATGCGCTTCATGCGCTGGGCCTCACGCATCAATTTTTCCAGCTTGCGGCGGGAATTATCGTCAGTGACTTCGTCGGTGAGAAGCTCCGAATATCCCACAATAGAGGCCAAAGGATTATTCAACTCGTGCGCTACTCCGGCCACCAGTTGACCAATGGCAGCAAGCTTTTCTGAACGGACCAGTTGGCGATGCAACGTGGTGTTGTCAATGGTAACCGCCAGGTCGCCGGCCAGAAGCTCGATCTTCGACATCTCCTCGGCGGTTACCCGGGAAACATCGCGGGGATCGTCGAGCGAGATGCATCCTACATGGGCTCCCCGCGTGGACTGTAGCGGAACGAAGAGTTTATTTCCATTCACCCAATAGGGATTTGGCGGATACTCCAATTTGCTGCGAACGCAGTTGTATTTCTGCGCCTGTTCGGGCGTGAGTAGAAATGAATTCTGTCCGATCTTCTGGCCGATACTACACATTTCGGCAAGACTGTCGATCCTCCAATGGGTGCATTTTTGTCTGAGTTCGGCGGCGTTCTGCTCGTCCATCCCGCTCGATCCCGCAACAAACAAGGCGCGATCATCGCCTGTGAGCAAGATCACGGCTCGCCGGAAGGTGCTGGTTTCGGTGATCGCATGAGCGATATCGTTGCAAAGCGAATTTACTTCCACCCCAGTCAGCAGGCGAGAGGTAATGCGCGCAAATTTCTGGAGTTGCTCGTTGAGCTTGTGCTCCCTCTCACGGGAAGACTCCAGCACCGCCGATTTTTCTTCCAGCAGCGCCAGGATCATTCCAAACGCGACCAGGTATTTAGGAGTGTTCCAGAGCTCGGGGTTGATGTGGGCCGACAGGACCGGATAATACTTGTCCAACAAAGCGCCGACTGGAAAGACCGCTCCCCACAGCAGAAAGCCGCCCATGCTGGTGACTACACCCGGTGACCAACGGCGGTAACGCCGGCGAAAGAGCACACCTGGAAGAGCGAAACCTGCAGTCAGCGTAGCGTTGAACCCAAAGTCGTGATCACCCTGCCAGGCTTTGTAGATGGCCCACGTGCCCAGTACCAGGCAAATCGGCACCCAGAAAAGTTTTTCCGGGTTGTCTTTGCGCCGGAAATACAAAGCGAAGGCGGGTGCTCCGAAGAACGAGGTGAACAGGCAAGCGATATAAAGCGCCGAAGCATTTACGTTGAATGCGATGGCAACCGAATAGATCAATACGGGCAGGCCGTTGAAGCACAACAGGCCAAACGTCCTCTTCCTGTCATCGTAGAACGTGGCGAGGGACGCAATGAAAAACATTGCCGAAAGCTGAACGGCTCCGTAATCGATGGCGACAGTTAGCCCAAGAGAGAAAGAAGGCGTTCCTAATGGAATGTCTTTTGGCTCAAAACCCTGGGCAACTACATGAATAAAAACCAATATCCAAGCTGCAATCCACAGGGTTAGACGAGGAGACTTTACGTGGCGGCGCAGGCTCACGAAGATTCCTGCCAACACGGCGAGAATAAGGATCGACGGAAGTCTTGCCAGAAGCAGCGCCATAAGAACACACCAATCCGTTTGCAGCATAACACACTTCAAATCATTAGAAACAAAAGACTTTGCATTACTGGAGTGACGGAGGTAATGGCACGCGGGCCGGAAGCCATGCCTTCTTGACTGGGATTTGCTTTGCGCGTTTATTGAAAGTAAACAAGGACAGGACCCCATGGGCGATACCAGAACCCCGATGAAGGCAGCGGTACTCACGATACCGCAAGATATTTCCAGCCGGCCTCTACAAATCGCGCAGGTCTCGCGTCCGAATATCAAATCGGGCCAGGTTCTGCTTCGCGTGCGCGCGTGTGGCGTTTGCCGCACTGATCTCCATATCGTGGAAGGCGATTTGCCGCCTCTTCATCAAAGCATTATTCCTGGCCATCAAATCGTAGGCGAGATTGCGGATGGAGCTACGGCCGAATTGCCCGCCGGCACACGGGTTGGTGTTTCGTGGATCGGCGGCGTGGATGGAAGCTGTTGGTACTGTCAACAGGACTTTGAAAACCTGTGCGATTCTCCTACCTTCACCGGATATACAGTGGATGGCGGATACGCCGAATACGCGACGGCGCGAACTGACTTTGTCGTACCGTTGCCATCTGCGCTTGATGATTTGCAGGCAGCGCCATTGTTGTGTGCAGGCATCATTGGGTTTCGTAGCCTGCGCGTGGCCGGGGTCAGAGGCGGCGAGCGTGTAGGACTATTCGGGTTTGGAGCCTCGGCCCATCTGGCGATAGCAGTCCTTCAGGCTTGGAAATGCGAGGTCTACGTCTCGACGCGAGGCGAATCGCACCGCCAGCTCGCGGCATCCCTGGGTGCAATCTGGGTCGGTAAGGAAAACGATCAGCCGCCGGTAAGACTCGACCGCGCTATTACCTTTGCCCCGAGCGGAAACGTAGTTGTCGCGGCTCTCGCCAGCGTCCGCAAAGGCGGTGTCGTTGCCATCAACGCCATTCACTTAGATCACATTCCGGAGTTCGATTACGACCGTCTGTTGTGGGGAGAGCGTCAGATTCGCAGTGTAACCAATATGACCCGTTCCGATGCTCGAGACTTCCTTCAGCTCGCAACTGAAATCAATCTCCGCCCCAGAGTCACTGTATTTCCACTCGACCAAGCCAATGAAGCCCTGCTAGCTGTGAAAAACGACGCGATCGATGGAGCCGCAGTTATCAAGCCATAGGGGATTCATTTCAACTTGCCCGCGGCTCTTATATTTAGCTGCCACCTTGGCAAACATAGTCGCGTATGTGATCGCGTATACTTGGCGTGATATTTAGAAATTGAATGCCGGCTCGCTGTCTCCCATATTGGCGAACGACCAACCCGGCGGCAACAATACCCTTTGACCCGGTCGGCAATTGAAATGACAGCTTTACGTGCTCTCCGATATTCAGGTCATCCGCCTCGACCAAAATTCCACCCTCGCTGATGTCGCGGCTCATTGTGCTGGTGGTGATTCCGCGGCTTTCACAGGTAACCAGGGTTTCCAGCGAAACACGTATACATTTCCGTCTCATCTCGGCCATCGCTCCCTGCGCGACCCGAAAGAGCCGTAGCAGCTTATGTTTGTCCACCGGCTTCTGCAGAAAGAAAGTAGCTCCAGCGTCAAACACCGACTGCATCGTCTGCGTGCCGAATCCGCCGGTCACTACGATAATCGGTGTTGATTTATTCCACGACGACTGTCGAATGTGCCGCGTAAGCTCAAGACCGCCCATTTTGGGCATGTTAAGGTCGAGAAAGATTCCATCAAATCTCTGCGCTTGCACCAGAGAGGCCGCAGTCTGGCTGTCGCTTACCGGCTCGACCTGTACTTCTACAGCGGTAAATACGTCGCTCATGAGTTCCAGGATGATTGGATCATCTTCGACGATAAGCACCTTCAGCGGCATGGTGTTCATGAAATGAGTGCAACAGTTACAGACTATATACCATAGGTACCATCATCAAGAGGTGAACTGGGCATTTGGCCAAAATTGCCACTTCGGCTCGGCTCAGTGCAGGCTTCATTGCCAAAATCTCAAAAGGCAGTAGTAGGCAGGGCCAGCGAAGTGTCTCAGGCTAGAAACTGCTCGATAAAAACCTTTAATGCTAGATTCCACTCTCTCCACCAAGCCAACAAATGTCCACCTTAAGTTTCCTATCGGCCTGCCGATTGTATGTTTGGAAAGGAAGTTTAACCATGTTGCCGTCAGTCACCCAATCACATCCTGAAGTCATCTTGGTCGTTGATGATGTAGAGCAAAATCGGTCCATATTAGAACAGATGCTGACCGAGGAAGGATGGCATGTCGTCCAGGCGGAAGATGGACCGGCAGCATTGGATAAGTTCGCACGCCTCAAACCGGACTTGGTGTTGCTCGATGTCGTAATGCCAGGCATGACCGGCTTCGAGGTGTGCCGAAAAATCAAGCAGGATCCGGAAAGTTGTTTGACTCCAGTCATTTTTATTACAGGTCTATCGGAAGTCGAAGACCGGGTTCGGGGAATCGAGGCTGGGGCCGACGATTTTCTGATGCGGCCCGTGGAGCGCATTGAACTGGTGGCTCGTGTCCGCTCGCTTCTTAAATTAAAGGCACATACCGACGAACTCGAACGGGCCGAATCTGTATTAATTGCCCTGGCCCTCAGCATCGAAGCAAAAGATCCCTACACTGAAGGCCACTGTGCCCGCCTCTCTGATTACGCCGTCCAGTTAGGGACCCGTTTAGGACTCTCCCAGGAATACTGCACCGCCCTGCGGCTTGCCGGCATCGTTCACGATATTGGCAAGGTTGGCATACCGGATTCGATCTTGCTCAAGCCGGGACCATTGAACAATGAAGAGTGGGAAATAATGAAGGCCCACCCGGTGATTGGCGAACGCATCTGTGCGCCACTCAAGTCATTCAGCCTTGTCCTTCCGATCATTCGCCACCATCACGAGAAATTTAATGGATCGGGCTATCCCGACGGTCTTCAGGGCCAGGAGATACCTTTTACGGCCCGGGTGCTGCAAATTGTCGATGTCTTCGATGCCCTGGTCACTGACAGGCCCTATCGTAAGGCTCTATCAGTCGAGAAGGCCCTTGAGATCATGAAATCTGAAGTTGAAAAAGGTTGGTGGGACAAAGGCATCTTCTATCAATTCAGCCTCCTCATGGAAGCGCGGAGTACAGGAATGGGGATGTTTTCGGAAACCATTTCATGTTGGGCGCCATCGCTTACCCAAGCCAGTGAAAGCAGGAGCCGTCATCTGTAGTACTAATCTCAAATGTCTTCTCTCTTGCGCAAATTTTCACTGT
>DASZFK010000664.1:0-6332 GCA_035939855.1 Candidatus Angelobacter sp.
AATACATTTGGCCAGCGTAGATTTTCCTGAGCCAGACCTGCCTACCAGGGCCACCGTGGCGCCTGCGTGTAGAGTAATGTCAATATTCTCCAGAGCTTGGACGGTAAATTTCTTTCGCGAAAAAACCCTCTGCTGTCGAAACTGCTTGCTCAAATTGCGGACCTGCAACAGTGGTTTCTCGTCGCTTGGGGCGAAAGGAATGGTGGCCGGCAGAACCTTGACCGGCGAAATAATCTCCTGCACATACGGATCCGCCAACTGCATTACCTCCTTCTGGGTCCCGCCGGCCACAACTTGACCGTGGCGCATCACCGTAATTCTGCCGGCCAGGGACGCCAGCAAGGCTGCGTTGTGCGTGATAAACAGCATGGCTAAGCCCAGCTCTTGCTTGAGCCGCTGCAGCAGTTCCAGTATTTCCGCCTGGGTCACGGTATCCAGCGAGCTTAAAGGTTCATCGGCAATGAGCAGCATGGGTCTGCATATCAGTGCCTGGGCAATGGCCACCCGCTGCTGCTGGCCGCCGCTGAGCTGGTGGGGACAAGCGCGCGCGATCCGCTCCGGCTCTGCAAATCCCATCTCGCGTAGCATCGCTCGGGTTTCGTCCGCAGCCTGGGGCTTGCTCACCGTCCGATGAGCCCTTAAGACATCACTGATCTGCATGCCCGCCGGCAAAACAGGATTCAAGGCCCGGGCAGGTTCTTGAAAAATGAGGGAAATCTCAGCGCCTCGAATTCTCCTAAGCTCTTCCTGGGCCGCAAGGAGCAGGTTGCGCTGGCGATACTGGATTCTCCCGGAGGTTACCCGGGCGTTGCCGGGCAGCAGGCCCAAGAGAGCCAGCGCTAACGAACTCTTCCCCGAGCCCGATTCTCCCAAAACACCGACGGTTTCTCCGGCGCAAATCTCCAGGTCAACGTTGCGAAGCGCAGGAATGTGTTCCCCACGCGCCGTGACGTAGTTCACGCTCAGATCGGAAATTTGCAGCAAAGATTCCATGAAGCAAGAGCTGTCCCGGGAAAACAGCTCATCATCTTCGGGGAGAGCAGCGCAGAAAGCAATCTCTTTAAAGGCAGGTTGCCGCTGGTTCAAAAACAGTCCTTTGCCTGGCGTCTGTCGGCCCGCCCCAGCCAGGGAGACACCTTGATGTAAAAAAATCTTTCTTTCCCTATATTTTTTAGCGCTAAACGCACCCTTTATTAAGAAAAGGACGTATACCACCTTCCGGGCGGGTGCTATTCAGGCATTGGCCGTTCAGTTTGTCCTCATACGATTTCATGGCAACGCGGGACTTGTTCATAAGCTCCGATATGTTTAGCCAGCAATCCCGGACGATTCCTTTTACAGGTACTCAGCGGGAAGTGCAACCGACGCGAGCATAGCTGGCCTTGAGGGCGTGAGTTCGGCAAAACTCACGCCCTTTTTTTGTTTTCCGACTCTCCTGTTTTTTCCCAAACTCTTCTACCTGTTAATTCTCCAATGACTGCGCACATTGGCCTAACGTAATCCCCTTCTTAGGTGTTTGACGTAATTACCGATGTGTCTGCTTCGAGCTAAAGTGTCCTCCGGCCAATACCGACAACCAAGGTAAGTACTGCCGGAGGTTTCCTTTGAAGCACTTGCGGTCCGCATCAGTTTTGCACGCGGTCTTGATCTGGGCACTCTTAGTCCTTGTAACCTTAACACTAACCTCTTGCGGTGGCAGCATGGCACCTGTCACCGTCAGCGCCCAGAGCACCCAGCCGCCTTCGACTCCCGGACCAACACCGTCTCCAACGCCCACACCCACGCCCTCACCCTCACCCACGCCTACAACTGGCGGCCCCACAGTGATTGACAATATTGAGGATTCGAATAATTGGCTTACCTGCGGCGCATGCGGCAATAGCGGAGGCACAGGGTCGGTTGCCCATTACGCCGTAACCCCCAATCTTCCCGCCCCCAGCGAAGATGGCTCAGCCACACAATTTTCGATCGCGGCAACTGTACCGTACACGAATGCCTACTGGTACATCCCTCACGCTGTGGTTTCGAACCAGTTCGCTTCTTTGACTTACGAGTTTGACCTCTTCATTCCCAGCGGCTCAGAAAATGCGCCGCAAGCCATCGAATTTGAGTGCCAGCAGATATCGGGTGGCTGGATCTACAATTTTGCCTTCCAGGCCGACTATGGCGACAATCTCTGGCGGGTTTTCAACTACGGCGCGAAAGCATGGGAATCAGCCGGCATCCCGCTCCAACGCTTCAGCGCCGGAACGTGGCACCACCTCATGGCTGAATATCATAACGACACAACCACCCATACTGTCTTCCACGACGCACTTACCGTGGATGGCATCCGCTATACCGTCAATATGACTCACAGCGCATTCTTCTCCGGCGCCAACGACCAATTCACCAATGCCTTCCAGCTCGACAGCAATGGCCAAGTGACTCCTTACGGCGTTTATGTAGACAGAATGAAGATCACGTATAAGTAGCTGTCGGTTTCTTTAGAACCTATCTCATAAATAGCTTTGAAGGGGCGCGGCTTCAGCCGTGCCGTAGATGCCCAATAAAATCGGGGCTTCAGCCCCTGAGGCAAATTCTACATGCCGGTTATGACATTTATGAGATCGCTTCTAGTTAGGGACAACAACCACAATTTTGCAATGTCTTTCATGAATAATCCGGCTCAAGACTGATGTGGGCGATACACGATACGCGCCGCCCGGGGAAGTGCCGCTAGAGCGTGTTTCATAAATAGGAGCAATTCGCCACCGGGGCTGAAGCCCGGTCATTTAAGGGCCAGTTACGCAGGCCTGAAGGCCTGCTCTTCCACCCAAGAATTCGGAACGGTATTTATGAAACACGCTCTAGAAAAATTCTGGGCAAAATTGTGGATGTCTACTACTATCCCAAGAGGCACTCATGCCATCCTAAAAATGCAAAAATTCAAAATATTGATTGCGGAAGATGAGAGCGTCTCCCGCCACTTGATGGAAGCTTCGCTGACCAACTGGGGGCATGAAGCGATCTCCACAGACAACGGCGAGCAGGCACGAGAGATCCTGCACGCAGGAGGCATTCATATCTGCATCCTTGATTGGGAGATGCCTGGAATAAGCGGCATTGAACTATGCCGCTGGATTCGCACAGCTCATCTCTTTCCCGAACCTCATGTCATCCTGTTGACCGGGCGGAAAGAGCCGGAGCACATTCAGGAAGGTTACGCCGCCGGAGCCAATGACTACATCGTAAAACCCTTCAATCGCAACGACCTGCGCGCCCGCATTCTTGCAGTGACTCAGAAGTAAGCACTTAGCAATTAGCAAATAGCAATTAGCCAAACCTTCAGAGCCAAAACATAATCGTGCCAATATGCTTTCCTGGCAAGCATCTGATCGCGTGTCTCAGAATCGGGCGCCCTTCGGCTAATTGCTATTTGCTAATTGCTCTGGCTGAATGCTGACTGCTGAGTGCTTCCTTCACAGCGCCCCGGCCCTATCCTTCTCCAGCGATTGCAGGACTTCCTGAATGGTGTTTTCCAGGCCTTTGCTGTTGATGGGCTTGGTGATGTAGCCATCCATGCCCACGCTCAGGCACATCTCCTGGTCTCCCTTCATGGCATGAGCCGTCATGGCAATGATGGGAATATGCGATCCCATGTCTTTCTCCCACTCCCGGATGGCCTGGGTCGCGGCAAAGCCGTCCATTTCGGGCATCTGGACATCCATCAGAATCAGATCAACTGTTTGTCTTTGCACTTGCTCCAGCGCGTCCAGGCCAGATTGCGCCACCGTCACATGATGGCCCATTTTTTCCAACAACCTCTTGGCTAGCTTTTGGTTGATTATGTTGTCTTCGGCCACCAGGATCTTGAGCCCGTCGGCAATCGAATACTTGGGAGCGCTGGGGGCAATGGGCGCGGCTGCAGCCAATTCCTTCGCTGAGGCAATCACGCGGCGCAAGGCGGCCAGCAACTCGGATTGCTTGATCGGCTTGATCAGGTACGCTCCAACATTCATCTCCGCGCATCTCAAGGCTGTGCCATGGTAATCGTCGGAAGTAAGCATCATCATGACAGTGGCCGCCAGCTCCGGACGAAGAGTTATCTTTTGCACCAATTCAAGACCATTCATGCCTGGCATTCGATGATCGGCCAGCAGCAATGGAAACGGGTCGCGGGCGGCAGCCGCCTGATACAACAACCTCAGTGCTTCACCGCCGGATTCCGCCATGATCGGCAACATTCCCCAGGCGCTTACCATGTGTTGCAGGATTTCACGGTTGATGCGATGGTCATCCACGATCAATATTTTTGTGCCGCGCAGCTCGCCCTTGTATTCATCGGCCAGGCCGGGGGCTGCTCCTATCATGAATTTTGACGTGAAGAAGAACGTTGATCCCTGGCCAACCTCGCTCGTCAGCCACAGTTGCCCCCCCATGAATTGGACGATGCGCGAACAAATGGCCAGACCCAATCCCGTTCCCCCGAACTTCCGCGTAATGGAGGCGTCAGCCTGCTCGAAAGCTTCGAAGATCAGGCGCCTCTTTGGTTCCGGAATGCCGATCCCGGTATCGGAAACCGAGAATTTTAATTCGACTTCCAACCCATTCTGACGCACCACCTGCACCTGCAACACCACCTCTCCTACATGGGTAAACTTGATGGCGTTGCCAATGAGGTTGATCAGCACCTGTTTGAGGCGTGATGCATCGCCCACCAGGTGGGGCGGAATTTCCGGAGACAGGCAGTAAGCAATTTCCAGCTTTTTCTGGTGGGCTTTCAAGGCCATGGTGCGGGCCGCCTCGGCAACCGCCTCCGCCAGATCGAAGTCGCGGTTCTCGAATTCCAGCTTGCCGGCTTCAATTTTAGAGAAATCCAGAATGTCGTTGATCACCACCAGCAAGGTATTGGCTGAATCCTGGGCCATTCCTAACAGCTCGCCCTGATCGGCGGTGAACGGCGTCTGCTTCATCAGGTCGAGCATGCCCATTACCCCGTTGAGGGGCGTGCGGATCTCATGACTCATGTTGGCCAGGAATTCGCTCTTGGCTCGGGTGGCCGCCTCCGCCGCGTCTTTGGCGGAATGCAATGCCTCCTCGGTTTTCTCATGCTCCAGCACTTCCTGCTGAAGTTCTTTTGTGCGCTCATCAACCAGCCGGACCAGCTCCGCTTCCCTGCGCCGAATCCGCCGTACTCGCAGCCGGTAGATACCCAAACTGGTGAATGCCGCGGCCAGCCCCATAAGCACGTAGAACCAGCCATTCTGATAGAAACGCGGCTCGAGGTAAAACTCGAAGATTGCTCCAGTTTCGTTCCAGACGCCGTCGCTGTTGGCCGCACTCACGTGGAAGCTATATTTACCCGGCCCCATATTGGTATAGTGGGCGTCGCGCTTGCCCTTCACGTATTTCCAATCATTGTCAAAAGGCTCCAGCTTGTATTTGAAATCCACCATTTCAGGCGCTACAAAAGTGAGAGCGGCAAAATGGAAATCCAGTTCACCTACCCCGGCAGGGGCTTCGGTCCCCGTCAGCAAGGTGCTGTTGACCTGCACCGTCTCGATCATTACGCGTGGAGGCACTGGATTGGGAGTCAGTTTTCCCGGGTCTACCTCTACGACTCCCTTGCCGCTTGCAAACAGCAGTTTGCCATCGGATGTTCTCCATCCCGTAGCCTGGTCGCCACCATTGAAGTCGGTGGTGGGCAGGTCATCGGCCAGGCCAAAGGATGCGGAATGAAAAGCTTGGCTCTTGTGCGCGGCGAAATCGTTGAGGTCGGCTTTGCGCGTGCGGGCAAGCCCGCGATCGGAGCTCATCCAGAAATAGCCCCGGCTGTCTTCCAGGAGACTCCATATCGTATCGTCGAAAAGACCATCTCTGACCCGGTAGGTTGTAAACTGCCCATTTTGATACCGAACCAAGCCTGATCCAAAAGTCCCGAACCACATTACATTGTCGGCGTCTTCATAGATACACGTAGCGCCTCCGGCCAAAAGGCTTGGATTGTCAAAGCTCTGGAATGCGCCATCTTTCAGACGTGCCAGGCCTTCTTCCGTGCCAAACCAGATCCCCCCCTCATGATCTTGAAAAACGACCCGCACCCGGTAAGGCCGCCCGTCTTTTTGCGTAAAGATCGTAAAATTTCCATCTTTGTAGCGGGTGAGTCCTCCATCGCGATTGCCGATCCACCAGTTCCCTTCGCGGTCCCGATACAGCGCATGAATGGTGTTGCTGGCCAGTCCGTCTCGAATGGTAAAGCTGCGGATCACCCTGCCGTCGCGAACCACCTTCAAACCGTTCTCGGTACCGGCCAACAACGTCCTGTCTGTATCTTCCGCAGTTACGAAGAC
>DASZFK010000665.1:0-9001 GCA_035939855.1 Candidatus Angelobacter sp.
TTACCCAATTACCAATTTACCCAATTACCAAATGTCTTCAGTTCTTCGGCGGTCTCTTCTCCAACACCGGCGTGTCGTTCGTTCCGGTTTGCGTTTGGGTGGGTTGTCGCGGGGTCCACATACCGGGATTGGCTGGGGCGCTTGGGTCGACTCCAAAGTCCCATACGTATAAATTAATCTGCTTTTTGTCGAGCATCTCCACCAGAGCGTATTCACCCCGTGGCAGAGGCTGGGTTGGAGTCACTTTGATCCATTCTCCAGTGGGAGTGCTCATCGTGGGAATCCAGTTTTCCTGCTGGCTGACTTTGCCATAGACGGCAATCTTCAGGTTGCCAACGACGCGTATACCTTTTTTCTGCTCAAGCCGCACGATGCGATAGCGGTCGCTGACCTGCTCCGCAGGTTTTGGATTGTCACTATTATCGCCAGAATCCACGCTGACAAAGATCTCCGGCTGAGTCACGTGGGATTGAATGCGAGCATGGTCGCCCTTAAGCTCGATGCTCTGCTTGGAAGAAAGCGCCAATGGATTCAGAGCTCCGCGCAGGATGTTTTTTCCCATCTGTTTATTAAGCTCACCACCACTCTGCACCAACTCCGCCAGGCCGGGTTTGTCCTGAAATTTGTCGAGGAGAAAGACCCCGCCTCCATCCGGCAATCGCAATCCTGGAGCTGCCATGGGAGTCTTTGCTTCATCTGCTAGCCGATCGGCCTCTTCCTGATGGCCTAACTGAACAACGCTGCTGGTACGCGCCGAGCGTCGCTCCTGGTTGTACTTTTCTGTGGCCGGCCAGTCCACGAGGCTCTTGGGCAATTCTTCCCAGGAATATCGTTCCGCGCTGTAATAGCGCACGCGGTCGCCAACGATCTCGTATTTGGTTACCGCCTGGAAGCTGCCGTCTTTCAGGACCAGCCGTTCAGGGTTTTGCTGAGCGATAACAGAAAGGGTGGCAGAGACAAAGACCAACATGAATAAGGAGCGAATGAACTTTAAAAACAACGGCATAAATCAACAGGAATTCTGCTTTTAGCTTAGATGCAAATTCAAGCAGCGCAGACCATTTTAAATCCTCCATGCACTTTACAGCATAATGCACTATAAGGCATACTGTTTGGGAGTGAATTGGGTCGTTGAAATCGGTGATGAATTCGCCCCGGAATTTGCCGATCTGGACGAGGATGTGCGGACTGAAATCCTCGCCCTCTCAAGACTCTTACAGCAATTTGGGCCTCAACTGGGGCGACCCCGTGTGGATACGCTCAACGGTTCTCGTCATCCGAATATGAAAGAGTTGCGTTTTAGCGCGGCCAATGGTGAATGGAGAGTGGCTTTCGCGTTCGATCCGAAGCGCAAGGCGATCATACTTGTAGCTGGTGACAAATCAGGGGTCAGCCAAAAGAATTTTTATAAGCAGCTCATTGCAAAAGCTGATCAAAGGTTCGACGCACATCTAAACCGATTAAGATCCAAAGAACAAAAGACCAATGGAAGGAAGTAAGTATGCCCAAAAACGTTAATGACATCATTAGCAAACTCAATCCAGCGCAGCGTAAGAAAGTTGAGACTCGGGCGGCCCAACTTATTGCTGAGGAAATGACACTTCAGCAGCTTCGGCAAGCCTGCAAGCTAACTCAGCAGAAAGTCGCTAAGTCTTTGCGGATCGGACAGGAGGGCGTTTCGAAGATCGAGAAGCGCAGCGATCTTCTAATTTCCACGCTGCGTGAATACGTGGAAGCCATGGGCGGACATCTATCTCTCGTCGTCGAGTTTCCAGATCGTGAACCGGTTGTGTTGTCCGGTATCGCTGAAGTTATGCCAAGCCCCAAACCGAACCGCAAGCACGCGCAGGCGATCGCATAAGACAACGTAAACACCTAATCCTGGATACATAGCCAGGACTTTAAGGGATGGCATCGGCTACGAAATTTACGATCGAGGCTTACGCTGCTTGTGTGCAAGCCGCCTGATTTGAAAATTCAAATTGCTGATGAGAAATAAGCTCCTTTCTGAATAAGCAGCGTATTCAATGGCACAAATTACCCAATTACAAAATTACGCAATTACCCAGTCCCCAAGTTTTCCACAACCAAAAATCCGTTCCCATGCACTCTGTTTTCTGGCATAATTGGTTGTGCACCCCTACGACTGCTTCGGCGGCACGTACAAGTCTTACACGAGCCGGGGAGTCGCACCCCAATTTTCCATTCCAAGAATCGAGGTCCCATGGCAGCGAAATATATTTTCGTGACCGGCGGTGTTGTGTCTTCACTCGGAAAGGGCTTGGCGGCGGCCTCGATGGGCTGCCTGCTGGAGAGCCGGGGGCTCAAGGTCAATCTGATGAAGTTTGATCCTTACCTCAACGTCGATCCCGGCACTATGTCGCCTTTTCAACATGGTGAAGTCTTCGTGACCGATGATGGAGCCGAGACGGACCTCGATCTTGGCCACTACGAGCGTTTTACTCATGCTCGGCTTTCCCGCGACAACAACCTGACCACCGGACGAATCTACGAACAGATCATCACCAAAGAGCGCCGTGGCGATTATCTCGGCAAAACAGTGCAAGTCATTCCTCACGTCACCAACGAAATCAAAGCTGCAATGAAGAAGGTGGGACAGGAGGTGGACATCGCCATCGTCGAGATTGGCGGGACGGTTGGCGACATTGAATCGTTGCCGTTTCTGGAGGCCATCCGCCAGATGCGGCAGGAGATGGGACGCGACAACACGATCTTCGTCCATGTAACCCTGGTTCCCTGGATTGGGGCCGCGGGTGAATTGAAGACCAAGCCCACTCAGCATTCAGTGAAAGAGCTATTGAGCATTGGAATCCAGCCGGACATTCTGCTGTGCCGCACCGACCGATTCCTTTCCCGCGAACTGAAGAGCAAGATCGCGCTCTTTTGCAACGTGGAAGACGAAGCCGTCATCACCGCCAAAGATGTTGCTTCGATCTATGAGGTGCCGCTGGTGTTCGCTCGTGAAGGCGTGGATACACTATTACTTCGCTATCTGCGCATGGAATCCAAGGACCGCAACCTTGGTCGCTGGGAAGACCTTGTCCATCGTGTCTACAACCCCAAGGACGAGGTCCACATCGGGATCGTCGGCAAGTATGTCGAGTACGAAGATTCTTACAAGTCTCTGAAAGAAGCGCTGGTCCACGGCGCAGTCGCCCACAACCTGAAATTAAATGTGACCTGGGTTGAGGCCGAGGGCCTGGAAACAAAAGATCACACCAGCCGCGACTACGAAATCCAACTGGCGGGTTTTGATGGCATCCTGGTTCCCGGTGGTTTCGGAAAGCGCGGCATCGAAGGCATGTTGAACGCCATTCGCTATGCTCGCGAACACAAGGTTCCATACTTCGGCATTTGCCTGGGCATGCAGACTGCCTGCATCGAGTTTGCACGTAACGTCTGCGGGCTAGACGAAGCCGATTCAAGCGAATTCAATCCCGGCACCCCACATCGCATTATTTATAAACTGCGTGAACTGCGCGGCATCGACGAACTGGGTGGCACCATGCGCCTGGGCGCGTGGCCATGTAAGCTGACGCCCAACAGCCTGGCGGCCAAGGCATACTCCGCGACCGAAATCAGCGAACGGCACCGTCATCGCTACGAATTCAATCGCGAGTACGAGGCCATCCTCACCGGCGCCGGATTGCAGATCACTGGCGCGACTCCCGACGGGACCTATGTGGAGATCATCGAGCTTCCTGATCATCCTTATTTTTTGGGCTGCCAATTCCATCCCGAATTCAAGTCGAAACCGCTTGAACCGCATCCTCTCTTCAGTGCGTTTGTGAAAGCAGCTTATGAAAATGGCAGCGTGCGCCGAGAAGGCCGAATGAATGAAGAGTTGGAATTGTTCCATCGCCCGGAACGCATCGTGAGAACATAAGTCCAAAAATGTCAGAACAACATTCATTCAGTGCCGGCGGTGTGAGAATCGGCTCTTCCGCACTTTTTCTGATTGCCGGCCCCTGTGTTATTGAGAGTGAAACTCATGCCATAAAAATGGCGGAAGCAATCAGCGCCATAACCCGCAAGTTGCGCCTGCCCTACATCTTCAAAGCCTCTTATGACAAAGCCAACCGTACCTCTCTCAAGAGCTTTCGCGGACCTGGCCTGGAGGAAGGCCTGCGCATCCTGCAAAAGGTTAAGGACACAACGGGTGTCCCCGTTCTCACCGACGTGCACGAGGCAGTCGATGTTCCGCAGGTTGCAGCGGTGGTGGACGTAGTCCAGATTCCAGCTTTCCTCTGCCGCCAGACCGACCTGCTAGTGGCCGCAGGGCGAAACGCCAAAGCCATCAACATCAAGAAAGGCCAGTTTGTCTCTCCCTGGGACATGCGCTATGCCGTTGAAAAGGTTCGAGAGTCGGGAAACAACAACGTGTTTCTGACCGAGCGAGGCAGTTCTTTCGGATATAACAATCTCGTGGTCGATATGCGCTCCCTAGCCATCATGCGAAGCTTCGCCCCGGTAGTTTTCGATGCGACGCACTCAGTCCAGCTTCCTTCTGCGGGAGCGAATGGCCAGGCGGTCTCTGGAGGTCAGCCAGAGTTCATTCCGCTGCTGTCGAGGGCGGCGGTGGCTGCGGGAGTGGATGGAATTTTTATGGAAGTCCACGACAATCCAGCGCAGGCCAAATCCGACGGCGCCAACGCTTTACCGCTCGAGAAACTTGAAGGAGTTTTGGGTGAGTTACTGGCGATACGAAAAGCGCTGGCATTGCCAAAATTGCCATAAATGCCACTTCGGCGCACCTCAGTGCAGGCTTTATTGCCATAATTTAGGGCCAGCGTTGCGCTCCGTGGAGAACTCTGGCAATCTCGATCATGTTCTCATTGATTCGATAAACCACAATAAATGGCAACGAAGGGAGCACCAATTCGCGGGTACCTTTGATTTTGCCTGGACGGCCCCGATGAGGGAACTTTTTGAGTTGCCCAATAGCTTGATAGATACTCTGCGCTACTCGCAGTGCTGCAGCAGGGTTTTGTTGACGGATGTATTTAACGATCTCGCTAAAACTCTCGGTAGCAGCGGGCGACCAACGGACTTTCATTCAGGGCGGAGCAAACGCTCGATTCGAGCAACAACTTCGTCATGTTCAATAAATTCGCCCCGGTCTAGTTGATCCAAGCCGATTTGCACCTGCTGTCTAAACCATTGATCATGCTTCAGATAAGTCGCCACCGATTCCTGCACGATCTCTTCTGCTCCACGTCCTGTTTCAGAGGCAATCCTGCGTAGTGTAGCCTCTAGTTCCGGCGCAAAATTAATTTCCATATTGTCAAAGTCTAGCACTGCGTAAGCCCTGTGGAATTGCCAAAATTGCCATAACTGCCAAAATTGCCATAATTGAAACCGGGAACCCCGATGCGGCGTTTTTCTAAATTTTGGCAATTATGGCAGTTTTGGCAATGAGCCGGAAGCGTCTGTTTTCGCGAATCTCTTGCCGTGGTTTAGCATCTACTTAACCATGAATACCCTAAAGACAGCATTCCTGCTCACGGCTCTGACCCTATTTGCTCTGTTCATGGGCGAATACTTTGGCGGCCAAAACGGAATGGTTCTTGCCTTGGTTATGGCCGGTGTCATGAATTTTGTCTCGTATTTCTTTTCCGACAAGATCGCGCTGGCCATGAACGGGGCCCGCGCTGTCAGCAGGGAAGAATTACCGAGGGTTTATAGCGTCGTAGAGCGGTTTACCGGTCGCATGGGAATTCCTATGCCGAAGATTTACGTGATTCCGACCGACTCTCCCAACGCTTTCGCGACCGGACGGAACCCCAATCACGCTTCG
The DNA here is from genome assembly GCA_035939855.1 of Candidatus Angelobacter sp. Classification (GTDB taxonomy): domain Bacteria; phylum Acidobacteriota; class Terriglobia; order Terriglobales; family Acidobacteriaceae; genus Angelobacter. Next base: position 5,819 of record DASZFK010000665.1, read on the forward strand.
ATCGCGGTTACGGAGGGAACTCTGAGACTGCTCGATGACGAGGAGTTGGAAGGCGTTTTGGCTCACGAATTAAGCCATGTTCGCAATCGCGATATTCTGATAAGCTCCATCGCTGCCACTCTCGCTGGAGCGATCACTATGGTGGCGCGGCTTGGCTTCTGGTTTGGCGGCCGCGATGACCGTGACCGCGGGGGCGGAATCTTTATGCTGATTCTAGCTCCCATCGCGGCGGCCCTGGTTCAACTCGCTGTGTCCCGCGCGCGTGAGTACGAAGCCGATGCCACCGGAGCGCACTATACCGGCAATCCCTACGCGCTGGCCCGCGCATTACAAAAGATCGATGCCTATTCCAAGCGCATCCCAATGGCTGCATCGCCCTCTACAGCTCATCTGTTCATCGTGCAGCCGCTGCTTGGCGAGGGCTTGGCAAATCTGTTCTCTACGCATCCTCCCATTGCCAAGCGTATTGAGCGCCTGACAGGACGAGCGCCGGAATATCAATAAGAGGCCGCAAGTTTTCAATAATCAAACGTTCTATGTACTCTAGGAATTCATCATGGAGATACAGTAGAATCCGAAATTAATGGCCACAAGTTCCATTCAGTCTTCCACCGCCGCACGCGCCGTCGCTCTCGAACAATCCGTTCGCACCATCATTCGGGGGAATGATGAGGTCATCCGGCTCGCCCTCGTCTCCCTGCTGGCCCGCGGGCACCTGCTCATTGAAGGAGTTCCGGGAGTAGGCAAGACTACGCTGGCTCATGCTCTGGCGCGTGCGCTGGATTGTTCATTTCAGCGGCTCCAGTTCACCAGCGACATGCTGCCCACCGATGTGCTTGGAATCTCGGTATATTCCTCGGTCGAGCAGCAATTCGAGTTCAAGGCCGGACCCGTATTTACCAACGTGCTGCTGGCCGATGAGATCAACCGCACCACGCCCAAGACCCAGTCGGCGTTGCTTGAGGCCATGAACGAAGGCCAAGTCACCATCGATGGCCTGTCTCATCCTCTGCCTCAACCTTTTCTGGTGATTGCAACTCAGAATCCGGTCGAGCACCATGGCACATATCCATTGCCGGAATCACAGTTGGATCGGTTTTTGCTGCGCGTGTGCATGGGATATCCCAAGGCAGAGAGCGAACGTGAAATCCTGCGTGCCACAGCCGGGGCTGCCCGTCTTGACCAGGTAAGGCCGGTGGCGACAGGACAGGATGTGTTGGCCATGCAAGAAGAGGTGACTCGCGTCAAGGTGGAGGATTCTCTGGTCGATTATGCGCTCGAAATGGTGCGCCGCACGCGCGAATCCGACGCGCTTTCCCTGGGAGTATCGCCGCGTGGTTCGCTCATGCTGTACCGGGCTGCGCAAGCCATGGCCTATCTCGACGGACGCACGTTCACCACGCCTTCCGATTTCAAGTCCTTGGCTGTGCCTGTCTTCTCGCACCGCGTGGTGGTCAATGCGCGTTATTCTTCAACGTTGAAGCGGTCCGAACAGGCAGAGGGCATCATCCGCGACATCCTGCAGAGCGTCTCCGTGCCCGTATGACCGCCCTACGCACCTTGATGCTGCTGGCGCTGATCGTGTGGATCGGAGGGATTATCTTTTTTGTCGCCGTGTTGGCGCCCGTAGTTTTCAGCGGTGTCCTGCCAACCCGTGAGCTGGCGGGCAATGTGGTTAACCCGAGCCTCACACGTCTGCATTGGATGGGCCTGGTCTCCGGCCTGATCTTCCTGAACTGCTCAATTTTTTACAATCTATCAAAATACGCTCGCGCGAAAATCTTCTCGCCCGCCCATGTGCTGGTGTCGCTTATGCTGCTGCTTACGGCAATTTCCCAGTTTGGGATCGGGCCCAAGATGCAGGCATTGCGAACAGAGATGGGCGTAATCGATAGTGTCTCGCAAAACGATGCGCGTCGCGTGGAGTTCAACCGCTTGCATCAGAGATCAACCCAGGCGGAAGGCGGTGTGTTGTTGCTGGGTTTGTTGGTTGTAGCGCTGACGGCGCGGCAAACTTCTAGCTCCTAACTGCCGGTTTCTGGCTAACCAAAACCATGGAGCGCAGCCGCCCTCGCTGCGATTGGTCAATAATGAAGGGCAGAGAAAGCCGCGCCAACGATCTTCAGTTACAATCAGATTTCCAAGTTGCAGTCTCTGATTCGATCTGCATCGCCGTTTTCTCCATGAAAGGAAAGCACCGCATAGGCAGCTTGATCTAGCTAGAAGCTAGTAGCCAGCAGCCCACAGCAAGCTATGAAAACAGGAATCATTGGTCTACCCCAGGTTGGCAAGACATCTCTGTTCAAAATCCTGACCAAAGCCGACATTTCCAGCCGCACTTTTGCCAATCCGCGCGAGGCGCATCTGGGAGTCGCCAAGGTCCCCGACGATCGTTTGGACAGGCTGGCGGAACTCTACAACCCGAAAAAACTTGTTCACGCTTCGGTGGAATATGCCGATGTAGCCGCCATTGGCCAGGAGGCATTGAAGGAAACCGCCTTCACTGCCAACCTTCGCGGCGTGGATGCTCTGGCCCACGTCGTCCGCGCCTTCGATGATCCCTCGATTCCGCACGTAGGCGAGATTGATCCGCTGCGCGACATCAAGACTGTCGATTTCGATCTCATTGTCAATGACCTCGGCCAGGTGGAAAAGCGGCTCGAGCGTGTGGAAAAAGACCTCAAGAAGATGAAGACATCTGAACTGGAGAAGGAGTTTGATCTGATCCAAAGAGCCAGAGTTCATCTCGAGAAAGAACTACCCCTACGCGAGATGGAAATCTCTCCAGACGACGAAAAACGCATTCGCGGCTTCATGTTTCTCAGCCAAAAGCCGATTCTTTACGTGGTCAATGTGAATGAATCGCCCACTCTTGGCGAGGACCTCGAAAACGCGGTTGCAAAATACAAGCTTGCCGAAGTTGCCTCCCGCAAAAACGCAGGAGCCACCGCGATCTGCGGAAAGGTTGAAGCCGAACTCGCCGATATGAGCGACGAAGAGGCCCAGGAGTTCCTCTCCAGCTATGGCCTGAAGGAGAGCGGACTCACGCGGTTGATTCGCAAGACTTATGAATTGCTGGGCGTGGTCTCCTTCTTTACTGTAGGCGAAGACGAATGCCGCGCCTGGACCGTCCCCAGAAATTCCCGCGCTCAAAATGCCGCCGGAGCGATCCACTCCGATTTG
>DASZFK010000666.1:0-5706 GCA_035939855.1 Candidatus Angelobacter sp.
CCGGCGGGCGTGAATTCTTATTCTCAACCATTCACAGTAACTACGGGAGCGCGGTTGAAGGGTGCAAATCGTTTCCAAGTTCAAGCTGGAAATTCCAAGACCGCGCTACGGCTGCATGACGATTTTCTCCCCATCAGCTTCTCTTCTTCCGGCTCAGTCAGCGGCCCGGTGGTGTTTGTGGGCTATGGGGCAACGGCCAAAGATCTCGAATATGACGATTACGACCATGTCGATGTCAAAGACAAAATCGTGGTCGTTCTTCGATCGGAGCCGTCGGAGTTTTCTAAGAAGAGTGCCGTTCACGGTCTTACCCAGCACGCGCGATTGATTACCAAGGCGATCAATGCGAGAAACCATGGCGCCAAAGCTGTTGTGCTGGTTCACGGGAAGCTGGCTGAGGGAGAAGAAGATCGGCTCACTCCTTTCGGAAGCCAGGAAGGCCCCGAGAACCTCGGCCTCGTTCTGGTCGAAGCCAGAAATGATGTCGCCGAAAAATGGTTCCAGGCGGCAGCAAAGTCGTTGCATGATCTACAGGATCAGATCAACGGATCGTACCAGCCACATTCGTTTGCATTTCCCGGCGACCTGCGCCTCTCCATCGAGGTTAATATCGAGTTGCTTCGAGCCAGAGTCAACAATGTTCTTGCATACCTTCCCGGCCAGACAGAGGAATATGTGATTGTGGGGGCTCACTACGACCACCTGGGCCGTGGAGATTCGCACTCACTCGCCCCGGAGCAGATTGGAAAGATTCATCCGGGCGCGGATGACAATGCTTCTGGTACGGCGGGCGTTTTAGAGCTTGCGCGCCAATTTGCGCCGATGAAAGGGAAACTCCATCGGGGAATCCTCTTCGCGTCATTTGCCGGCGAAGAGCTTGGACTGCTGGGATCAGCCGCCTGGGTCAAGGAACCTACTCGTCCCCTCGAAAAAGCGGTGGCCATGCTGAATATGGATATGATTGGCCGCATCCAGGACGAAAAAATCTACATTGGCGGAGTGGGCACGGGTTCCACATTCCAAAACATCCTCGACCATGCCCAGAACAATGAGAACTTGAAGATCGAATACTCGGCTGGCGGCTTTTCTTCAAGCGATCACACGTCGTTTGCAACCAAGCACATTCCTGTGCTCTTCTTTTTCTCTGGACTCCACTCCGATTACCACAAACCCTCGGACACCTGGGAGAAGATCAATCCTGATGCGGCGGTGCGCCTGCTCGGGCTGGTTGCCAGCGTCTCGCAGGAGTTGGTCTCAGCGCCGGATCGCCCAACATTTATCTCTGTTGTCGAAGGCAAACCTTCAACAGGCGGCGCAGGCGGTGGAGGTTATGGGCCTTATTTCGGATCCATCCCTGATTTCGGCCAGATAGAAAACGGGGTCAAATTCTCCGAGGTCAGACCTGGATCACCGGCGGCCAAGTCAGGGCTCAAGGCCGGCGACATCTTGGTTCGTTTTGGAGAGAGCCCGATCAAGAATCTCTATGACTTTACCGATGCATTGCGACGCAGCAAAGTGGGTGATGTGGTGGAGGTCACGGTGCTGCGGGATGGACAATCAATTACGACGACTGTGAAACTGGAACAGCGCAGGTGAAAAACAGAAAAATCTTGCCGCTGATTCTCGCGGATGAACGCTGATCAGAATGAATTCTTACACAACCTAACCCGGAGGCCATAGATGAGGAAAACTGTTTATGTCCAGCTTGTTTTGTGCGTTCTTGGAATCACCATTGCAATGACTCCAAGCCACAGCCAGCAAGCTCCAAATGCGTCTTCGTCGCTTGCGCTTCCTGCTGAGAAGCATCTCCACAATGTGCGCCAGCTTACTTTTGGCGGGCAGAATGCCGAAGCTTATTTTTCCGCTGACGACCGCTCGTTGATCTTCCAACATCAGGGCGGGGATGTTCCCTGCGACCAGATCTATACGATCCCGGTGGGAACTCCGGATGGAAAACCTGCGACACCGCAGCTCGTTAGCACCGGCAAGGGCCGTACGACGTGCAGTTATTTTTTTCCTGCCGGCAACCGCATACTCTTCTCTTCGACGCACGCTGCCGGCGCCGAGTGCCCGCCAAAGCCCGATTACTCGCACGGCTATGTGTGGCCGATCTACGATACTTATGATATTTATACGGCCAAGCCGGACGGCAGCGATCTGCGCCGCCTGACCAATTCTCCTGGTTACGATGCAGAGGCTACGATCAGTCGCGACGGCAAGAAAATTGTCTTCACCTCCACCCGCCACGGCGACCTGGACATTTACACCATGGATGCCGATGGCAGCCATGTCCAGCAGTTGACTCATGAACTTGGTTACGATGGCGGTCCGTTCTTTTCTTATGACGGAAAGAAAATTGTTTACCGCGCACAACATCCCACGACTGAGAAAGAAATTGCCGATTACAAAGACCTGCTCAGCCGCGGCCTGATTCGCCCGGGGAACCTTGAAATCTGGGTGATGGATGCAGATGGCAAGCATAAGCACCAGGTAACCCATAACGGCGCTGCCAACTTTGCTCCATTCTTTCATCCTGATGGAAAACGCATCATCTTCGCGTCAAACCTGGCTGATCCCAAGAACGGCCGCGATTTTGATCTCTACATCATCAATGAAGACGGAAGCGGCCTTGAGCGGATCACCTACTACCCGGACTTTGATTCCTTCCCTATGTTCACCTCAGATGGAAAAAAACTGGTGTGGGCATCGAATCGCAACGGGAAAGAGCCGCATGAGACCAACATCTTTATTGCGGATTGGGCGGAATGAGTGAGATTGGGTAATTGGGTATTGGTAATTGGGTAATTGAAATTCGTTCAAAGCAACCCGATTTCCTAACTATCCAGAGGTTTTTGAACGCAGACGCTTTCGTTCGCGTGCTCGCACGTCGTCGAAAAGCTTTTGTAATCCTCTTTGGCTTTCATATTGACATTCGTGGCAACCACCTCGATACCCCAGCATTATCCATGAACACTGGCTGTTTTCAGATTTTCCTGGATGAAGTGTGTGCCCTGCAGGAGTTCGTACGCGTGTTCAATGGCCTTAGCGAGTTCTTTTTGACTGATCGGCTTGGACACATATCCATCCATTCCGCCTTGTAAGCACTTTTCCCGATCACCTGCCATGGCGCTGGCTGTCATGGCGATAATCGGCACGTGTTCTCCCATAGCTCTTGTCTTCTCCCATGCGCGAATCGCCCTGGTTGCGGCATAGCCATCCAACTCCGGCATGTGCACGTCCATAAAGACCAGATCGACATTGTTGTTTCGTAAATAGTCCATGGCCAATTTGCCATTGTTCGCGACTGCGACCTTGTGCCCCATTTTCTCGAGTAATTTTACGGCCAGCTTTTCATTGATTGGATTATCTTCAGCCAGCAATATTTTCAAGTGGAGAGGTTCAGGGGAGGAGTGACTCCCGGCAGCCATATCCATAGTCTGCTTGTCCCCGGGCCGCATGAGGGTTTCAAGAGCTGCCAACAGCTCGGCCTGCCTGACCGGCTTGATCACATAAGCTCCAACTCCCATTCGCTTGCAATCTACGAAATTATCCGCCGTAAGCATCAGGAGAGCGCCAGCTACCAGATCCCTTTTCTTGCTGACTTGCTGCACCAAAGTAAAGCCATTCATTCCCGGCATCTCCCAGTCCGAAAGCAATAGATCGTATGGCTCGCCTTGGGCAAACGCTTGCCTCAACATAGCAAGGCCCGCCGCGCCTGAGGTTGTAGTTGTCACATGCATGCCCCAGCCACGCAACATCTGCTCCATAATGCCGAGGGCGGTGCGGTTGTCATCCACGACTAGGACCTTTCGCGCGCGCAGAAACTCCGGTTTGGCAGGATGGCGTTGGATTTCGCTCCTGCCCATTGTGAAAGCCGCAGTAAAATAGAAGGTGGACCCCTTGCCAACCTCACTTTCGACCCACAGACGTCCTCCGAACAAATTCACGATCCTGGCGCAAATAGCCAGTCCCAGCCCAGTTCCACCGAAACGCCTGCTGACGGATGAATCAGCTTGCGAAAACGCCTCGAAGATTGCCCCCTGCTTTTCTATGGGGATGCCGATTCCTGTATCGGCAACGGAAAATCTCAACATCACTTTGTTGTCTATCTGTTCATCCGTTTCCACCTTCAGCGTCACTTCCCCCTTTTCGGTGAATTTCACTGCATTGCCCAACAGATTCATGAGTACCTGCTTGAGACGGACAGAATCTCCGATCACCCAGGCCGGAACATCGGAGCCGACCATGTAGTTTAGTTCCAGTTTCTTCTGGTGCGCTCTAACGGCCATCGTACGAGCCGCGTCTGCCAAAGTATCGGTTAGCTGGAACTCTCTCTCCTCAAATTTCAGCCTGCCAGCCTCGATCTTGGAAAAGTCCAGGATGTCATTCAGTACCAACAGCAACGTGTCGGCCGAATCGCGGCTCATTTGCAACAGTTCTTTTTGCTCATCATTCAACTCCGTTTGTGCAGCCAGCTCCAGTGTGGCCATCACTCCATTCAAGGGAGTACGGATTTCGTGGCTCATATTCGCCAGAAACTCACTCTTGGCTCGAGTCGCAGCTTCGGCATGTTCCGTAGCCCGGTTGCGTTCGATAATCTCTTCCTGGAGTTGCTTTTCCGTCTCTTTTCTGTGAACGATTTCCTCTTGAAGCTCCTTGGTGCGCTCGTCAACCAGGCTTACCAATTCCTGCTGTCGATTTTTAAGTTGGCGAACTCGAAGACGGTAAGCCCCCACGACTACCAGTATGCCGCCACAAATGCACAGCAGGGTAAACCACACCGTCTCATAGAAGTGGGGCTTTAGATAAAGATCAAATGCCGCCCCTGAATCATTCCATATTCCATCATTGTTGGCGGCTTGCACCCGGAACTGGTAAGTCCCCGGAGGAATGTTGGTGTAGTAAGCAACGCGGCGCCCTCCGGCGGAAGTCCAGTCTTTATCGAAGCCCTCGAGCTTGTACCGAAAGACCACTTTTTCCGGAGCGACAAAACTCAAGCCTGCAAATTGGAATTCAAGTTCCCCCCGGCCCACGGGTGCATGGTGCTGATTCGCTGTGGAGCGCCGGTCGACCAGAGCATCTTCAATGACCACAGGCGGTGGAAGCTTGTTGAGCCGCAGATGTGAAGGATCGACCGCCACGAGGCCTATGCTTGTCGCAAACAGCAATTTACCGTCTTGAGTTTTCCAGCCTGTGGCCTGCTCTCCGCCGTTAAAATCCGTTGTCAGCAAGCCGTCAACTGTGCTGTAGGAAATTGAAGATATCGTCGTTGTCGCGCCGGAAGCAAAATCGTTCAGATTGTTCTTGCTCGCGCGAAACAGGCCGCGATTGGAACTCATCCAAAGATTACCGGAGTCGTCTTCCACGATGCTCCAGATCGAATCGTCAAAGAGTCCATCTTTCCTCTTAAAACTGACGAACTTGCCATCTTGAAAGCGCACCAACCCAGAACCATAAGTACCGATCCAAAATACATGGTGGGCGTCTTCATAAACGCAGACAGCTCCTCCTGTGGCGCCTCCTGGGCCTCTTTCAAGGGCGAAATTATCGAACTTGCCGTCTCTGAATCGGGTCAATCCCTCTTCCGTGCTGAACCAGATGCTGCCCTCGTGATCTTCGAAGATATTGCGAACCCGAACAGAAACCGGGCCATCTTTTTGTGTAAAACGGGTAAACTTGCCGTCTCTATACCGTGTTAGACCTCCC
>DASZFK010000667.1:0-13714 GCA_035939855.1 Candidatus Angelobacter sp.
TCACGGCAGAAGCAATTGCGCGTGAGTTGGGAATCCAGGAGTTTGAGGCCAATGCCCTGCCGGAAAAGAAGGCAGAAATCGTGAAGCGCCTGCAGTCTGAAGGCCGCAAGGTTGCTGTGGCGGGTGACGGAATTAACGATGCTCCCGCTCTCGCTCAAGCGGATGTGGGCATCGCCATGGGCACCGGCACCGATGTGGCCATGGAAAGCGCGTCCATCACGCTGGTAAAAGGCGACCTTCGGGCAATAGCCCGGGCGATCAACCTCAGCAACGCTACCATGCGTAATATTCGCCAGAATCTGTTTTTTGCTTTCATCTACAACATTTTGGGCGTACCCATTGCGGCCGGCATCTTATATCCATTTCTTGGCACAAGCGGCCTGTTGCAACCCATGTATGCAGCCGCAGCCATGAGCTTCAGTTCAGTTTCGGTAATCGGAAACGCTCTGCGCCTGCGCAAAGCTAAGCTTTAATGGCCCTATAATTATCGATCTGTTCTCAACGTTCGAACATCCAAGGAGACCCAGCAATGGAAAAGAAAACGCAGAAACTTACACTGAACCAGGAGACGCTGAGAGTTCTTATTTCCGGCGAATCAGACGCTCTTCGCAATCCCACCTCAACCGTTTGCGTCACGATTTGCTTGTGCTCCAGGCTTGAATGCTAGAAAAAAATCACCCTATCCTTCGCGCTTTTGCGAAGGATAGGGTCACTAGTCTTACACCACTTTCTTCTTCCATCGTCCTAACCGGAAGACGTAGATGGAACTGGTTCCCAGCAAGATCTCTGCCGCCAACACCGCCAGGAAGACTCCATTCGGGCCCAACTGGAAGCGCCGCGAAAGCAGAAAAGCTAGTGGAAGCTGCACGACCCAGAAGCAAACGAGATTGAGCATCGTGGGCGTGAACGTATCTCCAGCGCCATTGAATGCATGCACGATCACAAGGCCATAAGCATACAAGACGTAGCACAGGCTGATGATCCGCAGGCAATTCGCTCCATATTGGATCACCACCAAATCATTACTGAAAATACCCACAAGATGCGGGGCAAAGATCAGGAAGATCACCGAGATTCCACCCAGGAAAAACATGTTGAAGAATCCAGCTCGCCACACCGATTGCTCCGCCCGGTCAGGTTGTTTCGCTCCCAGATTTTGTCCAACGAGCGTAGCTGCGGCCGATCCTAATCCCCACGACGGCAAGATGGAAAAGATCACGATACGGATGGCGACCGTGTAACCTGCCGTAGCAGCGCTGCCAAAGGATTGGATCAAGCGCACCATTCCTACCCAACTTGCAGTGGCCACCGCAAATTGCAACGTTCCATTGCCGGCGATGCGCAGGATGTTGGCCATGACCTTGAAGTTGAACCGGCAATGCTCACGCCGGACTACGATTCGTCCACGGCCACGCCAAAGGATATAGAAGGTAAAAAGCACTCCCACACTGCGGCCAATGCTGGTCGATACTGCCGCCCCAGTCACTCCCAATTTGGGAAATGGACCTAATCCCAGAATCAGACATGGATCGAGACATAAATTGATGAAGTTTGCCAGCCAAAGCACGCGCATGGCTACCGACGCATCGCCCACGCCCCGAAAGATCGAGTTCATCAGGAACAGCATGAGGATGATCCCCGAACTGCTCATCATGATGCGCGTGTAGGTGGAACCAACCCGCAAAATGCCGGGTCCGGCTCCCATCCAGGTAAGCAATTTCGGCGCGAGAGGGAAGCAGATCAAAAAGATCAGCGCCGAGATCACTACGCCGAGGATGATCGACTGAACCGCCGCCTCTGCCGCCCCATTGTGGTCCTGCTCGCCGGTGCGGCGCGCGACGACCGCGGTGGTCCCCATGCTCAGGCCCACGGCTGCAGCGAAGATCATCATCAACATGCCCTCGGTGATGCCGACCGTAGCGGTGGCATCCGGACCAAGGTGCGCAACGAAAAAGATATCAACGATGCCAAAGAGCGATTCCATCGCCATCTCCAGCACCATCGGTATCGCGAGCAATATGATGGCGCGATCCACGGAGATCGCCGTAAAGTTCTGTTTCGAGCCCAGGATGGCTTCCTTGATCAAATTGAACCAGCTCTGGGCAGGCTCTTGCGCTTGAGTAACGACAGTAGCGTTCAAAATAGTCTCCAAGAGACTGTTGTCCCAACGGGAAAAACAGCAGAAAAAAGTTGGAGTTGAATCAGGCGACAGAGGAACTGCAGTCGCCAAACAAAAGGTGCGCGGGATTTAAAGTGTGATGCGCATAGGAGTAGATTATTTCTAACACAATGCTGAGCATTATCGCAAGGAAAAGGGGAAATGTGGGAAATGGTAGTTTGACGACATCCAAAAGATAAGGCGTGGTACTCTCTCCACGCCTTCTTCATTGCTGGCCTAGTTGTGCTTGAACGCTAAATTGATCTGCTGGCTCCAACCGTAATGGTCGTTCCGTCGAACTTGGTCAGAGTCCAACCGTTGAATTTCTCGGGGTACGATGCGCCCAGTTCATTGAGCAACCGGATCGCGACTTTTTCTCCCATAAACATGCCATGCATGTTGTCGGAGACGCGCCAGTGAATTCCCAACATGTTACGGCCCTCACTGACGTTAGCTGCCAGTTTGTTAAGTTCGCCAAGCACGGTCAAGTTTGTATCCGAGGTGTTCACCAGGCTCAAACCATCCGCTGAAGCTTGCACTGGTTGCACCGGCCAGGGCTTGGGCTTGGTTGGCGTACCCACATCGAGCATGGCCTTAAGGATGGTGACCGAACAGCCTGCCGTAAATGCGTGCCCAGCGGGCGAGGAGGGATGCGACGGCGATCCCCCGGCAGATATCTGGGGAAGCATGAAACTACCAGTAGTTCCCAAACCGCGCTTCACATTGAGTTGCCGGTTGCGCTCGAAAATCAAAGGCAGCACCGACGAATTCAGCAGGTCCGCGTGCATTGAAGGATGAAGCTGGAAGCGGTTGGTGAGGATTCCATCCACCAGGTTGGCATGGGCCTCGGGGCGCACCTTGCGATGCACGTACCATTTCTCGTAAAACGCAGCGGCCTCAGTTTGGGGCGCCTGGGCGAGCAACTGGAAGGCATATGCGTTACTGAAGGTGTTGAAACCGTTGATCCTGGTGTCGTTGTGGTATGGGTTATTGGGATCAATGCCAATTCCCAGACCACCAAGAATGATGGCAGCACGGAAATAAACGGAAAAAATGGAATCGGAGTTGGCCAGGTTACCGACATCGCGAACGTTGCGAATGAAACGAGGAGTTGGATCCGCGGTGTTTGTGGTGGGCTGAAGCGCTCCATTTCCGTCTTCGACGAACAGGTACTCTGGGAAATTGGTCATGAAATCCACGCCGGTTCCGGGTCCGGTCAGCACCTGTCCCGTATTGGGATCGGCAACGGGGAGCCGGGTGTGAAGTTTGGGAACAATGTCGATTCCGTCCAGCCTGTGGGTCTGATAGAGAATCTGAGAGACATACGGCCCATCCGCACACCCGATGAAGGGAAAGCGGAAGAGATTCTGTGGAGTGACCGGCTTGGGGCCACCAAAGTCGGAGAGCTTGTTCATGTCCGCAACTGCCAGGCCAACCAGAGGATTCGATCCATAGTTTATGAACGGCACATCACGCAGGTAAGCTTCCCAGTAGATCTCGACCATTTCTGCGGCGCCACCGGCACTGGCTACCGACGGAGGCGTAAAGGGCGACTTGGCATCCGGCGAGTCAGAGCCCGCGATTTGAAACTGCAACGGGCTCAGCGGTCCGGCCAGCAAACCTCTGCCGCCCGCAGGAACGGCATCAAACGCCTCCTGCGTTCCCTCTTCAAGGGCATTCAGCAAAGCCTTATAGGCGTTGGGGTTGACCAAGCCGGTGTGGGGATCATGAGGCAAGGTCTTGGAGAAGTTTCCGGCGAAACCCTGGTCGCGATAGCGTTCTTCATCGCCGTTGGTGGGATGTGGGAACGACGTTTCCAAAAGCTCGCCTTCACGTTTTGCGGCATCCGTACGAAAATCAATGAGCTGGCGGACACGGCTGTCGGGATCTTTCACATTAAAAGGAGCTATTTCCCTGGCTTCAGCCTCGCTTGTCAATATAGCTGGGAGAACACCACCAGCGGTCAACGCGGCGGCGCCGATGCCGGCGGTCTTAAGAAACCCCCGGCGGCTGGTTGTCAATGGGGATTTGTTTTCATCTAACGATGACTGGTCGATTTGGCTATCAATGGGTTTGGCGGGAGAGGTTCTTTCATTTTGCATAGGACGGCCTCCAAATTCTGCCGGTCTTCGCGGCAGAGCTGAATTAAAACACTTGGACATTAAGCGATGGTTAAGAATTGATTAACGCTTCTTCTTGGCAGGTTCCCGTCAACGAGTTGTTACCTTGCCATATTTAATTTGGAACTGCAAGGCCAAATTGGGTCATCACTTCGGCGCGCCTCAGTGCGGGCTGCGCGTGATCGGGAGATCGGGGGATCGGATTCGATTGCGCCTATCCTTATTTCGGCTTCCAGAGTCCAATCGTGTTGTGCTGGGTGTCCTGAATCCAGGCGAATGTCCCCGGAGGAATTGTTATCGGCCCCACTAGCTTTTTGCCACCTAACGACTCGGCCTTGGCGATCGCCTCCGCCACATTGTCAACCTGCACATAGAACAGGGTGTAGTGCTGTGGTTCGTGGCCCAGGGAAACGAGGTGTCCAGGCAATCCCGCTTCGGAGATCTGGAAATGTTCGTCAATCGGCCAGTCGAACATTTTTTGATAGAACTCTTTCGTGGCTGCAAGATCGGTACAACCAATCTCGAAGTGCACCACGGGGTGCTTGGCCCGTTCAGTGGCGGTCGATGGCGTTGCGGTTGATATTGTGGCGCTGGCAAGTCCGGCGAGGCCGGCTGCTTTGACAAAATCTCGGCGGTTGAAATTTTTGGAATTCATGGCCACATAGTACGCCAAGAGGACGACAGTATCCAGCTTTGAGAATCCATCCAAAAGATGATTCGCTTCTGGCGCATGTTATGATTTCAACTGACGCTATGCCAGATAAGAGCGAAATTGCCCGAGTGCTCGCCGAAGCACACCGGAACATTGAGCCGGCAATCAGCCGCATTATTCGACTTGTCGCCGACGGCGACCGTGAACACGACTCCCGTGAACCGATAAAATTACTTGAAGTGAATCCCGACACTTCACCGTCTGGCATTCTCCCAATTGCTTTTGGCGCAGATCCACCACGAGTTCCATTCCCGTCGGTGATCATCGAAGTTACCGAAGCGGAATTTGACAAGATCCGCAACGGAAGTCTTTTCCTGCCTGACGGCTGGAAGCTCGGCGATACTCTTTATCCAACGGCTGCCTGATACGTGACGAGTTGGAGCGAAGCATTCGCCGCCCAGGCCGCTTCGGACCTGGATGTTTACGAATTCCTGACCGTCAATCCATTCCCAGGTAATCACCGGCTCCACTATCTTCAGATGTGGTTAGAAAAGCTCTGCAAAGCATATTTGTGGATGCCCCAGACGGGAGCACCTGAGCTGAGATCGAAGCACAATGTTATTGCGAATGTCTTACCACGCTTGGTCGCTGAACATTGGAATAGGATCGGTGTTGGCAAAAGAAGCGACATGTCATTTATTCGCCACTTATGCAGGGAAATTGATTTGCTACATCCACAAGTCGACGATAATGATAGAAGGCCAGACAATGTTGAATATCCTTGGGTTGGGGTGTCTGGGATTATCGAAATCCCATCTCAGTGGAAATTCCCGATTCTCAGGCAGCTTGATTCGACCCCGGGAAGGCTTCTAATGAAAGCCGCAATCAGCCTCACGCGCAGTCCGTCCCAATTCATTCTCTGAGGGCGCACAGCCAATCCAAAACACAGCTCTGTTCTATAATCCTCCCTTCGAGGGAAGCCCATGAAATCCTTATTTGCTGTCGTTCTTCTTAGTGCTTTAGCCTGCGCCCAGAACCAAGGCGAGCAAGGCAAGGTTGTGCATTATTCGCCCAAGCCGGCTGATTGGAAATATACATATTCCGCGTCTTACACGCCGGTGACGCGCCTGAAGCCCGGCAATATCCTGGAAACCAACACTCCGGACTGCTTTGGCAACGCGATCAGGAAGCCGGGAGACACGCTCAGCATGGCCAAGGGTGACAATCCCCTTGCTGGTCCTTTTTATATTGAAGGTGCTGAAGTCGGCGACACGCTGGCGGTCAAAATCCTCGATCTGCAGGTGGATGGCGATCAGGGTATCGGTGCGCTGGCGCCGGGGTTCGGAGCGATCAACAGCACCGGCTATACGCCCATGATCAATCCGCCGATTCCGGAAAAAATATGGTTTTATCCCATTGATCATGCCACCAACACCGCGACGTTTCATGCGCTCGATTCCAAATACACGGTCAAGATACCTCTGCATCCGTTTTTTGGCTGTATCGGCGTCGCGCCTGCGGGTGGCGAAGCACGCAGCTCTGTGGTTCCGGCTGAATTCGGCGGGAACATGGACTCTCCTGAGGCCAGCGTAGGCAACACTGTCTATTTTCCGGTGAATGTTCCCGGTGCAATGCTGTTTCTGGGAGACGGCCATGCTGCCATGGGCGATGGAGAAATCGCCGGCACAGCCATTGAGGTACCGCTTCGTGGACGCGTACAGGTACAGGTCATCAAAAGCAGAAAGATCAACTGGCCACAGTTTGAGAATGATGATTACATCATGACCGTGGGCGCTTATCGTCCTTTGGACGACGCATTGCGTATCGCTTTTACTGAACTGGTAGCATGGATCCACAAAGACTACGGACTGTCTGAGTTGGACGCTTACGAGTTGCTCTCCAAGGTCGCGGAAATTCACTTGAACGAGATGGTCGATCCGAATTATGTCGTAGTGGCCAAGGTCAACAAGAAGTTTCTGCCGCCACATAAATGAGTTGTGGACGGTTCTTAATTTAATCAACAGGAGATCGCAGTGCCGATTGGCATTCGTATAAAAGACCTGCGCAAGATATACACCTCTCCTCCGCCCATGGCTGCGAGTGGCGCGATGTTCAGCGGCCCACGAAAAAAGAAGACTGGAAAAAAGTTTGAAGTCACAGCCTTGGACGGCATTTCCCTGGAAATCGTGCCCGGTGAAATATTCGGCTTGCTGGGACCCAACGGTGCCGGCAAGTCCACGGCGGTCGGCATTCTGACCACGCGTATCCGTCCAACCAGCGGCGAAGCCTGGGTCGGCGAGCATGAAGTTTGGCGCGAGCAGGTGCAGGTCAAGCGGTTGATCGGTGTGGTGCAGCAAAGACCCAATCTGGATTTCGCGCTGACCGGACGCGAGATTCTGACCTTTCATGCCGCATATTTCGGCATTGCCGCTAAAGAACGCGCCCGCCATGCCACAGAATTGCTGGACCGCTTTCAACTCGCAGACCGCGCCGACGAGATTGTGCGCGGCTTTTCCGGCGGCATGATGCAGCGGCTCTCCATTGCGCGCGCCATGATGCACGATCCCCAGGTCCTGTTTCTCGACGAACCCAGCACTGGCCTCGACCCGCAGACGCGGCTGCTGCTTTGGCAGATCATCCGCGATTATCGCGCGCAGGGCAAGACGATTCTTCTCACCACGCACAACATGGAAGAGGCTGATGAACTATGCGACCGCATTGCCATCATCGACCATGGCAAGGTGATCGCCTTGGGTACTCCGAAGGAGCTGAAAGCTTCAATACCTGGTGGCTATCTGCTTCGGCTGCGCTTTACCTCGGTTCCCGATGGCGTAGTGCGGCGCTTGAAGGAGTTGCCGGGCGTGGGCGAGATCAAGGTCCAAGGCACGAGTGCCGATGTTTATGCCGACCGTGGAGGAGCGCTCATACCCTCGGTTGTTGCAGCGGCTTCGGCCGAAGGCACAGAATTGTTGGATGTTCACATCAATGAGCCGAGTCTTGAAAACCTTTTCCTGCACCATACAGGAAGAAGCTTGCGCCAGTGAATGCGTTCGCTCCAGAGGGAGATAATCTTTGAACTGGAAAACCTTCTTTGCCATGTTGGCCCGCGATGCTCATGTAGCCCGCCGCAATGCGCCTGCTTTATTCGCGCAGATCCTGCTGCAGCCCCTGCTTTTCACGTTTATCTTTGGACAAGTGCTGGTGCGCAGCAGCATGATGCCGGCGAGCTACAAGAGCATGTTGATGCCGGGAGTTATGGCCGTGGCCATGATGATGACCGGCGTGACTGCCGTCTCCATGCCCATCATCATGGAGCTTCTTACCAAAGAAATCGAAGATCGCCTGCTGGCACCGATGGAAACCAAATGGCTGGCCGTTGAGAAAATTGTGGGGGGGATGCTTCAATCTCTGATTGCGGGTTCTGTAGTCTTGCCTGCCGCCTGGCTCCTGTTGGGACGCAACATCGGCATTACTTTCGATCATCCCGTTGAACTTGTCATGATGATGCTGCTGATAGCGCTTCTGGCCGCGGCCGGCGGACTGGCGATGGGTTGCAGCGTCGGCCAATCTCACATCGGTCTTCTCTTTAGCATGGTGCTTGCGCCCATGATCATGTTTGGCTGTGCCTATTATCCGTGGAGTGCTCTGAAAGGTTTTCCAATTTTGCAGAAGGCAGTGTTGATCAATCCCTTGGTCTATGCCAGTGAAGGTTTGCGGGGAACGCTCGCGCCGCATGTTCCCCATATAAACCTGGCGGTCATTATCGCGGTGCTGGCCTTTGCCGACCTCGCGCTGGTGGCTTTCAGCTTGAATCGATTCCAACGCAAGACGAGTGGGTGACGCTCGCTGTTCGAGAGCCGTCAATTGGATGCAAGGAATAGATTTTTCCGATTGGACTTCGGGCGCACATTCCTGCAAGATCAACATCGTCAATGACGCAAACCCTGATTGTTTAAGCGTCTCCAACCAGTAGTTCCTGACCTCGTTGTCAATCACCGATTCAAAGGAGGTCAGTGTGGTATTCATTCGAAGCTTTTCGCTCGTGAAAGGACTCGTGTTGGCGATGGGCATGGCCGGCTTTTCCGCCGGACATGGACATGGCCAGGCGCAGGAAGGCAGGGTTAACCTGCACTACGAAGCGCACCCGCGGGAATCCATGTCGGTTCGCAATAGCTTGTTCGCAGGGCAAACACCGGTAAGTGCATAACTAGCAAAATGTTGGGGGAGCAGGCCTCCTGTTAGCCGAATAACACCTGGGGCCTGCTCCAGCTTTCGAATGAATATTGAGCTTTGCAATGGAGAATGTAGAAGTGAATGCACTGATTCAAGCGCTCGAAATGGTGAGCAAAAAACCTGACGTCCTGGAGCACCCGGAAGTAGATTTCTTTCATGAAATCGGCAGTCGCATAACGAAGGCAGATCCACTGCACGACGTGCTGGCTCAGGTCGTGGATTTTGCGGCGGCGATCGTGAGATGCGATTCCTGCTTCATTTATGTGCTGGAAGAAAACGAACTTGTGCTTCGGGCCTCAAAAAATCCGCATCCGGATGTGGTTGATCGTCTGAAGCTGAGCGTAGGACAAGGAATCACCGGCTGGGTCGCGCGGCACCGGCAGCCCGTCGCCGTAGATCGCAATGCCTCGAAAGATCCGCGTTTCCAGCCTTTCAATGAGCTGCCTGAGGATTCCTTTCAGGCTATCTTGTCGGTTCCGGTGCTGAGCCGGCGCGGGTTGGTCGGCGTTATTACTCTTCAACATCGGAACGCTCACATCCACAGTAAACGTGAGATCAAGTTGATGTCGTCAATCGGTTTCCTCGTTGGAGCCGAGATTGAAATGGCCCGGCTGGAGAGCGACAACCTGAAACTCTCGGAGCAACTGGAGACACGCAAAGTCATCGAGCGGGCCAAAGGTATTTTGCAGCGGGATTTGGCATTGACGGAAGAGCAGGCTTATCTCGCCATTCAACGCAAGAGCCGGCAGACGCGTAAATCGATGAAAGAAATCGCTGAAGCAATCATTTTGGGCGACGAGATGAAGAAGAGTGGAGCTTGATTGATTAGCTTCACTGCGACATCTTCAGCCCAATTGGTCTAAGATAAGGGAAGGAGACTGAGCATTGGGATCACCAGTTCATAAGCTTGGACGCCAGAGCTGCTTTAGTGGTGCGAAACAATCATGCGCGGATCCGCACGCCACAATTGCACTACAGGATCATGTGCGCTGGTTGCCAGGCTTGTGCCATCTGCGGAGAAGGTGATTGAAGTCACTTCTTCCGAATGGCCTTTCAAAGTCAACAACTCTTGACGGGCATCCACAGCCCAAAGCGTTACTGTACCGTTAACTGCTCCTGTAACCAAACGCTGGCCGTCGGGGGAGAAAACGGCACGTTGCACATAGTCTGCCAGCCCAAAATTTGCCTTTTCCTCTCCTGTGGCAACATCCCAAAGGCGCAAGAAACGATCTGTGCCGCCAGTCGCCATCAATTTGCCATCGGGAGAAAAACCAATTGCCTTTACGGTGTTCGTATGCCCGTGAAACGTGTGCACCAGACGCCGAGCTTCGATGTCCCACAATTTCACATTACCCTCCTGAGCCGCAACCGCCAGATACCTGCTATCTGGTGAAAAAGCCACCCGCCATGAGTTATCGTTACTCTGATCCAGAGGCCTTACCTCTCCCGTGGCAACATCCCAAAGGGTTAACCTGCGGTCATCGCCACCACTCGCCAACCAACGGTCATCAGCAGAAAGAGCTATCCCCTTAATCGTGCCAACAGGTCCGGCAAATTGCCGGAGGGCCTGTCCTGTAGAAACATCCCAAAATTTAACCAAACTGTCTGTTCCAGCGGTCGCAAGAAATTTCCTGTCCGGTGAAAAGAGCGCGCACATTACTTTCTGAGCTGGCTCATTCAGCTCCGCGACCGGGCGCCCGGCAGAGAGATTCCACAGTTTCAAGCGATTGCCTTTTGCCGACTCGCTGATGCCCAAAGCCAGGAGTTCATCTTGTTCGTTGAAAGCAGTTGCTTCATAACCCAATATTTCCGCAGCCGGTGGTTCCGCGATATTCCACAATTTAACGGCTGTGTCTTCGCCGCTACTTGCCACAGATTTGCTGTCGTGCGACCAGGCAATGGCGAAGACAGCCGAACCGTGCCCCTTGATAGTTTCTATTGCATGTCCATCGCTGACTGACCAGATCTTAGTAGTACGATCATAGCTTGCGGTTGCGAATAATTTGCCGTTGGGTGAAAAGGCGATAGAAGTAACGTAGCTTGCATGGCCGGACAAGCAGGTCAACAACTGCATGAAATGAGTATCCCATATTTGCAAGCTTCCATCTTTGCTCGCTGTGAGCAGGCGGCGGCCATCAGGGAAAAAAGCCACCGAGCTAAATCTGTATTCTCGGCTGGTAATGGGCTTTTGTTCGAACCGGCGGCGTATGTTCCACAAATGGATATAGTGTGAGTTATCTGTTAGCGTGGCAAGAAGGCTACCATCAGGCGAAGTTGTGGCATAAATTATGTGGCCTGGCTCCTGCCGGACATGCCATCGTTCTTTTCCGGTTGTTAGGTCCCACACCCTGACGAGGCCATTCCAATCGGTAATGATCAACGCACGACCGTCAGCGGAAAAAGCCAACCAGCATATCTGCTGCTGCTGCCCCCTTATGGTGACGATGCGCTTTCCTGACTCGATATTCCATAAGGAAACTGTGGCTTCGCTTCCAGCACTGCGATCGGCAACCGCCACGGTTTGTCCATCCGGCGAGAAGGCCGCCAGATTCCAGGTAAGATCGGCGGGCACGTGAAACGAATGCAACTCCTGCCTGTTTGTGAGATCGTACGACTTCAAAATCCATTCCGTATCTTTCGTTTGGCCAGAAAGCGCTCGTTTGGCAAGGGACATGGTTTTCCCGTCTGCTGACAACCATAACCCCGCGACCGGAGACTCTTCTTTGACTTGCCAGATTTGGCGATGACTGAGCTGCCAAAACATGTACCACTCGAAACGCCGCAAGTCTTCCTGACCAGGGCTTGGCTTGGTTTGATCCAGCAACTCCTCAACGCGGTCAATGTTCGCGTTGTCCAACTGTTCCTGCGCCAGGCGCATGCGTTCTAGGTAGAGAAGCTTAAGATAGTTTTTTGCTTCGCGCTCGGCTCTTTGCTGCTGCTGAAAGGCGGCGATGGCAAAGCCGGCCAACACCACGAAAATCAACGAGCCGATCAGCGCTGCCCGCCACAGGCCGCGCCGGAACGCCGCCCTTTGACGTCGCAATTCCGCTTGAGGCATCGTCGCGTCAATCCATCTCCAGTCGAAGACGCGGTCGTAAATCCGGTTTCTGACTTTCAAAAATCCGTTCTCAGACCGGGTGATGCCCGCGAGCTGCAAAACGCTAACCAAAGGATTAGCTTCTTCATCGGGCACCGGCTTACCTTGCTCTACCCGCAGGTACAGATCAAGCAAACTTGCCAGTTCCACCTCGCTACGCACCATGCGTTCCCGCACAAATAGCAGATTGTCATCCCGTTCAGGAGCGCGGGAGGAAAAGAAGAGATCCGCGCATAATTCGTCAACTCCCTTAGGCTGGGTAATATTCTTATGTTCGGCTACGGAAAGACACAACCTCTGGGTTAGATAAGGATGCCCGCCCGTCCAATATAGGATGCGCTGGAGCAAATGCATTCCAATCGTGCTGTCCCGCCCCAGGGCAGGAGCAAACGAGGCTGCTTCGTCCAAAGTAAAATCGTGAAGCTCGATGCGCCGGCCAATATTGAAAGGGGTTGTGCGGGTGTCCCGAATCAATTCTGTGGGCGCCGCTACCCCAAGTAAACAAAAACTCAGCCGCTCCATGTCACGGCACTCGCTACGCTGGTTGTAGCATTCGCGAATCCCCGCAAAAAACTCATCCACCGAAAATGGCAGAGTGCGTACTGAGTCAATTTCATCTATAAAAACTACAACGCCAAGTGGATACCGTGGCAGCACAACCTCACGAATTGCCCGCATCCATCGTTGCAGCCGTCCGCCCGGATGTTGGTTCCGCCAGGATTCAAACAACTCATCTTCCAGGGCCAGTCGCTGTCCTAATTGCAAAAGCAGACCACCATACCATTGCTCAGGGCTCAGATTCTGCCCCACGGCGGTCAAATCGAGGACCGCCACAGCAATTCCGGCTTTCCGCAAGCGTACTGCAGTACGGATCATGAGCGATGATTTACCCATCTGCCGGGCCGTCAGCACATAGCAGAAATGTCGTTGCAGCAGGTTCTCATAAAGGTCCCGATCGGCTTGCCGTTCAACATAACAAAGCGCATCGGGGCGCAGAGTCCCGCCGGCAATGAAAAAATCACGTGAATCCGTCATAGCAAGCGTTTCTTCAGATATCTTGAGTAGAGTTCACAACGAAGCTTGGCATCTTGAGGCGAGCCGCCGGCCAAAACTCCTGCGCTTCTCAGACGGTAGAAATCAGCGGCAGACAACCCATCGCTGCCCAGCAGAACGTTGCGAACGGTTTCACAAAGGCTAGAATCGCGTTCCAGTGAAGTCCACATCCGGCGCAGATGATCGCCGAAGGCTCCCTCATCCCGCTCCGCTT
Source organism: Candidatus Angelobacter sp. (assembly GCA_035939855.1). Lineage (GTDB taxonomy): Bacteria > Acidobacteriota > Terriglobia > Terriglobales > Acidobacteriaceae > Angelobacter. The sequence goes on from DASZFK010000667.1 coordinate 13,528, forward strand.
GCTCTTCGATCGCTGCCAGACCAGTTTGCTGGCTGGCTATTTTATAAAGACCTATATGAACCAGATATGGATGACCTGCGACCAGCTTGAAATATTGCTCCACTTCTCTGGTGTCCAATGGGTCGCCATAACGATGGTTCAGGTCACTGACCTGCTCCACCGTAAAATCATCCAAAGTAAGCCGTGT
>DASZFK010000668.1:0-4755 GCA_035939855.1 Candidatus Angelobacter sp.
CGTACAGATTACCCACCTCGATTGTGCGCCTGAGCACTGTAATCGGAGATTCCAGCAGCGGCGTGGTGAACAAGGTGGGAGGCATCCACCATGCCATGCGCATGGTGTTTCATGGCCTTGCGCCGTTTGTCCCCGGAAAAAAGGACAGCGCTGTTGACCTGATTCCACTCGATTATGCCGTGGAGAGCGTGGCATTGCTCGGAGTGCAGAAGTTCGTTCCCTATACAACATGGCACGTTTGCGGAGCCGAAGATGCGTTATCGCTGGAAGCTTTTCTCGATGCCACCGTTCAGCTCTTTTATCAACACCGGCCCGCCTGGCGAAAGCGCGCCATCGAAATGCCTGCCATTGTGAATCTCGAAACGTTTGAACTTTTTGTCAGGTCTATCGAAGAGGTCGGCGATTCAACGCTGGTGAACTCGGTTACCGCGTTAAAGCATTTTGTCCCGCAGTTGGCCTATCCCAAACACATCAGCGACGCGGCAACGCAGCTCGTGCTGAAGCCGGCTGGAATTGTTCGTGCCGGAATGCACGAGTTCTATCCAAAAGTAGTTCGCTTCCTTCTGGAGAACAATTGGCAGCCGATCGGCCTGGAAAGGATGGCCTCGTGAAAACCGAAACCCCTATGCCGAGAACAACGACACCAGCAGTGGAGAGCCTGCTCCGTTTCGTGAACCAGGATCTGCTGGCAGAGTCAGTGGGAAAAGTGGAACCTGATACACCGCTGTTTGAAGGGGGCTGGATCGATTCCCTCAAGATTCTCACTCTGATTGCCTTCCTGGAAAAGAGGGTGGGAAGAAAAATACCCGATGAACTGATCGTAATGGATCGCTTTCGCACGATCACCGTCATCGCAAGGAGCTTTTTGGAGTCATGATTACTGAAACCGTAACCAGCACGACATCGCTACCCCCAAGCGAACTGCATTTCGATTTTCTTGTCTCATCCGATGGACTTCCGACGCTGGGCTCAGGGGCATGTGAGTTGATGCGAATGCTCGATGCCAAATTCAGAAAGGCGGCACTACAGGCGGGCGCGGAAGAAAAACACTTTCCGACTTTGATTCCCAGGCAGACCTTGGAAAGCACGGGATACTTTCAGTCATTTCCAGGCTATGCATCGGAGGTAAACGGTCCAGGCAGGGCAGGGAACTACCTTCTTTCGCCGGCGGTCTGCTACCACTGCTATCAATTCCTGGCAGATTCCAGCGTCGAACGCGAGATGGTAATTACCTGCTGCGGAAAATGTTTCCGGGCCGACTCCATCAGCAACGGACATCTCTGGGAATTCACCATGAGAGAAATTGTCTTCCTGGGCAGCTCAACCGTAGTCCTCGAACAGCGGCAGAGCTGGGTGCGCAAAGTCACTTGCTGGGCACGGGCTTTGGGCCTGGATGCGGAATTGAGTGTCGCTACCGATCCTTTCTTTGGCGCACAGACTCGCGGCAAGAAGCTTCTACAGCAGATTAAGGAACTGAAGTATGAGCTGGCTGTTCCGGGACCGGCAGGAATCTCGATGCCCATCGCATCCTTCAATTTGCATGAGGAGCTGTTCACAGAAAAATTCAAGATACGCCTGAAAAATGGATTGCCGCTTCACTCCGGATGCGTAGCCTTCGGGCTGGAGCGTTGGTATCTGGCCCTGACCTCGCGGCACGGAATCAACCGGGCTTTGGAACTTGTGGAGGCACTCAAATGATTTACGACGATTATCTAACCACGGCTGAACTGCAGCGTTGGATCCTGGAGACTGATGTTTCCTGGAACAACATACAGCCTGAACTGGCACTCGCTCAACCGGATTTGCTCGATCAGATTCGTGATTCAGCTTTAATCGAATCCTATTTTCCTCTCTATACCACCAATCTGCTTCGAGCTTGTTGGGACCAGGTTGATTTGACCGCTGTATTTTCAGTACAGCTTTACGAATCCTACAAGCATTTTTATGTATTGAATCGGTATCTCGAAGTGGTCGGCTATCGTCCGCTGACCGATCACGATCTTGTCGAAGTGCGGGCAAACTGTATTCACAACCGGGTGGACGATCCTCTGCGGGAGTTGGCGCGGTACATGATCAGCGAACATTTTGCCGCTTATTTCTTCCTGCGCGCTTCACGGCAGGCCAAAGAACCTGTGCTCCGGCAGATCACCGCCTTCATCGCCAAAGATGAATTCCGGCATACCCAATTTGCTTACGACTTGCTGGAACCACGTGTTCGCAACCATCCAGCAGCCCGTAACAGCGTGCTGGAAGCGGGCGTCAATTTCATCCACGTCGGCGCCGATGTTGTGCAGCAGGTTCCGGTCTCGCACAAGAACGACTTTCAGGCCATTTTGACTCTCGACAAAAAGATGCACCGCTTATGTGGAATTTCCATTTCTGAATACTCAAAAAAGGAGATTTATGCCGCTTACTGACCGTGAACTCTGGCTTCTCAATTTCTTTCGCAACAGCGAGCTGCACGGTGCGCTGTTGATGGGGCGGCTCGCGCGCACTCACTTTCCGGTGCACCTGCTGGCCAACATGACCCGCCATTGTGCAACCGAGGCCAACCACGCAGCCTTGCTGACGGAACTAATCGCCGAACTGGGTGGTGAACTGGACCCCAGCTTGCAAACCATGCAGGAGCATTACTCCCGCGAAGGCGGCGTGCCGACTGAGCTGGTCGACCTGCTGGTCTTGTCGGAGGTTCTGGAGCATCGCGTTTTGGAGGTCTATGGCGAGCAGTTGAGAACTCCAGGTTTGCAGCCTCGAATCCGGACGGTGTTGGAAGAGATCCTTCGCGAAGAAGAAGAGCACGGCGATGGCGAAGACTGCTGGCTGGAGCAAGCGCTGAGAACCTTGCCTCCAATGCAAGTCAAGGAATCGCGGCGCAAGTGGAGCGAGGTGGACCGCAAAGTCTCTGAAGATCTTTATATGTGCTTGAATCATTTGTTTCCAATGGAGGTCAGATCATGAATACGATCGAAAACAAAATCGCCAGGATCATCGGCCGAGCGGCCATGATCGACGACTCCCAGGTGCGGCCAGAAACGAATTTAACCGAATTAGGAGTGGATTCGCTGGCACGCATCGAGTGCGTGCTCGGCCTGGAAGATGCATTCAAGATCGAACTCGATCAATCCGATCTTTGGAAGGTGAAGACCGTTCAGGACGTGATTGATCTTGTGGATCGCGCTCTCTCGGTGGAACGTGCCTCATGCTAGACCATGTGCTCCATCGCCGTCTGGTTCGCCGGGAGGACCTGCTTCGTGGACCGGAACTCTATAACCGTACTCGAAGCTCACGCTCCATCCCGCTGGGTCTGCTCAAGCGAGGGCGTCTGCTGGAACTGCCGCTCTATTATCTGTTGCGGCAGAGTGACCTGGCGCGCGAAGGCTTCGAAAACTCGGGCAGCCACCAGTTTGCCGATCACATCTACTGCAATGTTCCTTCCGGCAGCAATCGCTTTGGCCACTGGCTCGATGCGCGCCTGCTAGCGCTGCCCGCTGTCCGCTCATTTCGAAATCGTTTTATCGCAGCACGGGATGAACTGGCGGCCTTTCTCCGGCAGCACAATGGCGAAGCGCTGCATGTGTTGAGCGTGCCGTGCGGCATCCCGCGCGAACTGGCCGAGGCCGCAGCCCTGGCGCGAAAGCAGTGGTGCGATCTGGGCCGGGTCGTCTTTCACGGTCTCGACCTGGACTCTGCGGTGCTGGTAAAAGCGACCCGATTCTCGCTGGAGCGTGGCTTAGACAATTTTCAGCCGCATTTTGGAGATGCGCTCACCCGCAGCAGCTATCCGGCAGCGATTCATTTTGCGACCTCAACCGGCTTGGCAGAGTTTCTGAACGACGATGCCCTGTTGCAGCTTTACTCGTGCATCTATGAGGCCCTGGTTCCGGGCGGCATCTTTGTCAGCAGTGGGATGCAGCGCAGGAGATTGTCTGAGTACCTGTTGAAGCTGGCTGAACTTCACGTTCACTATCGGAACGCTGAGACCCTGGAAAGACTGGCGCGCGCTGCCGGATTTCAAGAGGTCGCGGTTCGCTACGATGAGATGGGGATACAGTGCATTTTGGTGGCGCGTAAGTGAACCAACACGCATTGCAGCTCTTCGCGTTCCAGCATTCATCTTGGACTCGCGTCTAGCTGGCACAAGCCGCGATCTTGCGCGATTCATGGCAGCATCGGTTAGCCCCTCACGCGGCCAATTGAGCGCGCCCTGTTGACGTTCTACCAGCCCACTTCAGGGTAGCGATCGTGTTCAGCGAGTGCATTGGCGATTTATCACGCGCAGGTGTCAGGGTTCAGAGACCAGGGAACAGAAATATGGCAGCGAAAATACTAGTTGACATTTATCTAAAATCCACTACCATATGGTTGTGGATCGGCTGGGTACAACATTTGCGGCTTTGTCTGATCCAACCCGGCGGGCGATGATCGAGCGGCTCTCCCGTGGGCCTGCCTCTGTGCACGGCCTGACGGAACCGTTTGCACTCTCGCAGCAGATGATTTCAAAACATATTGCCTACCTGGTGCGGGCGCGGATTGTGATCAAGACGAAGCGTGGACGAGAGAGTATCTGCACGCTTAGGCCAGAGGCCATAAAGACCGTCAGCGACTGGGCGATTAGCTATCGCCAATTGTGGGAAGAGCGTTTCGACAGGCTGGATGCAGTTGTGAATCAAATGAAAAAAGCGGAGGTTGGACATGACAAAAAGCACGTTGAATGAGACAGAGCGGATGGTTGTCACAAGAGTTTTTGATGCCCCA
>DASZFK010000669.1:0-12727 GCA_035939855.1 Candidatus Angelobacter sp.
TCATCAGTAATCGTGCTCGTAAGTGTTAGAATTCCCTTAAGTTTCATAACGTGAAGAGCGCCAGTCGAAGAGTCGCGATGGAAGTTCCGATGCTGGATTTATCGCGGCAGTATGCCTGCCTTCGTCGCGAAGTTCTGGACGCCGTAACCCGGGTTTGCGATTCCCAACATTACATTTTGGGTGAAGAGGTAGCGGCTTTTGAGCACGAGTTCTCTCTCTTGTGTGGCGTGAACCACGCTGTCGGATGCGCTTCCGGAACGGACGCCCTCTGGCTGGCCCTGGCTGCCGCAGGCGTTGCCCCCGGAGATGAGGTAATCACCACCGCCTTTAGCTTCTTTGCCACCGCGAGTTGCATTACGCGCGCTGGCGCGCGTCCAGTATTTGTAGATATCGATCCAGAGACCCTCAATCTCGATCCGGCCAAAGTCGAGCAGAAACTCAAGAGCCGTTTCTTGCACCTGAGCGCAATCCTGCCGGTGCATCTATACGGCCAATGCGCCGATATGACAGCTTTCATGCGTCTGGGGGCCGATCACAAGGTTGCTGTTATTGAAGATGCGGCCCAAGCGGTGGGCGCATCCTGGGAGGGGAAGCGAGCCGGCTCGATGGGATCAGCCGCTACTTTCAGCTTTTATCCCACCAAGAACCTGAGTGCTTTTGGAGACGCCGGGGCGCTCACGACTGACGATCCGGTGCTGGCAGAAAGGGTTTCTAGACTCCGTGATCATGGCAGCCGCCGGCGCTATTACCATGAAGAAATTGGCGCCAATAGCCGCATGGATGCCATCCAGGCAGCGGTGCTGCGGGTCAAGATGCCATATCTGCAGCAGTGGAATTCCGAGCGACGCGATCGAGCCGGCGCCTACGACCAGATGTTTGCGGATGCCGGACTCATCAAGACTGGAGTTGCTTCCGCACCTATAACTCTGCTGAAGACCAGGCCAGAAGCTCACCATATCTACCACCAGTATGTCATCCGAGCAAAACGCCGGGACCAGTTGAAAGCATTCCTAGCCGATCGTGGAATCGGCACCCAGATTTATTATCCCGTGCCTCTCCACCTCCAGGAATGTTTTGCGTATGTCGGCTATGCGGCTAGCGATCTTCCCGAGACCGAAGCCGCAGCAGCCGAGGTCCTGGCTCTGCCGATGTTCGCTGAACTCCGAGATGAAGAGCAGCAATACGTGGTGGAGACGATTGCAGAATTCTACAGTTGAGAGGTTAGTAAATTTAGCCACGAATACACGCGAATAAACACGAATCCGAAAGAAGTCACAAGTCAGCCCCGCCACCGGCTTCGCCGGATTGAATACTCCGTGACTCTGCGGGATTGCCAAAATTGCCATAAATGCCAAAATTGCCAAAATTTGAAAACCAAAGAGCAGAAATCGGAATTGCCGAGGAATTTCAAGGCACATACCGATCAGTCCGTAGGTTTTTGGCGCTGTTGGCGAATGGGAATCGCCGCTGTATAGTTTCTCTATCAGGGAATGCTGGATATGACAAAGCTCTACAAGAATATGCCACTCGCTGAATCCGCCTCGGGTATGGAGCCGTCGACTTACGAGTTCCTGCGAGAACTGAGCAAGAAGTATGCGATTGCGAACTATGTTCAGGTTGGCGAGTTTCTTTCCAAGAAGCATTCTTTAGAGCCGCTATTGGCAGAATGCTACTCCAATGTCACCAAATTCTTTGGCCATCCTCGATTGCGCCTGGAATTGTTTTCCGACCCGGAAGGCAGCCAAACTAAGCTTTTCGTTATCATTCCCACTGATTTACCTGTAAAAGCTGCTCGGCAAAAGTTGCGCGAACTGGATGAGAACTGGTGGCTTGACGCCTCTGCCCGAAGTGGCGGAGATCTAAATATAGATCTGGAGTACTTGTGACACACTCAGAGAATTGAAGAGCAAAGGCACTGCATGTCCATAGATTCTTTCAGAGAACCCACCAGATTCAAAATGAGTGGATTTCTGTAGTAGGCACCAGCCTGCTCTAACCTCGCTTCCTCCTCAGTGCCTCGCATCGCGTTTGCAGCCATCATGCAATAGGCAGCGCGAAAAACTGTGTATGCCTTGATGAATTCGGTGATGCGCGGGAGGGCATTATCTCCGCTCGCTTTACGGTACATGTCAAGAAAAGCTGCCGCTTGATCTGGTTTCATTTTCCACTCGACGATGGCGCCTGCGAGGTCCCAGACAATGTCGGTGATACCAGGGAAAAAATGATCGTCACCGTGACTGCCGGAATCGGTTTTAAGCATTTCACCGCCGTTAGTGAAGAGCCATTCATGAGGGGCCATGCGACCATCCACAAGCACAGGCTTTTCGACTTGCAGCTTGACTGAAATTTCCAGCCTGAGTTGCGCCAGGTTGTGCTCCGCCATTTTTTGCAAGGCATCCGTGGAGTAAGGCTCAGCGCTGAAGTTCAGCAGGCGAAAGGCACAATAGCCAGCCATCCGGGCCAGCGCGCGCTCTGAGAGATCATCCGCGGCCATTGGACGCCCCTCGATCAGCGGATACGAAACATAGCCATCCGATTCCATGCGGGGTGGAGGGCCGAACCCGGCATCGGCCACGCGGGATTCCCGCTCAAAAACATTCTCGCCATAATGGCCAAGACCCAGAAACTTGAAGAAGCGCCGGTTTGGCGAAGCACCGGACGACAGATATTTTGGCCGCTCGAAGCTCACCCATGAGCCAGGGAAGGATGCTTCGGATGGGAGCAGATGATGCCGCCACTCCCCGCCGCCAATCCATATCTGCGCTTCCTCCGGTTTACGGGCTGGCGAGTCAGCCACAATCGAGCGAAATCTGCGCCATCGCTGAGGTGCGTCGGGAGCGCACAAAGCCTGCACTCGCGGCTCGTGGCTGCAGACGAACGTTATTCTCTCGCGGGGAACTTGAGCTTGCTCCAAGGCCTCGCCGACGGAGAGAAACGACGATCCACTGAGGCCCGGCCCCTCATCCACTACCAGGAATGTGGCATGTGCCGCCGCCTCGCATCTTACGAGTTCGCTTTGTTCCGGCGAAAACTGCGTTCGGCGGTCATAAGGATGCCCGTCGGGACGGACGGTAAATCGCCTGGCATGAATTCCCATCTTGCGGGCTGCGGCAGAGCAGACGGCGCTGAGAGTTGTGCCGATCGTCCGAATACCGATTACGACAATCCGCGATGGTAGAGGTGCGAGCTTTTGCAAGACCGCCGAGTATGCGAGCGGATGCAAGCCATAGTAGGCGAATCCTTCGGGAGGCGACACCGTCAATTTTTCCGGCAGAATCGCTTGTTCAATCGAAATCTTCAGATTGTTGTAATCGCAGATGGAAGAACCAGGATTCAGCAGAGATTCAGCCAGCAAGTCTGTTGCATCCGGTAAAGGTTGGTATTCGCCGAGATCACAAACGGCACACTCCAACTCCCCTGCTCTCAAGAGCGCAGCGAGAGCTGCTTCGTCCCGCCCACGGTTTTTTGAGAGCTGGCGTAATAGAGCAGAGCGCAGCCTGTTGGAAGTCACGGCTCGGCGACCTTCCCTGAAAACCAGCAGGTTCAATCCAGCCATGTTCAGCGGACTGGTCAGGCAGCTTCCTTCTTCGGCTCGGGTTGTGCCTCTGCCTCCTGTTTTTTTCTTCGCCCTGAGCGAGGTGAGCGTGCTACATCTCCCTCTTTATCAATGAAATAGAGGTACTGATTGTCGCGCACGATGGCATTGGGCACCAGAATTGTGGCGGTGCCTTCCCCAGACTTGGTCTTTTGGCAAACACTCCCGTTAGCGTCGATGAAATACAAATATTTCTTGTAGTCCCGTTCCAGGTTCAGCTTTTTGACCTTCTCTGCCATATCCAAATTGGAGGTTGCATCTTTGCGCCCGGATGCCCGCCATTTTATCGGGAACGGCGCCGTTTGATCCGGGATGGAGTCCTGCGGTGCACTTTGGCAGCCTGCTCACCGGGTGAGAGCACGAGCCGGACTATGGGAGGATTGAACTTGTATTTTTGCTCATGCAGATTTCCGTCTTGATCCTTTAGTCGTAAGGTAAAGGTGCGCAGGGTTCCCTCTTTACCACCAAAATCTTCACTGCCTACCTTGGCCGGCAGGAATCCTGCGAGGTTGTGTTCGCGATAAGCCGTTTCGTAGCGATGGCGGCGCACGTTCCAGGTAAATACGCGGATGTTATCGAAATCATAAGGCAGGCCGTCTTTGCTCTCCGACATCAGCACCAGGTACTCGGGAACTTTCTTATCGCCGTCAAGAGGTTCGTCGAGAATAAAGAACGCCACGATGCGTTGCCCTTCGGCATATTGGGCGATCTCGATGGGAACATCCACGTAGAGCAAGCGCCCCAATACCCATCCTACGTGCTTTTGCGAATCGCGAATGAGCCACCAATCTTCCCAAACAGGAGTCTGGTTGGGTTTCTCATTGCTTGGCTCGTCACTCCCGGAATCGGCCTCAGAGTCTTTCTGGTCTTTGTCCACGGATTTCATTGGAGTTCCAGGAGCATTGCGGTCCACAGTCTCACGCTGGAGGACTTCGACCTTATCATTTTCATTCAGTTGATAGAGGTGCTCGGTCTTTCTGCCGGGAATGGCATGAAGGTTCGACTGAGCTCGAGCCACAGCGATGGCCTGGGCCGGGAGGTTCTTGAATTGCTCGGCCAGACGTTGCAACTGGTCAAAGGTCAGTTGGTTGGTCAGGAAACGTTCCTGAATCCAACCCTCCTCCCCGCGCGATGATCTCACTTTGACAAAACGCCGGTTCACCAGGCGTTCGAGGACTTGAACGCGCTCGCCGTTATGAAGAACGCCGGTCTTGTTGTAGATGGTGGCGATGCGGTCACGCAGAACAGCGTCCGGGGAAGAAATATAAGCGTACTCAGCTTTATTCCCGGTAGCGTTGTCTCCACATCCGGCAAGAAAAAAGAGGACTACTGTGGAAAGCAGGAAGATGTAGCCCCGCAAAACCGGATCCTTGATACGAAGAGAACTGGTCATTGTCCTTTGAACAGAATGATAGCAGGAGTGGGAAATTGCCAAGATTACTGATTCAGGGAGATTGTTGGCTCGTGCCGTGACTGAGCGAGAACTGCGCGCGTTTGTGCTTTGTGCCTACAAGCAGGCACAGGGGATAGTGGAAGGTGCTTGGAGAACGATATCAGGTGGGCAGAGCACTTCTGCAAAAACCACAATTTCTAAGCGGTCAAGACTGTGGCCATCGGTCCTTCGTTACCCGTTCTATACTGCTAAGTCTGGAGGATTGTGAAAAAACTGACAACAGTAGCGGTGGTCATGGTCTTTGTTGCTTCTTTGGCCGGCGACCAGAAAGCTGCACAGGACGCGCTCGCTAACCACATCCGTGGCGAACTGGAATTTCTGGCTAGCGATGCTCTGCAGGGTCGGGGAAGCGGCACCCACGACGAGTTGCTCACTGCCGTTTACCTCGGTTCTGAGCTGCGCCAACTGGGCATTGAACCAGGCGGAACCAACGGCAGCTACGTGCAAGATGCATCGGGCGAATACAAATTCGGCAATAGTTCGAAGCGTTGGGAGACACGCAATGTCATCGGAGTTTTGCCTGGCCGCAGTGCGACGATGAAGAACGAGGTGATCATGCTGAGCGCCCACATGGACCATTTGGGCATCGGCGAAGCCGTAAATGGCGACAGCATCTACAATGGCGCCGATGATGATGCCTCGGGATGCATTGCTGTCCTCGAATTGGCGCGTTACCTGGTCCGGGGACAATATCCTAAGAGGACCGTGATCTTCGTTTTCTTCGGAAGCGAAGAGACTGGTGGCCAGGGGAACCAATATTTCCTTGCACATCCTCCTGTAGCGCTCGACAAAATTGTCGCCAACCTGGAATTTGAGATGATTGGACGGTCTGATCCGATGGTCAAACCTGATGAACTTTGGCTTACAGGTTTTGAGCTCAGCAATCTCGGCCCAGAGCTCGCACGCCATGGAGCAAAACTGGTGGCTGACCCACATCCGGAGCGCCACTTCTTCCGGCGCTCCGATAACTATGCTTTGGCAAAACGCGGCATCATTGCACACACTGTTTCGAGTTTTGGCCTACACAAGGACTACCACCAGCCCAGCGATGATCTTGGTCATATAGATTTCGAGCACTTGAGTCAGGCAGTTCAGTCAATGATCGAACCTGTAATATGGCTGGCAGATTCAAAATTTAAGCCTGCATGGATCAAAGATTACAAAGTCGACAAATAGCAGCCATTTCAGCGAGCAAGTATCTTCACCTTGTAAAGGGAACTGGCAGGACGTGCACTGGGGTAATGCTTTACGAAACGGACATTCTCGCGTTCTTCATCAGGCGAAGCTAAAATGCTCGTCATGAATTTATGGTTGATCGCTGGTTTTTTGATCGGAAGTTTCGGTTTCTCATCACAGCCACAGTCCCCGCCCAAAGATGCAGAATATCTCCAGAGGCTGCGCCACACGATCCTGCAAAGCCGGCATCTGGGTGCTCACGGCTTCGGATACAACGACAAATCACTGAAAACCCTTTCCGAGAAGCTTACTCCGGGAGATATTCCCGGCTTAATCAATCTTCTCACAGACAAAGACCTCCGTATTGGAATCCAATTCGCGCTGGCCTCTCAGTGCGAGGCGGCGATCCTTCCTGTTCGCGAAGCTGTTGTGCAAAGAAAAATGCTTTCCCTGGACGGCGAAGATACGATGTATCTAATTGAAAGTTTTGCCGTCTGCTCGCCCGAAACCCGAAAAAAGGCTGCGCTCATGCGCTCAGAAATTGAATCGATCAGCCAATTGGAAATGGAGCGATTAGAGAAGCAGGCCGGAGCGGACCACAAAAACAATTCTCTTATCACCAACAGTTGAGAAATGACTGCAAGCCGAAACCTTCAAAATTAAAACCCGCTAATAAACCTCTAAGGCAAAAACCGCACGACCATGATCGGTTGGAGTGTCTCCCTATAAGGATTATTTCATGAGTCGTTCATGATTTTTTCATCTGGGCGATATAGATTGGAATTCCATTGAATTGTCTGTGATACATGGGTTCCGAAAATGGGGAACTATTTCAAGCAGGCACCGATTCTGGAGGAGGAATATCAAGAACATGAAAACTATGCACCGCCTATTACTCATCAGCTTAGTCTGCTTCAGCACAACATATTTAAATGCGTTCTGTCCCAAGAATGGTGACATCAAGTGTTTGAAAGGGGCAGTTGGCCTAACCCACGAAGACATAACGACTATTGCCTTTAAAGTATTGGCCAAAGAGTTCTTTGGAAAAGACAAGCTATCACCTTCTATGCAGAAAGCGCTGGAAAAGATTGTCGATAGCAATGCCCTCGTGGATGAAAACCAGCATCTGGCCTCTTTGCACGTTGATGGTGAATCTTTTGATGAAGCGCAAACGCGCCTTTCGAATGCGAAGACCGCTCTGGAAAAGGCATTAAGCAAAGATGACGCTGAGGTTGCTCGTACCGTATTAGGCATTGCATTGCACACGATCCAGGATTTCTACTCTCACAGCAACTGGATAGAACTAGGCAATACCGCACCAAATCCCTTTTTAGGAAGAGGTACTCCCTTATCGTTTGCAGGTCCCACGGACAAAACGTGCATTAATTGTCTACCCTCGATCTCCGTTTGCCTTGATTGCTCATTCAATTTGATCACTGGGCAGCTAACGAGCGGTTATTACAGCGGTGAAGACCATAAGAAACCATTTCTCGGCCTGCTATCGGGCAAATGCAGCCATGGAGGCATCACTGACAACAGCACATTCATCCCTCCCAATGGCGGAATTAACAAAGATACGCTTTTATGTATTGCCTCGCCTCACACCGATCTGCATCTCGCGGCAGCTACCGTTGCTGCGCTGGCGTCCGAGCAGTTTATTCGCGACATTAAGCAAGATATAACTGATAAGCAGCTACGGGAGCTGTTCGGCGTGGGCCCCACGCTGGCATTTGCGATTGACGACACCGGCAGCATGGGTGACATTATCGGACAGGTACAGAGCCAAGTGGCACAAGCCGTTGATGCCCGCGTAGGAACGCCCGACGAGCCCAGCAACTACATCCTGGTTCCAATCAACGACCCGGTCGACGGTCCAACGGCACAATTCGATAATCCGGATGATTTCAAATCCGCACTGTTTTCGCTCTTTGCCAGCGGCGGAGGAGATTGCCCCGAACTCCAAAATGGCGGGATGCTGATGGCCGTGGATGCCTCCGAAAAAGGAGGCGACGTTTTCATGTTTACCGATGCCAGTTCCAAAGACGGCGGTCTCGCGGGTGCGGTTGCAGGGTTGGCAGCGACCAAGAACGTGCAGGTCTATCCCATGGCTTTCGGCGACTGTTCTTTCTTTGGCGCGCCAACATCCCTGGCACCAGGCTCGCTGACCCAGTCGGTACCTACGTCTGCAGCCGCTGTTTTGGCGGGAGCACCCACATTCAACGTTGATCCGAGCTATCAAGAAATAGCCGACGTATCCGGGGGACAGGTATTTGCACTCCAGAGGTTCGAGGCCGGGGCAGTCGCTCGACTGGCCAATGCGGTCGTCCATGACGATGCCGCCCAGTTGTTGTCTATCGGCGACACGCTCAGTGGAACCGCCAAGAGCTTCTCTGTTCCCGTGGATTCGAGCGTTACACAGATCACTTTCTCAGTGAGCGGAACAAATGCGGCTACTATTTTCAGGCCAAACGGAAATCCCGTCCTTAGCACTGATCCCGATTTGAACTTGATTGCCCTGTCGAATGGCATAATTTCCACCATCGCTACGCCTGCTGTAGGGATCTGGACCATAACCGTCAATGGCAGCGGAACGTTCTCCATGAACGTTTCCGGGGTAAGCCCATTCAGCTTGAGATCGGCGCATTTTGTTGAGGTCAGAGGCCGCTCGGGACATCAGGGACTTTATAATATTCCCGGTTTTCCGGTTTTGGCGGTTGACAACAATCTGAGAGTAGATCTCAGCGACACGCCTGCCACAGTCAATTTTGATCTCCGCACCAAAGCCGGCTCCGTTATACAAAGTTTTGCCGCGACAGCCGACACGAACTTGCCGACCGTATTTTTCGGGACTGTAGCGATTCCTACCTCTCCCTTCCTTACGTACATTACTGGAACAAATTCGGCTGGGGAGCAATATCAAAGAGTGCTTCCCTCAATGTTCAAGCCGCAAACGGTGAAGCTGGTTCCTCCCCCGGGAGAAAACATAGCACCCGGCAAAACCATCGCTTATACATTCCGCATCGACAACACCGGCTCACAGGACACATTTACGATCAACGCCAAAGATAATCGGAATTTTTTGACTGGTTTGAGCACGAACAGCGTGACCGTTCCTGCGAATGGAAGCGGAAATTTCAAAGCATTTCTCGCTGTCCCTCCGGACACTCCACTCGCCACCCAGGACTCTCTCACCGTTACGATTTCTGGAAGCATTTCCGGCGGATCAAACTTCGCCACTGTTGAGAGCACCGTGGAAAATGTGACCGCTCTCCCGCCGGATTGCAGCCTGGCTCAGCCGAGCGTGACCACGATATTCCCGCCCAATAAGAAATTTGTCCCAGTTTCGGTTCTAGGAGTAACCGATCCTCAGGGGCAAAACATCGCCATTAATATTGACCGAGTCTTACAGGACGAGCCGACCGATGGGCCTGGACAAGGACAGGGCTGCCCGGCTGCTTCGGGAATCAATAGCTCGACTGCTCAATTGCTTGCCGATCGTAGCGGTACCGGAAATGGAAGGGTCTATCATGTTTTGTTCACCGCAACCAACGACTCTGGTCTGAGTTGCCAGGGTGAAGTAAAAGTCAGTGTTCCTCATGACAAGAGCAGCACAGCCGTTGATGATGGGGCACTTTTCGACTCCACCAGTTGCGCTGCAAAGTAACTTGCTTTCTAAGGGAACAGGCCAAGCCGGTCTTGGCCTGTTCTTCATTTTGGCCACAATCAATCCTCTGTAGTAGGGCCAATGTCATGAAAAAGTTACAATCATTATCTGGGCCATTCTCACTTTAGTTAGGATTGCGGTAGACGTCTATATCGTCTATATCGTCCACTCCTGTCCACATCGTTCCCGAAAGAGCCCCTGGGCAGCTTGAAAACCATCTAGTTCATTCATATCTCAGCGCTTCGAGAGGATCGATCTTGATTGCCCGCCGTGCCGGAGAATAACAGGCCACCAGGGCCACCGCAGCCAGCAACAGCGTTATAACGCCAAAGGTTATAGGATCTGAGGGGCTTATGTTGTAAAGCAGGCTGCTCATCAAGCGGGTGGCGGCTAGAGCTGCTGCTAATCCGAAGCCCAGCCCAATCAAAATGAGCGCCATGCCTCGCCACACTACCATCTCGAAAATATGGGATCGTTGCGCTCCCAGGGCCATGCGGATTCCTATCTCCCGGGTGCGCTGTTTCACCCAATACGACACGGACGCATAGACTCCCAAGGCTGAAAGCAACAACGCAATCGCAGCCAATCCACCCAGCAGCATGGCGTTGAATTGCCGTTGCAATTCGTGCTGCGATAGCAACTCGCTTACGGTGTGCACATTGTCCACTGCGAGATTCCTGTCGATGGCGCGAATCTGCTCTCTGGCCGCGTTCGTCAAACTTCGTGGATCGTTCATGGACCGAATTACCACATCGTCGCCCCAATCCCCCGAGATGGGCAGATAAGCCATGAGTGGGGCTGATTTCTCCAGTCCTTCCTGGCGCACATCGCCGACGACGCCCACAATCGTGAACCAGGGGCTCTTGAAGTTTGGATCATCAAGCTTGAATTTATGACCAATGGGATCAGTTCCTGTCCAGTATCGCCGCGCCATAGTCTCGTTGATAATGGCCGCCGGGCCAGCCGGCTCTCCGGCGATAGAAGACGCTTGCGTGTCTCCGTCTAAATCTTTCTGCAAAAAAAAGCGGCCACGCAACAACGGTATGCCCATCGCTCGAAAGTATTCTGGAGTGGCCCCTCCATGTGGCAGGAAAGGCCTTTCGCCGGCCGATTGCGCGCTTTGGTTATCGGTAACAAACGGGACTTTGTACATCTCATCCGGGAAGAGCACGTTCGAGGTTGTTCCTACCGAGGTGACACCGGGCAAGGCGCGGAGCCGGTTGAGCAGGTCGCCGAAAACAGCGTTTCTTTTTTGATTCGCAGCTTTGTCTAACGGCGCGTTGGGCCAATAAACGTGCAAGGTCAGCACATGTTGCCCATCGAAGCCAGGACTCACACTAAATATCTTCCACAAGCTGCGGACGAGCAGACCCGATCCTACGAGCAGTACAAAGGCCAATGCAACTTCGGCGACAATCAGGACACTGCGAAGCGCCTGTGTACTGGGAATGGTTCCGGCAGCACCGCTGTTTTTGAGGGAGTCATTCAAATCGATCCGGGAAAATGAAAACGATGGCAGCACACCACACACCAATGTTGTCACAGCCGTAAGCGCCAGCGTGTATCCGAGCACCCGCAGATCGAAGATGCTGCCGGACAATCTGGCAATGTCAGGATTGAGGCGTCCGGCAAGCTTCACAATCCATGAAGCAAGCAGGAGTCCTGCGACGGCGCTTACGCTTGCCAGCACCAGGCTTTCGTAAAGAAGCTGTCTGACGACATGGCCGCGTGAGGCGCCTAAAGACAGGCGAATGGCAATTTCTTTGCTGCGTCCGGTGGAACGGGCCACGATCAGGTTGGCAGCGTTGAGACAGGCAATCAGCAGTACTGCGGAAATGGCGCCCCATAGCAGGAGCAGGCCCTGGCGCACATTGCTGGAAAACTGTTTCCGCAAAGGCACGATGCGCACCCCCACGCCTCCATCAATCGCGGGATATTCCAAAGCCAGCCGCTGTCCAATGGTGTCCATCTCCGTTTGCGCCTGTTTCCAGCTAACTCCGGGTTTCAACCGGCCAATAACCTGCAGGTTTGGATACTGGCGCGCCTTCGTTTGCATAAACTCGCCGACTGTCCTGGGCATCCACGTATCGGCGTCGCCGGGGAAATTGAATCCCGGAGGCATCACTCCGATGATCGTGTCGTGGTCCTGGTCAAAGTTTATAGTGCGCCCAATGACGTGCGGATCGCCGCCATACCGTGTCTGCCACAGCCGGCAGCTGATCACAATGACGTTGGTGTGGCCAGGGCGTTGTTCGTCGGAGGCAAAGCCGCGTCCGCTTAAGGGAGCTATACCCATCACGGAAAAGAAATTCGCAGAAACCAGAGACCCCCTGATTCGTTCAGGATCACCAACACCGGAAAACACAGACTTGCCGCTGGTGAAAAATGCCATGTCTTCAAAGCTTTGGTTTTGTGTTTTCCAGTCGGCAAAGTTCGGGTAGGAAACGCGGCCCTCAATTTCTCCCGTTCGATTGTTGCTTTGCCAAAGAAACGCCAGCCTGTCGGCATGAGGATAGGGGAAAGGACGGAAGAAGGCGGCATTGGCGAGAGAAAAAATCGCCGTGTTGGCTCCTATTCCAATCGCCAGCGCCACCACGACCAGACAGCTATGTCCCGGAGCCTTAATCGCGGTGCGCAACGCATAACGAAGATGCTGAATGAAATCTGCCATGAAGAGATTATGTCTCAAGGGACTCAGCGGGACTATATAATTGTGTGTTTTGCCTGCATGACCAAAGAAACCCCTCAGGAGGCAGTTTGGATTTCCAGTTCACCGACGAACAGTTGCAGCTCAAAAAATCCTTGCGGGAGTTTGCTGAGCGCGAGATTGCGCCCCACG
>DASZFK010000670.1:0-11901 GCA_035939855.1 Candidatus Angelobacter sp.
CCATCTTCGATCAGGTAGGCTTCCGAGGTGGAGAAAACGAACTTGCCACTGGTAATGTCGACTTGGCCGCCCCCAAAATTCACGGCATAGATGCCGCGTTTCACCGAACGAATAATGTCGTCAGGAGAATCCGTTCCCGAGAGCATGTACGTATTGGTCATGCGGGGCATGGGAATGTGTTCATAGCTTTCCCGCCGTCCGTTGCCGGTATCGGGTGAGCCGGTGAGCTTGGAGGAGAGTTTGTCGCTCAAATAACCTTTAAGAATGCCCTTCTCGATCAGGACGGTCTCGCGTGTGGGAGAGCCTTCATCATCCACGTTGATAGAGCCGCGCCGTGAGGGCAAAGTTCCGTTATCCACGATAGTGCATTTTTCCGAAGCCACCCGCTTGCCAATCAATCCGCTGAAAGCGGAGGTGCCCTTGCGATTGAAATCAGCTTCCAGGCCGTGGCCAATGGCCTCGTGCAACAAGATGCCAGGCCATCCTGGACCGAGCACGACCTCCATCTCACCCGCAGGCGCTTCGCGCGCATCGAGCTGGATAATTGCCTGCCGGGCCGACTCCCGGGCGAAATGCTCCGGCGTCTTTTCCGTCAAAAAATAATCAATGCCAACCCGTCCACCTCCGCCGGCATGGCCGCGTGCGGCATTTTCGTTGGATTTGGCAATGCAGATAACGCTGAGACGCGCCAGGGGTTGAACATCAGTGGCAAATGTGCCGTCTGAACCGACTACCAGAATCTGGCGCAGCTCGTCGGCATACCCTCCGCGTACCTGCATAATGCGCGGATCATGGGCCCGCGCTGCTTTATCGGCGCGCATTACCAGATCGAGCTTCGCGGACACATCGGCATCCACTGAGGGCGAATTCACCTGGTAGAGTTGCTGGACCCGGCTGTCTTTAAATCCCTGGATCGGCTCGCGCGAAGGTCCACGGGCGATCAGGGCTGCAGTCCGCGCCGCGCGCAAAATCTTGTCAGGGGAAAGATCATCTGTATAGGCATAGCCCGTCCGCTCCCCCGCCAGAACCCGCACTCCACAACCGGCTGAGATTCCCTGGGAGGCGGATTTCACAATCGACTCATCAACGCTGATCGACGTCGAAGTAAGATACTCAAAATAAAGGTCAGCGTAGTCTCCTCCGGCGGAGAGCGCTTCGCTCAGGTATTTTTGGAGATCGCTGGGAGTAATGCCAAACTTTTGGAAGAAGAGGTTTTGGTTCTGAGTCATGGTCTCTCTTATTGGATGCGCCAGGCCCTCCGAAGAACCTAACCGCAACTTTCTATTGTCGCATGAATGGCAATTCAGTGATTCTACTTTAAGAAGTACAATTTGCCGGAATTGATGTACTCAGGATATTATTTTCCGCCCAAAGCGGCTTTGGTTCCCCAATAAGGACTTTATTTTTCAATCGCTTCCATGACCCCTGACCTGCTGGCTCGCTGCCTGGACGAGTTTCTTTCCGAATCCCATAGCGGAGTTGTGGCTGAGGAAGGGCAGATTGTCTTCGACCTGGGATCGGCCCGTTATTCAGTTTCGTCTGACCACGGCAAATGCCTGCTCCATTTGTGGTCGGAAGAAAGAAACGTGGTGCGCCAGGTGCTCGACTCGGAATTGAAGAATGGAATCCTGCGCCTGAAGGTACGGAAGTTCGCTCAAGCCCGTCCTCATCAAATGGAGATTCGCCGCAGCCGGGAATATCGAACGCCCACGGCGCGCAAGGCGGCGCGAAATCAATATGCCCGGCACTTGCAACAGATTGTCGAACGCGAGCTTTCCGGATGGACAGCAGAGCCGTTTTCCACCAGCATGGACCTGGAGCGCAGCTTCTCTCCGGTCTATGCGCGCGGCCTGGCGCGCAAAGGGCAGAGTGCTGTTGCAGTGCTGGGCGTGAACCCCGAGGAATCGCAGGCTTCGGTGGACGCCGCACTAACCTTTGGGCTTCTATGGCTGGAAAGCTGCCGCGAACGTGAGGGCAGGCGCTCCCTGGTAGAAGGATTGCGATTGTACGTTCCTTCCAGGAAGTCGAGCACGTTGCAAGTCCGCATGGCCCACCTTAACCAGAAGACTGCGACCTTCCGCTTGTTTGAAGTGGATGAACGAGACGAATGCGTCATCGAGAAGAGTCTCGGTGATTTAGCGAATCTGGAAAGCCATTTGGCACATTGTCCGGACGCAAGCGAGACTCACACGCGGTTTCAAAAGATCATTGCGAAAATCAAAGAACTGGCGCCGAAGGCAAAAATTGCGACGCTCTCCCCGGTTGAGATTTCGTTCCGGCTTCACGGACTTGAGTTTGTCCGCGCACGGCTGGTTCATCAAGCGAAATCTTTCAACGTGGAAGAAGAAATTGTATTTGGCATCTCCGGCGTACAACAGGTGTTGAGACCGGAACAGGAGGATGATTTTCGCACTTTCGTAAGGCAATTGATTGAGACCCGCAGCAGTCGTGGAGATAAACGTGATCCCATCTATCGCGCGTATCCCGAGCGGTGGCTGGAATCGCTGGTTTTGAAAAACATTTCGGCTCTGGATTCGCAGCTTGATTCCAAACTTGCCTATTCTCAAGTACCGGCGTTTTCTTCCTCCGACAGGTCCATGATCGACGTGCTCACCTGCACCCGCGATGGCCGGTTGGCCGTACTGGAACTAAAAGCCGATGAGGACATTCACCTGCCATTACAAGGTCTTGATTATTGGGCCCGCGTCCACTGGCATCAGCAGCGACAGGAATTCCAGAAATACGGCTACTTCCAGGGCGTGTCACTCTCGCAGCAGTCGCCATTATTATTTCTGGTTTCGCCTTCGCTGCGAGTGCATCCGGCAGTGGACACAATCCTCAAATATTTTTCACCGGCGATTGAGTGGACTTTGCTTGGCCTGGATGAACGTTGGCGCGAAGGAATTCGGGTGGTCTATAGGAAGAGTTCCGTCAAAGAGGAAGATAGACGGATTTCCTCCACTAAGCTTTTTTAGCGCCAGCCGACCCTTGTGTTGATTTTTGAATTGGTTTTGGTCTCGGTCGCGGCAGCGGTGGGCCGCTCTCAATAACTTTCCTTATCGCCATATATGCTCCTCGTTATTCAATTTGGTCAGCGAGTTTTTCGTTGAGTTGCGTTTGCACTTTTATTTTAAATCGTCTCGTGCGAAATGTGTCATTTTTCAGCAGGCTGATGTTGTCGGTGTACGTCTTGCGAAAGTCCAGAAATTCACGATTGAATTTGTCACTATTAAATTGCTCCGCTTGCAACCTGTAACGAAACGTTTCCAGGTTGGTTCGTAATTGCACAAACCTCCTCTTATCATCAGAATGGGCCTTGATTCTCTCCTGCACGCCTAGCGCTGTGTTTGTGATGGACACAAAGGCGGCGATACCGGAACACATTAGCCAGATGATCTTCCATCCTGGTCGACCCCACAGTGTCCAGCCGGAAATGGCCGAACCAGCAGCGGTCACAGCAACGATGACCTTTGTGAAATCGTCGAATCTCCCCCATCTGGCGACAAGTGCGTCCGCTACCATCTCCTCAAAGAACGCATCATAGTAGGTGTCAAAAGAAGCATTCCATAGCTGTTCACTGGGTTCGAGACTCGGACTGGCCATGAGAGCAACTCTTTATCTGCAGATGTATGCCGGTTAAGGCGTTGGCGGATTATATCTCACACATGCCTAAATCAAGTGACATAAATCGGCGCGACCGGCAACTCCTGTTTAGTTAATTGGTGTCTTGTTAATATTGACAATTCTCCCCGATACTTTGTCTATACTTGTTGAGGAAATCTCATCTATGAGCCAGCCCACCGAAGAAAGCATTCGACGGATAAAAAAGTTCGTCGAAAAATATTGTGAGAAATCAGGCACCAAGACCCATCCTGATTCGGGAGTTACCGAAGCTGTGGTTTTGGGATTGGCCCACCACATCGATACTCTCGGCAAGCCTCTTTGCCCCTGCCGGTTCTATCCCAACAAACAGGAAGAAATCAAGCACCGGACCTGGATTTGCGCCTGCGATGACATGCAGATTTACAAGTATTGCCACTGCCTGCTTTTCGTGAACGAGCAGGGACTTCCGATTACCGAGTATCTGCCTGCGGATCACGAAGGAAGAGCGATATACGGAGAAGTAAAAGACTCAACTCCTGATAAAGGCCGCGCGCTCCGGAACCAAGCAGAGCAGCGGGAGAAAGAACGCAAAGAGAGACCTTCTTAAAGTCTTTTCGGGCAATCCCGTCAACCCGGAATTGTTTCCTGCACTCTAACTACACAGTGACAATTTTTTGTGGAGCTTATCAATGAGAGTGCTGGCATGGGTAGGTGCAGTGGGCCTGGGAATCGTTGCAGGCATTGGGATTGTGCGTTATCGCCAGGGAAGGCTGGCTGGCAGAGAGCTTTTAGATATCAACAAGGCCACGACAGAAGAGTTGGTTAATTCACTAGGATTGGATTTTGCGATGGTCGAACGCATCGTGGAACACCGGCCTTATCCCAGCAAAATCGACTTGCTCGGACGCATGGTCGTGCCACCCGAGATTTATCGAGCCATCCACCACAGGATTACGCGCCAGGCAAGCTGATTGAAGCTGTGGGTTCGATCACTTGTTCTTCCACACCGGCTTGCGTTTTTCGATCACCGCCCGCAGGCCTTCCTGGACATCTTCCAGGTTCATCAGTTCGTTTAGATAAAGATCCTGCGACTGTTTCATGGCATCTTTGAGCGGCAGGCCTTGCGAACCTGCAATCACTCGCTTGGTGACTTCCAGCACGGGGGCGCTAAACTCAGAAATGCGCGCCAGCAATGTTTCCACTTGTTTGTTCAGCTCAGCTTCGGGAACTACTTTGTTTACAAAGCCAAACTTCAGGGCTTCCTCAGCGGACAGGGCCTCTCCGGTAAGAATCAGCTCGTAGGTTTTCTTCGGGCCGATCAATGCTGGAAGCATGACTGCTGCGAACGGGGGAAACACGCCCAGCTTGACTTCGGGCTGCGCAAACTTGGCCTTAGGTGTGGCCAGCACCACATCCGCAAAGCCCACGAGTTCCGATCCGGCGCCGATCGCGGGGCCGTTTACCACGACGATTACCGGCTTTGAGATATCCACCATCGCCTGAAAAACTCGGGTAAAGGCATCGAGCGTCTGGAAAACCTTATCGGGCCGGGAGTCTTCAAGAGAGATGCCTGCGGAAAAGGCGGCTTGCGAAGACTGTATCAGGATCGCCTTGATCTCTCCCCTGCCATTCAGGCTCTCGATGGCCTCGGCGATCTCCTTCATCATGGGAACCGTCAGGACATTGTGTGGCGCATGATTCAGGGTAAGCCGGGCGATGAAGCTGGCAGTATTAAATTGAATATATTTATAGGTAGGACTCAGCAACTGGGTTTCTCCAGTTCTGTTCGTTCCGGCCGTCGGCCTGGTTACCATAGTCACCTCATTCTTCGGGAAAGATCGGAAGGCGTACACTGATTATCCGACGATAAGTGCCATTAGGCTACTGCCCACTCATTTCTTCGCCCCAAATGACCTTCGCAGTCCCCTGTCCCCATCTTCTTCAGAGTCTTGGGAAAATATCTTGGAAAGGCTTTTATAAAGTTGCTGGATCGCCTGATGCAATTCCGGCAGACCCTCTGTGAACTCATTGATACTGGTGGAATCGATATCTGCAACCACATTTCTCGATAGCTTCATCAGCAGATGCATCCGCTCTGCTTCAAGCTGTGGCAACACTTCAAAAGGATCTCCATCCGCATCCCGCAAGTCCACCCATTGCTGCACGGTCCAGGCCGTTTGGCGAGTGTGTTCCATGGCGTCGTGGAACTGGGCGATGAGCCGAGGGTCGACTTTTTCCTTTACCAGGTGCTGCTCCAGTTCATTTAACTCGGTAATCATGCGCATGATCTGCGATGGGATCGTCGCTCCTTCATAATCTTCCTCGGCGCTCGGTTGTTCAAGAGTTGGCGGGGGCATTACTGTGACAGGAGGAAACGGCTGAGGCGGCGGGTCGGCTGGAACAAAATCTCGTTCCCCTTCGGGGCGTAGTTCCTGGGAACCGGCCAGGATCCCGATCAGAAATTCCAGGTTCTTCTGGTCTTCTTTTCCAAGATGGAGAAAAGCGACTCCCATGCCGACTGCGTGGTGTGATGCTTTCACCACAGCCCTGCCCTTGACATCCAAGTCGTGGGTTCGGAGATGAAACGTCACCATGGTTCCATCAGCCAGGGTAGAGGTCGATTCCACGTAGCATCCCGTGAGGCTCACATCGCTTAGGTTGGCCCAGATGGGTTGTCCGCCTTCTTGACGGCGCAACTCCACTCCTCCGCTGCACGGATAGCGTGGATGCTTTCTCCTTCTGGAGACCGTCATATCCCTCCTTGCGAAACCCTGGCTCCTCGGTAATCAAACCC
Organism: Candidatus Angelobacter sp.; assembly: GCA_035939855.1. GTDB lineage: Bacteria > Acidobacteriota > Terriglobia > Terriglobales > Acidobacteriaceae > Angelobacter. The sequence continues at coordinate 6,398 of DASZFK010000670.1, forward strand.
TAAACAAAAGGGCGCGACTCGGAACAAATTTCAGCATAACCGTTTTGCGGCGTAGGCCTGTACTGACTTTTGTACCGTTAGCGCCAACTCCGCTCCTGCCAATGAACCTGTAGGAAGCTTTGGGCTTTGCCTTTCAATACCTTGATGCCAAAGAAGCTATCAACCTGCCGCGTGTTAGTTTTCAACACCACGGCCAACGGCACACCTGAATTGCTGGGAGATATGACTTGATAGTACTTTCAATTTGCTTCAGATTTCAACCCAAAACCTTCAAATCATAGGTGACCTTCGTGCCGGTACATCACGCCGGATGAGCTTTTGGAATAAGCCGTATCTCGAAGATGCTGGGCCAGAGTTTGCCCGTAACAAACAAGCGCTTCCGATCGGGATCGTAAGCAATGCCGTTGAGGACTGCATCCTGTTCCACCCGATAGACTGGACTTAGAAGACCAGTGAGATCAATCCACGCCAGCACCTTCCCGTTTTGCGGGGAGATGCGGGCAATTCGGTTGGTCTGCCACACGTTGGCATAGATCTCGCCTTCCACAAACTCCAGTTCGTTCAGTTGAGTGATCGGAATGCCGCCATCACTGACGTGAAGACGCCGTTTCTCTGCGAACGTGGCAGGGTCAAGAATACGAATGTCAGACGTTCCATCGCTCAAAAAAAGTTCGTGCCCATTGGTCGTCAATCCCCATCCTTCCCCACGATACGAGAAGCGGCGCTGCACTTGAAAATCATTCACGTTATAGACGAACCCTACCTGTGACTTCCAGGTAAGTTGCAACACCAGATTTCTGAAGAGCGTAATTCCCTCGCCAAAGAACTCAGGAGTGAGGTCGGTCCGTTGGATAACCTCGCCAGTCTCGAGTCGGACTTTCCGAAGTGATGAGTGTCCATTCAGCCCGGTGCCTTCATAGAGAAAGCCGTCGCGGTAAGCCAGGCCTTGCGTGTACGCAGTCCTGTCGTGAGGAAATACTCGAACGACCTCGAAAGTGTAGATAGGTGTCTGTTTCGTTTGGACCGGATGAGAGGATTGGCTGAATGCCAGTGTTGCGACCAAGAGGAGTCCAACCGCGAGCGATGGTGAGGTCACTTTCATCTCCTTGCTGAACCAATCTCTATTATATGGACATATATTTCGCTGAGTCGTCCGTGGAGATACGTAAAGTTTTGCTAACTGCTAAAAGGCTAAGAGCTAAAAGGTATCCGCCGGCAGCCAGAAGCTCTAATATGGTATTTAGATGCCGTTAAATTCCAAACTGCTACGGAAGCTCTTTGCGAGTGGGGCTGTTATTACGCTCCTGGTGGTGGCAGGGTTCTACTTCTACAGCTCTTACAGGATAAAAAGGCAGATTAAGCGCATAGAAAGAAAGGTTTCCTCGGAGGTCTCCCAAAGCATCAAGGGTTTTACTTTTTCGAAATCATCACCCGATGGGCACACGCTGTTTACCATCCATGCTGCGCGGGCCGAGCAATTCAAAGAAGGGCAAAAGGCTGAATTGCATGATGTTGAAATCGTGATTTATGGCCAGAGATCGGACCGCTTCGACCGGATTTATGGGTCTGACTTCCAGTGGGATCCTCAGAGCGGCGACATTGTCGCCAACGGCGATGTTGATATCGATTTGGAATCCGACGCCACGAACAGAGCATCGCGGCCCAATCAATCCACGCCAGCGGAGCTGAAAAATCCAATTCATCTTAAGACCAGCGGGCTGATATTCAATCGGAATACCGGCCTTGCCAAAACCAGAGAGAAGATCGAGTTTCACACGTATCAGGCGAATGGCTCGGCTGTGGGAGCAACCTACGACTCGCACGCCAACCTGCTTACGCTTCAATCTGCAGTTCGCTTGGTAACCACCGACAAGCACAACGTTACCCTGACAGCACAAAGCGCACTGATCACCAAAGAGCCCAGGAAGGCTGTGCTGCACTCGGCCCGTATCGAACAACCTTCACGGACCATCCAGGCCGACAACGTTACAGTCCTCCTTCGGGACGACAATAACATTGATCGAATCCAGGCTGCGGGAAATGTGCAGGCGCAACAAACGGGCCAAAAACCTTTCAATGTGAATGCTCCCCAGGCTGAATTCCTTATGGGCGAGCGCAACCAGGCACGCTCTGGCACGCTTTCCGGTGGCGTGAGTTTTTCCCAGCCCGGCGCATCCCCGGCCCAAGGCAAGGCCGGGCGGATACTGGTAACGTTTGGCCCCAATAACCAATTGCTCAAAGCCCACGCCGAGGAGGCGGTGCAGCTAGCCCAGGGTCTCCCAGGAAAAACCACGCAGATCCAGTCAGAGGGTTTGGATCTTTTCGTTGAGAATGGTAAACGGCCTGGCCGGGCGGTCACCTCCGGCGCGGCGCAGGTTTTAGTGACACAAGGCAATCTAAAGCACGTAATTACGGCAGGGCAGTTTCAGTCAACATTTAATGCTCAAAATCATCCCAGCTCAGTCACTGGTAATTCCAATGCACGGATCGTTACCTCTACGCCTGGACAACCCGATCGAATTTCTACCAGCCGCGATCTTACCGCCGATTTTAATTCTCAAGGCGCAATCAGCTTGCTCGAGCAGAGTGGCGAGTTCCATCTGCAGGAAGGAACACGCTCTGCCACCGCCGAGCGCGCGCGTTACATCCTGGCGGATGATACCGTCACATTGATTGGATCGCCCCGGCTCATGGATACCGGCGTATCTCTCACCGCCAATAATATTCAATTGAATCGCAAAACAAATGTTGCGGCTGCTGAAGGCGCGGTCAAGACAACTTATGTCGATCTTAAAGCGCAGCCTGGCGGAGCCATGCTGGGATCATCCGATCCTATTCACGTTACCGGCGAGAGCATGACGGCTAGCCGCAGCACTGAGGTCGCAAAGTTCACCAAGGCCCGATTGTGGCAGGGCCTCAACATCGTGGAAGGTCCGGTGATCTCTTTCGACCGGCTGCGTCGCAGTCTTGAAGCGCAGGGGTCGCCGGGAAACCAGGTGAGTTCGGTTTTTGTACAACCCAACAAAAATGGGAAAACTACGCCGGTCAACGTGACTGCGGATCGGCTTTCCTACGTGGACGCCGAGAGGAAAGCGGTCTTCAACGGCCACGTGCTGATTCGCGGAGCCGATGCAACAACCAGTGCGGACAGCGTGCAGGTTCTGCTGTCGCCGCGCGGCAATCAATCTGCCAGCCAACTTGACCGGATCATCGCCCAGGGCGACATCGTAATTCAGCAACAGGGCCGTAAAGCGACCGGCAATTTATTGGTGTATACGGCCCAGGATGAGAAGTTCGTGTTGACCGCGTCGGAAGGCCGATCGCCAAGCATTTTTGATGCCGAACAAGGCCAAATCACCGGCGATTCGTTGACTTTCTTTACTCACGATGATAGGGTGCTTGTAGGAAGTAAAGAATCTTCGCATACCCTGATACAAACCAGGATTCGAGACGCGGGTAAGAAGTAATGCAGACCCTAGCGACGGACGAAATCGCCAAATCGTACCGAGGTCGCAGGGTTGTTAACGGAGTTAGCCTCCACATCAACCAGTCTGAAGTAGTTGGGCTCCTGGGGCCGAACGGCGCCGGCAAAACCACAACCTTTTATATTACTGTTGGCTTGATTCCAGCAGACAGCGGACGAGTGCTGGTCGATGGCGAAGATATCACCAGTGTGCCTATGTATTTACGGGCTCGCAACTACGGTATCAGCTACCTGCCGCAGGAGCCCTCGGTCTTTCGCAAGCTTTCCGTGGAAGAAAATATCATGGCGGTACTCGAGGTCCAGCCGATATCCTGGCAGGAACGGCGTCGCCGGCAAAACAATCTCATTGATGAGTTAGGTCTTGGCCATATCCGTCACAACATGGGGTATGCGCTTTCCGGGGGAGAGCGGCGTCGCGTGGAGATCGCGCGCGCTCTTTGTATCTCCCCAAGATTTATCCTGCTCGATGAGCCTTTTTCGGGGATTGATCCGATTGCCGTTTTAGACCTGCAAAAGATAATCTTCGATCTGAAAGCGAATGGCATCGGCGTTCTGGTCACCGATCACAACGTTCGGGAGACGCTTTCAGTTACCGACCGTGCTTACATCATCAATGAAGGACGGATATTCCGTGCCGGCACCCCGGAACAACTCGGCAACGATCCAGAAGTAAAACGCGTCTACTTAGGCGAGAGCTTCTCGTTGGCAGGCTGGTCATGAGCATTGGGTAAGTGCGTAATTTGGTAATTGAGTGATTTGAAGATGGCCTTTTGCATTGGAGCGAAGCGCAACCCAATAACAGAAAAGATTTACCGACGAATTGCAAGAGAAATATTTTTCATTAATTAACAGAACATAGATTTTCTTCGGCAATTTGCTTCTAGAATATTGATAGGATTGTCGGCAAGAAAAGGGTCTGCAAAAATTACGACGGTACTCTTGGGACAAAGGGTTCCGGGTGCTAGAACCGGGATTTACGCAAGCGGATGGTATTACTTCAGAACAAATTGAATTTGCGGGTATCGCAAAAGCAGATACTCACTCCCGGGCTTGTGCAGATGGTGAGCGTCCTGGCGCTCAACAAGCTCGAACTCAAGGAGATGATCAACTCCGAGATGGTGGAGAACCCTGTTCTGGAGGAATTCGATCCTTCCGTCCCAATGCTCGACGATGTCGCCGGAAAAGAAGAAGCTCGAGATCGCGACGACGCCCGTGAACGCCAACCTGAGGTGGAAGCCCCGGCCCCGGCAGAAGAGAAAAAAGATCCTTTTGAGGAAATCGATTTCGGATCATTCTTCCGCGACTATCTTGATCCGGGTTATCGCAGCACCAGCGAAATGGAGGAGAGTGATCGGCCCTCGTTTGAAAACTTTCTCTCCAAACCGACTACGCTGACCGATCACCTGTTGTGGCAACTTGGCTCCGTCTCGATTTCGTCCTCTGTGCGTGCCGCGGCTGAGCTGATCATCGGTAACCTCAATGAAGAAGGATATCTCACCGCTGCTGAGGATGAGTTGTTGGGTGTGGCCCTGGAAAATGCCAACGGCAACTCGAGTGTTTCAGATGAGAATCCCGGCGATTCCGCTTCATCGATGGAGCACGGCAACCTGCAACTCGTGGTCTCCCATACTCCCATTGCCGACATTGCGGCTGCTGAACAAAGGAACGGTCTGGCTCCGGTGATTCACTTCTCCCGTGAAGACCTGCGCGCTGCGACTCGGCTGGTGCAGCATTTTGACCCGGTTGGAGTCGCTGCTCGTGATTTGCGTGAATGCCTTCTGGCCCAGCTCGAATATCTGATCAAGACTCGCGACCTGGAAGGCTCCGACGATCCGGAAAACGATCAGGTCATCGAAGACGCGCTCAAGATCATGGAAGGCCAGATCCATTTCCTCCAGAACAAGCAGTACAAAGAAATCGCCAAGGCGATCGCACGGCCCATGGAGGCCGTTTTGCAGGCCCATGAGTTCATCCGTACTCTCGACCCCAAGCCGGGATTGCGCTACAACAAAGTCGAGCC
>DASZFK010000671.1:0-14026 GCA_035939855.1 Candidatus Angelobacter sp.
CCACTTTCAGGTGCACGTTAAGCGTGTGACCAGTCCCGGCCAGCGCTGCGGCGATCGCTTCTGCAAGTTCAGCGGAATAAATGACAGGAGTAAGCCTGTAGCGAATGAGGTTATCGACATCTTCGCGGTCGGCGAGAAAGACATAGATCTCCTGGTCTGCGCCGGCTTTGCGGGCCGCCACTCCTTCGTTGGCCGACGACACTCCGATGTGATGAATGCCCAGACGTGAAATCCAGAAGGCCATCTGCACCAGATCGGTTCCATAAGCCAGGGCCTTGAGCATGGCGAGGATGTGAGTTCGTCCACCGCAATGGCGGCGAAGCCTGGCCAGGTTGCCGGCGATGGCTGATAGTTCTACCCACAGGCAGCGTTGCGCAATGGAGCCGGAGAGATCGCGGACGGCCCGTACCATTCCAGCATTGCGCGGCCCTTTGAAAAGGACGGTATCGCCCGGTTTCAAAATGGGAAGCAACTGGTCCTTGAGCTGGTCGGGGTTGCTCACCAGCACAACCTCTCCCTCGGGCCGGGCAGCTTTGTAACCTTCCGCCGTGCTTTCGAGGTTTCCATTCCCGGCAAGAAAAACGTGGCTGAACCCACACTCGCCCGCATAGGTTCCAATCTTGTGGTGCTCGGTTCTCGATTGTCCTCCGAGTTCACGCATTCCCGCGAAGGCGAAAATCTTCCGGCCATTGGGCGAGGCCCCCACCATGGCCGCCCTTAACGACGCACGAACGGAGATAGGATCGGAACTGTATCCATCGTTGATGATTCGAATGCCTTCGGGCGAGGACCATAACTCGATCCGCGTAGGAGTTGGAACGTAGCCTTCCAGTCCAGATGCTATTTCATCGAGGCTCACGCCCAGCAAATAAGCAGCCGCGGCAGCAAAATACAGGTCGGTCATGATCTCCGGGGAACGGGTTTTCACCTGGATTTCGCGCGAGTTCTCGAAGAGCGCCGACAGCTTGAGCACCTGGCCATCTTCGCTCATTGAAATTGAGGTCAGCGCCAGTGGCGAGGGCGAGTGTGCCAGTGTATCGGCCCCGACCTCATAGATGGGGCAACGCATTCGCACGACATGCTCTTCGATGGTCGGCTCATTGGCCGGAAGCAATACCCATCCGTCTTTAGGGACGTGAGAAAAGAGCGACATTTTTTCACGGGCAATGGCAGCACGGCTGCCAAAAGCGGCAAAATGCGCCATCCCGATATTGACGAGTATCCCGAAATTCGGTGCAGCGATCTCCTCAAGGGCGGCCATCTCTCCAGGATCCGAGACGCCTACCTCCAGAATGCCGAGCGGCGCTGGTTTTTCGGCGGAGAGAACAGCGAGCGGAAGTCCGAGTTGGCTGTTGTAGCTGCCGGGCGAAGCCAGCACAGGTCTCTCTGCGAGGAGCATCTTCAAGACATCTTTGACGATGGTCTTTCCATTGCTTCCAGTAATTGCCAGCACCTTGCCGATGAATTCACGCCTGTGCCATTTCGCCAAACGCTGCAGTGCGCGCAAAGGATCGGGCGCCACAATCACTGGCCACTGCGACTCAAACTTCATGTTGCCCACGCGCGCGGCCGAGACCAGGGCGGCAGACGCGCCGTTCCGAAAGGCATGGGCAACAAATTCGTGGCCGTCGGTATGCTCTCCCTTCAAGGCGGCGAAGAGAGTTTTGGGTGAGGCCACCCTGGAATCGGTGCAGACGCGCTCGATCAGCTCGAACTGAGAGTGGCGGGCACGAAGTTCTCCGCCAAGCTCCCTGGCAATCTGGTCCAATCTGGTGGGGATCAAGAATCTTTACTCCATCGGAACTAACTATAGCGTATACAGGCTCAATTTAGCGCTCACCTCTTGTGTCCACAAAGGCTTTGAAACTCGTGCTTTTCTCACAAATTTTCAATCGACCAGATCAACCCGACGCTCCGCTGCGGTCTCAGCGTACTCTGCGGTTGACTTTGGTTTTGACCTTCTCTGTGTTTCCGCGCCTCCGTGGTCGATTTTGGTTTTTGGTAGGATTACACGGAATGCATCCACATCCTTCATGGATTGAAGTCTCGCTCACGGCCTTGCAGCACAACTTCCGCACGATACTCTCTTATGTGCAACCGGAAGCCGATGTGTGCGCCGTGGTTAAGAGTGACGCTTATGGCCATGGGGCGGGCGCGTGTGCGCTGGCATTGCAGAAAGAAGGAGCGAAGTGGCTGGGCGTGAGCACGGTGGAAGAAGGTGCATCCCTGCGTGGAGATGGCGTTACGGCGCGCATTCTGGTCATGGGCGGATTCTCACGCGGTGAAGAAGAAGACATAGTTCAATACCAACTGACCCCCGCGCTATGGGATTGGAATCATGTTGAACTGCTGGAGAACGCGGCTGAAAAGCTGGCAATAAAAGAGCGCATTGCTGTTCATTTGAATGTCAACACCGGCATGAACCAGCTTGGTGTTGATATTGCCGGCCTTCCCGCGATTCTGGAGGCCCTTCAGTCCGCGCCCCATATCTTTCTTGAAGGAATCTTCAGCCATTTCGCGGCGTCTGAAGTTGTGGATGGCCCTCACGGAGAGCGCCAACTCCAGCTTTTTGGAGAGGCCCTCGCAAAGGCTGAAGAGATGGGGATCAAGGCTCCTCTCCGGCATATTGCCAACAGCTCGGCGCTGGCCAGCCGCCCTCAATCGTGGTTCAACTTGGTTCGGCCCGGCTTGGCCATATATGGTTACTTCCTGCCATTCTCTTCCATCGTAACCGGACATGCTGACTGGTCTTTGGATTTGCCGGTGAAGCCCGCCCTCGCCTGGAAAACCAGGATCATTCAGACCCGTGAGGTGGCCGCAGGCCTGTCTGTAGGCGGTAGCAGCGGTTATGTTACCGAGTTTCCGACGAAGGTAGCGGTGCTGTCCGTGGGCTACGGCGATGGCTTGAATCATCACCTCTCTTCTCATGGCAGGGTCATTATCCAAAACGATTACGCAGCCATTATTGGAAATATCGGCATGGACGTAACGACGGTGGATGTCACCGGAATTCCCGGCGTGGAAGTGGGAGACGAGGTCATCATCATCGGAGAAACCGAGAAGCGGAAGATTACAGCCTGGGAACATGCCGGAATCGCCGGGACCATTCCTCAAGAAGTGCTTTGTAACATTTCCAGCCGGGTTTTTCGGAAGTATGTGGAGTGAGGAGCACTCAGCAGTCAGCAGTCGGCATTCAGCCCGCGGACATCTTGGGCTAAAGGAAGACATTTTTGTGGGCATGGTTGCATTTCTCATCGCTCGTTTTGCTCACTTCAAAGGATCATCCACTTCAGCAAATCAAAACCGTTTAGCCACGAATTCACGCGAATGAACGCGAATCAGGACCATTCCGCGCATTGGCATTGTCGGCTTAATCGGTTCCCCTTTATGCTGAACCCATGCTTGTGCGCACGCTAACTGTGCCCAAGACAATGTATTTCTTTAGCCCAAGATGGTTGCGGGCTGAATGCTGAGTGCTAATTGCTGACTGCTTATAAAAAATGGATGTATGCGTGGGAGACGCGGCTCACCACCCGGGACACGAACCGCGTCGTACGTCCCTTGGAGTGGGGCTCGGAGTGGGCCAGGCAATGGCCGTTGGTGAACGGCAATTTTCCCAAATCGGAACATGGATTTGAAGGCTTTCTTCGCCAACTGAGCCACGAGATCGTAGCCGGCAGCGACGATTTTTTTTCCTATCGAACTCCTTCTGATTTCCGCTTCGAGACCCGCAAGATTGAACTTTTCGCCACCGGCAGCAATGGAAACGGTAAAGCGCCGAAAGGCGAGGGCATCTTCTTGCGCTTTACTTCGCCGATTCACACTCCTCATCCCGAGAATAATCTGGTCAATGCCCGATGGTTTGAAGCCAAAGGCAATCGCGCAGTGATCGTGCTGCCTCACTGGAACGCCAACGGCATTGCCTACAATGCCCTGGGACCGATCCTCAATCGCTTCGGCATTTCGATGCTGCGGCTGTCCATGCCGTATCACGACATTCGCCGTCCTGCGGAAACCGTGCGCTGCGACTTTGCCGTTTCCTCCAACATTTGCCGGACCATCGATGCCGCCCGCCAGGCAGTCATTGATATTCGCTCCTGCATTGACTGGCTTTACCAACAGGGCAAAGATCATGTGGGAATCCTGGGGACCAGCCTGGGCTCGTGCTACGCATTCCTTGCCAGCGCCCACGAGCCGCGGCTGAAAATCAATCTGTTTAATCATGCTTCCACGCATGTTGCAGATGTGGTGTGGACCGGACAATCAACCCGTCACGTGCGCGAAGGCCTGGAAAATGATGGCCTCACCCAGGATCGCCTGCGTGATGCGTGGCTGTGCATAAGTCCCATCGCCTATTTCGATAAGTTCATGCGCTTTCCAAAAAAATCGCTGATGGTTTACGCGAAATACGATCTTACGTTCCTGCCGGAGTTTTCCCGTGCAACCGACGCCGAGTTCAGGAGTCGCGGCGCCGATCTGAAAACTGTGGTCCTACCCTGTGGCCACTACACGACTGGCGAAACACCGTTCAAGTTCATGGACGGCTACCACATCGTAAAGTTTTTGGCGAAGCATTTGTGAGATCAAGCCACCCTCAATGAATTACAGCGTGGGCTACCTGTGAACCGCAGATGACGTTTCTGGAATGTGTTAGATTTATAAGAGTGTGGGCGCGTAGCTCAGTTGGTAGAGCAACGCCCTTTTAAGGCGTGGGTCGCTGGTTCGAATCCAGCCGCGCTCACCATAGAACCACGTAAAGCAACCTCCAGCAATGGCACCGCGAAGGCGTGGCATGTTGAATTCTGATTCGTGTCCACTAGGTTTTCAAAGTTGGTTCCGCTGATGAGCAATGGCTTTGAGATCGCGGGAGCCTGCTTTACTACAGCGGGTGGACTTTGGCTCCTGGTTGATGCATTGCGAATCCGACATACTGTCCGAGCGGAGGAAGGTGCCTCCAGGCTTCGCGAGATATTGGACCGAGTAGGGGCAGGCGACATACTCAAGGATGGCAAAGGCAATCCATTAAACTCTGAGAAGGCCCTGCGCCTTTGGTTTGCGGCGCGTACTATTGCATGGAACTGGATAGCATTGGCATTGATCACGGCAGGGTTTGTTCTAGACCTCATCGGGAAGATCCGCTAAGTGCGCTCAATTGTTTTCAGATAAAGATGCACTAGCAGTGGCTTGCCTTGGGCATCTCGGTCGGTTTCTCGTCGAAACACCAGCAGAAATTCAGCATTGATCGGAAAAGAGAAATCGTGTCCTGATTTTCCGTGCGGATTGAATTCAGTATCGAAGTCCGATTTTTGAATCGTCTTGAGGGCATTGGCGAGATCCGATTCAAAGCCCTCATCGCTCAGGGCATCCAAGAGAACGTCAACATGTTGGTAGAATCGCGCTGTAGGATGCAGTTCGATCGGAACCTTCGTATAACCCTCCGCCTCGAAGCGACAAATTTGGCAAGAATTATACGGTTCTCGGGAAAAAAGAGAGCTAAAAAAATCTATTTATTGACTGAAGCTGCGGCGGGAGTAACCGCAACTGCAGCAGGAGCCTTGCGCTTTCGAGAGCGCCTCTCATTTAAATCATCCATCACTTCATGTGCATCATGAAAGGTTTTGTAGTTCTTGCTTTCAATGTCCTCATCTGCCAAAGCTTCCTGATGCTGCGCTTCAGGGGAGTTCACAGAAGTAACAAGGAGTGTCGGCTTGAGGCGAATTGAGCCGTCCTCCATGAGGCTAATCTCGAGAAAATCGCCGGTCCCGATTGCCATTCCCGAAATAATCTCGTTCGGCAAAGTGATCTGATTGCGCTCCCGAAAGCGTATGAACTTGCGAAGCCGGACTTTTGGCTCGGTCAAAGACATTGGGATTCTCCTAATTCATTTCTCAGATTATCGCATAATTCGATAATCAGTAAATCAGAATATTGGATGAAATTAGGATTCCTCAGGTTTACAGAATCTTGGGATCCAACACCAACCAATTGATTCTTAAACTAGTTAAGATTTTTGGCTTCCTTCTTGAGCGATACACAAACGTTTTATGCAGCAACTGCTGAAGTGCAAAATGCACAACGGCGCGCTGCAATCGGAATCTCACTGAGACACTCTGGGCATTTCTTGGTTGTGGGGTCTGGTGGCGCTTCACCCCGCCTTCTGCGAGCGGCGATGGCGTTCATCGGCACGACGACAAAAAAGAAGACGGCTGAGGCAATCAACAAGAACGATATGACCGCATTGATGAAATCGCCGTAAAGAAACCTGGCTCCGTTGACATCAAAATAAAATGCCGAAAAGTCGGGCTTGCCCGCAATGGCGGCAATCAGTGGCGTCAGCAAATCTTTCACGAGCGCTGTTACCACTACGCCGAATGCCCCACCGATGACGACTGCAACTGAAAGATCAACGACATTTCCGCGAAGAAGAAACTGCTTGAATCCTTTCAACATAAAGCACCTCTCGTGTCGTTAATGGTACCAGTTGGAATCTGATGCTCGGTGATCTCCAAGGGCTTGAGGCGCATCCCATTAAGTCTACGTTCATGTGGAAGGAGCAAATCTCATGGAACGGAAACTTACACTGGCGGAGATCATATTGATTGCGGGAACCCGTGTTGCGCTGGGCATGGGTATCGGCCTGTTAATGTCAGGACGATTAAATGACGACCAGCGGAAAGCTGCTGGATTGACGCTCGCGCTGGTCGGAGGACTGACAACGATTCCACTTGCCATTGAACTCATTGGCAAAAAAGATGAAATGGAGATGGAAGAAATCAGAGAAGTTGCTTGATCCGTGCAAGGCGACGACTGCAAAAACAAAGCTCAACCACAGAGGACACGAAGGAACACGAAGGCAAACCTGATCAAAGCTTTCAGTGTAGCAACCTCAATCGAGCTAACCGACACAAGGTCCCTCGCTCTACCCGCGCTGCCGCGCGGGTAGAACTCGGGATGACGATTGTTCTCTGTCATCTTTGATCCTTGTTCGGAGGCCTGCCTTAGTCCATTGATGCATATCATGCCGCCTTCTCGCAGTTGATCATCCACGGTATTCCGAATTGATCGGTAACCATTCCGAACCGTTGCGCCCAGAAGGTTTCCTGGATGGGCATCTGGATCGTTCCGTTTTCCGCCAGGGCGTTGAAGGCGCGCTCGGCCTCTTTCACCTCTTTGATCTGAAGCGATATCGAAATGCCTTTTGGTGGTTGGTAGTGGCCGGGAGGCGCATCGGAAGCCATCAAGACCTGGCCGTCGATCGTCATGCGAGCGTGCATAATCTTGTTGCGCCACTCGGGTGGTGTGTGTTGCTCGGCCGGTGTACCTGCGTGAGGCATCAGGGCTTCTATTTTTCCGCCCAGGGACTTGGCATAGAATTTGAACGCTTCCTCGCAACGGCCATCAAAAGTGAGATAGGGATTTAATTGCATTTGTCGTCTCCTTAGTGAATTCGAAAGAATAATTCTTTGAAAAGTTACTGTTCATCGCTTATCGCGATGATCCTTCGGTTGCGTAAGCTTGCCTCAGGACAGGCTTAAAGGCACGCGATTCCCAAGCGAATCGCTAGACGCTCATACTGCCAGTGGTTCCGTTTCATTGGAAACGGAACCAATACCGCCCGCAATCGCGCCGACGATCAGAAGAGGCTCGGCTCCTGAAGCGACTGCATCCGGCAATGGCGCATCGGGCGGCTCATGCGAGAGGTCCTCTTCGCAGGCAAAAAACCGTAAAAACGGCCGGCGCTGCCTGGTAACGTGATCGCGGATGGTCCCGGCCAGCATCGGGTATCGTGCTTCGAGAGCGTCGAGGACCGAACGCTGTGTCACCGGCCCTTTCACCTCGATCTCCACCTCCCAGCCAACCTTGGCCATTGTCCGCAGGTGGGGTGGAAGCACGACGCGAATCATGGCAGCGACTGGACCTCCACCGAAAGAACTGCTGGAAAATCTCGGGCAATGGCTTTCCAACTGTCACCAGCATTCGACGATCCGTACACCTGGCCACCGGTGGTGCCGAAGTAAATGCCGCACGGATCGAGTGCATCGACATCCATCGCTTCTCTTAGAACGTTTACGTAGCAATTGCTTTGCGGCAGGCCGTTGGTGAGCGCCTCCCACTCGTTTCCGCCTGTACGGCTGCGGTAGACACGCAACTTTCCATCCAGCGGAAAATGCTCCGCATCGCTCTTGATCGGAACCACATAGATGGTTTCCGGCTCATGGGCATGGACGTCGATTACGAATCCGAAATCCGTAGGCAGATCTCCACTGATCTTTTCCCAGGAATCGCCGCCATTGTCGCTGCGCATCACATCCCAGTGTTTCTGCATGAATAAGGTGTTGGGCCGCGATGGATGCAGGGCGATGCGGTGCACACAGTGTCCAACCTCGGCAGTTGGCTCAGGAATGTATTTTGAATACAGCCCCCGATTGATCGGCTGCCATGATTTGCCGGCATCGTCGCTGCGGAAAGCCCCAGCCGCCGAGATGGCGATGTAGATGCGGTTATGGTTACTGGGATCAATCAGGATGGTATGCAGGCATAAGCCGCCGGCGCCCGGCTGCCAACGAGGTCCTGTGCCATGACCGCGCAGTCCGGAGAGTTCGTGCCAGCTTTTTCCTCCGTCGGTCGACCGGAATATAGCAGCATCTTCCACGCCGGCGTAAACGGTATCCGGATCAGTCAACGAGGGTTCGAGATGCCACACCCGCTTGAACTCCCATGGGTGGGGAGTGCCGTCGTACCATTGGTGTGTGCCCGGGACTCCGTCGTAGACGAACTTGTTATCTATGATCTCCCAGGTTTGGCCGCCATCGTTTGACCGCTGCATCGTCTGTCCGTGCCAGCCAGTGGATTGCGACGCATAGAGTCGATTCGGATCGACGGGCGATCCTTTCAAGTGGTACATCTCCCATCCGGCAAAATGAGGGCCGCTGATTTCCCACTTCTCCCTCTTGCCGTCGGAGGTCAAAATAAATGCCCCTTTCCGAGTGCCAACCAGTAGTCTTACCCTGCTCATCTCCTGACTCCTTATGTGGATTGCCAAAATCGCCACTTCGGCGCGCCTCAGTGCAGGCTTCATTGCCAAAATTTGAAAAGCAATGACTTGATTTGTTGCACTGCTTTTGTCCAACAATTATTTCCGCGACTGACTCATCTCACGCAGTCTCTGCTCTTGTTCCCGCAACTCGGGCGTGAGCGCTGGACCGAAATCTTCAGCTTCAAAGATCTGGCGGATTTCGATCTCAGTTTCTCTATCAAACGGGGCCCGCTTGAGCCAATCGATGGCTTCCTGCTTTGATTTCACCTGAAAGATCCAGAATCCTGCAACTAGTTCTTTCGTTTCGGCAAAGGGGCCGTCGATGACGGTTCGTTTGTCGCCCGAATACCTGATGCGAACGCCTTTCGAGCTGGGGTGCAGGCCTTCCCCGGCGAGCATCACACCGGCTTTGATTAATTCCTCATTGTACTTTCCCATTGCAGTCAAGAGTTCCTGGCTTGGCATCACTCCCGCCTCGCTGTCTTTTGTAGCTTTAACAAAGACGATGAATCGCATGGTAATAATTCCTTTCTGATTTTTTATGATGAATTAATTTGGTTCTGGCAGGTTTGGAAGCTCGACCACCGGACGAATTTCCACCGTACCTTTTTGCGCACCCGGGATTCGCGCGGCGATTTCGATGGCTTCGTCCAGGTTTTTGGCCTCGACCATGAAGTAGCCGCCGAGTTGCTCCCGCGTCTCAGCGAACGGGCCATCGGTGATGAGCCGCTTGCCGCTGCGTACCTGCACGCTGGTGGCTGTCGATACAGACTGGAGAGGCGAGGCGCCCAAGTACTGTCCCCGGGCCTTCAATTCGTGCGTGAGCTGCGTGGAGTCCTGGTAGCATTGTTCGCGCTCCGCATCGGTCCAGACCTGCTCGTCACCGTAGATCAGCAGCATGTATTTCATTCATTCCTCCGTCAGTAAGTCGAGTGGCGGTCCGTCAAATCGACAGTTTGTAGAAAAACTTTTTACAATTCAGTTATGTCTCCCGACGCCGCTGCGGCGGTCGAAGAAGTCTATCGATCGGAATGGGGCCGGATTGTCGCTACGCTGATCGGCCTGGTGGGCGATTTCGACCTGGCCGAAGAGTGTGCCCAAGAGGCCTTTGCCGCCGCCGTAGAACAATGGCGCACGTCCGGGATTCCCGAGCTTCCCCGGGCCTGGATCATCCAAACCGCTCGCCATAAAGCCATTGACCGCATCCGCTACCGGACCCGTTCCCAGGAAAAGCTTGAATCCCTTGTCTCCAGCGGCCTCGTCCCCACGGCCATTGAGCCGAACTACGACTTCGAGGAGATTCCCGATGATCGCCTGCGGCTGATTTTCACCTGCTGCCACCCCGCTCTGGCCCTGGATGCCCAGGTAGCGCTTACCCTGCGCACCTTGTGCGGGCTGGAGACCGACGAGATTGCCCGAGCCTATCTCGTGCCAACACCGACCATGGCGCAGAGGCTGGTCCGTGCAAAGCGCAAGATTCGTGAAGCTGGTATTCCTTATGCTGTGCCGGAGACCAAAGACCTGGCGGAACGTCTCGATGCCGTCCTGACAGTAGTCTATCTTGTCTTCAATGAAGGTTACGTTGCCACCCGCGGCGGGCGGCTGGTAAGAACTGATCTTTGCGCAGAAGCGATTCGTCTCGGCCGACTGCTCCGCGAATTGATGTCTCCCCAGCCTCCGGCGGAAGCATCAGCTCTCCTGGCTCTCATGCTGCTGCACGATGCACGCCGAGAGGCCCGTCTCGATGAAGCTGGTGATCTCATCCTTCTCGAAGAGCAGGACCGCACCCGCTGGAACCAAGCGCTCATTGCCGAAGCCCTGCCGTTCATAGAAGAGGCTTTTCGCGGCGGCCCTGGCCCGTTTGCGCTGCAGGCAGCCATTGCCGCGCTGCATTGCCAGGCAGCGCGCCCCGAAGACACGGATTGGCGACAGATCTTGCGGCTTTACGATCAACTCGAACGGGTACAGCCTTCTCCAGTGGTCTCCCTGAATCGCGCTGTAGCGTTTGCGATGGTGCATGGGCTCCAGCCGGCGCTCGCGATCGTGGATGCGCTGGCGACCGGAGACCTCGAGGTTTACCATCTGCTGCACGCCGTACGCGCCGACTTCTTGCGCCGCCTGGGCTCCACCCAGGAAGCAGCCGCGAGCTACAGGCGCGCGCTTGAACTCGTTACCAATGACAGCGAGCGCCGCTTTCTTGAACGCCGGCTAAGGCAAATGCAGGGATCACCCGAGATTTCTGTTAACCATTAAGACGAAAGTACGTTGTATCTAAACAGGGCGCAAGCATGATTGAACTTTCATGCTTGCATCTGCGTATTCGTTGATTAGAGAGAGTATGTAAGCACAGGCTCGCCTCACCATCGTCTTTATGGCTCAATCGGACCAATCCTTTACACGGTTTCTCTGGTTTTGTGCGGGCGCAAAGCCGGGGATCCTTGCCCGTCCGGAGTGTGCGACGGAGACGCCCAAATACGCGGTCATCGGCACAACCATATTGCTGACCGCGGCTTTTGCGGCGATCTCCGCGACCTTTGCTTTTCACCTGGTCTTTGAATCTCTCACGATCTGCGTGCTGCTGGGGCTGCTGTGGGGTTTCTTCATCCTCAACATTGATCGGCTCATCGTGCTTACCATCAATAAGAACAGCAGCCTGTTCGCGCAACTAGGGTCGGCGTCCATCCGGCTCGCCATTGCTGCGATTCTTTCCCTTACCATTTCGAAGCCCCTGGAGTTGCGGCTCTTCAAAAATGAAATTGAATACCAATTGGAGCAGGAACGTGTGGAAGCCGGACGGCAAGCTGAGAAATCAGTAAACGAAAGATTTCCACGGATTGCCGAACTACAGCAGGAGAACCTCTCACTGGCAAAGGAGATTGCAGACAAAGAGCAGCGCCGCGACGAAGCCTTGAAAGAAGAACGCCAGGAGGCCGATGGCAGCGGCGGCAGCGGCCTGCGGGGTGCACGCGACATCTACCAGATCAAGCATCAGCAGGCCATTCAACTAGAGCAGGACCTGGCGCAGACAAGAAAACAGAACTTGCAGCGGATCGAGGCTAATCAACAGGAATTGGCGCTGTTGCAAAAGCAAAAAGAAGACCAGGTCCAGGACATCGAAAACGCCAAGAAGAATGCCAATACCCTGCTTGGCCGCCTGGATGCCTTGCACAATTTGACCAGCGGCAAAAACACAATTTCGGCTTCTGGGGCAGACACTCTCATCGTCCTGCTTTTTCTGGTGATTGAAATGGCTCCTACGCTGGCCAAGCTTCTCTCGCGGCGCGGTCCCTACGATATCCTGTGCCATCGCATGGAAACCGAAGTTGAAGAATTCGAAATGAAGAAGCTGGAAGAAACCCGCTCCCGGCTGCACTCCGGCAAGGTTCCGGCATTTGATATTGACCAGGAAGTAAATGATTTCGTGCGCGAGAGAGTGCAATCAATCCTGCAGAAATCGCGCTTGAATGAATCTCTCAGGAATGTCGAGTCTTCATTGCACGACGAGGTGGTCAAGTAGACCCCTGGGGATAGTTGAAGATCTACGTGTTACACCACCTCGATCAGCGGTTTCCCCTGCTCCAAGACCTCTCCAATTTGTACCGCAGGCACACCCGCAGCTTGGAGAGATTGCAGCAGCGCGCTTGTATCTTCGCGTGCTACTGAGAGCAGCAGCCCGCCTGCGGTCTGTGGATCGTACATGATCGTCCTAAGTTCTTCAGGAATACCTTCTGCGTAGCCAACCATGCATTCTGCGAATTCGCGATTGGCCTTCAATCCACCAGGAATGAACCCGGACTGAACGCACTCGACCGCGCCTTCGAGCAGGGGCAAGGCACCTGCATTCAGCCGTATGCTCACTCCGCTGCCCAAGGCCATTTCTCGCGCATGGCCGATCAGCCCAAAGCCGGTAATGTCGGTGGCAGAATGGACGTGAAATCGCTCGTTGGTTGCGATTCGGGCAGCCTGGGCGTTGAGCGTGGTCATTGATTTGGTGGCAGCATCGATCCAGGCTGGTTTTGCCTCACCACGCTTGATGACCGTGGAGATCACGCCGGTACCGAGTGGTTTTGTCAGGATGAGCGCATCGAGCACCACTGCCGATGAGTTGGTCCAGATGCGATCGGGGTGGATCATCCCGGTGACTGCATATCCGAACTTGATTTCCGGATCGCGCACGCTGTGTCCGCCGATCACGGTGCATTGGGCTTCCATCATCTTGGAAAGGCCCCCGGCCAGGATCTGTTCGAGAATGGCGGTATCGCCCTTTTCTGGAAAACAGACCATGGCAAGCGCGCTCAGCGGTTTGCCGCCCATGGCATAGACATCGCTGAGCGAGTTGGTGGCCGCGATCTGGCCAAAGGTAAAAGGATCATCGACCACTGGAGTAAAGAAATCTATGGTCTGCACCAGAGCCTGCTCGGCGGAAATCTTATACACTCCTGCGTCGTCAGCCTTGTCAAAGCCAACCAGCACGTTCGCATCCTGTTGCCGGGCTAATTTCCCAAGCACCGAGTCCAGCACCGCCGGACTAAGCTTGCTCGCTCAACCTGCGGCTTTTACGTGCTCTGTAAGGCGAACTGTATTCGTTACGGTCATAATACGATTGTAAATGCTATACAATCGTTTGGCTCGACATGCAATCGCACTCCAATACCGTGCTGTCTCCCTGGCAGCCCTTGTTGCGCAACCATGAGGCCCAAGGCGTGTTGCAATCGCTGCGCGAGATTGCAGAGCTTTTGCAGAACCCCGACGAGGCGCAGCTTGGCACTCTCGACAGTGATTTTCAGGGACGGTCCTTCTCTCTGGGCAGCGGCTCCGCTGGAGTTGCGGTTTTTTTGGCCTATTTGGATAAAAGCGGCCTTTTCCCTGGAGCACGCCAGGCTGCATTTGAACAGATGAATCGCGCCATCGAGGCAGTGGCCAGCCAGTTCAGTTTTCCCGGACTCTATGGTGGTTTTACCGGCGTAGGATGGGCGGTAGAGCACGTCA
>DASZFK010000672.1:0-4019 GCA_035939855.1 Candidatus Angelobacter sp.
GGTCCAACTCCCGGGCCCCACGCATCTTGAAGACTTTGTCAAGGATGGCAAGTTGCGCCTGAGCCTGGAAGACGCCATTTTGCTCACGCTTCAAAACAATACCGATATCAATGTAGACCGAATTCAATATGATCTTTCCCGGTTCGCCTTGCAAAGGGCCTATGGCACCTTTGATCCGTCAATCTCCGCCGGCTTTGCGCCCACTCGTTCCGTGTCTCCTTCGGCTTCATCGCTTGCCGGGGCCGCGACACTCAGCAGCCTGAGCCAGACCTCCAACGTAAATTACACTGAGGAATTTCAGACCGGTACCTTATTTGGCGCAGGTCTGACCACAACTCGTTCTACCAGCAACAGCAGTTTTTCAATCGTGAATCCTTCGTTTTTTACTGGATTGACTTTTTCGGTTGCCCAGCCGTTGTGGCGCAAAGGCGGACTCTTTCCCAACCGTGCTCCCATCATCATTGCCCAGCGGGGCATCCGGCAGTCGCAGGCCACATTCCAGGCTCAGGTGAGTGACATCGTGGCCCGGGCCATCAACCAATATTGGGACGTGGTTGAGGCTCGCAAGAATCTGGACGTCATCCGTAAATCGGTGGAACTGGGAGACGCAAGCTACAAGCGCAACAAGCGAGAGCTGGAATTAGGCGCTCTTCCGCCGCTGGAAATCTACCGCTCGGAGTCCCAGGTCGCCCAACGCAAAATTGCCCTGATCCAGGTCGAGTACAACCTCAAGCGCGTAGAAGAGGCTTTGCGCCAGACAATTGGGGCGGACCTCGATCCTCGCATCGGCGCCCTGGATTTGGAGTTGACAGAAAACACCGAATCCAGCGGCAGCCTGGCCATCGTTGATCTCCAGGACATCCTGAATCAGGCCTTGAAGAACCGCGCGGAGATCGAAGGCCAGCGCCAACAACTCGCCATTGACGACACCAATGTGCGTGTGGCCAACAACAACTTGAAACCCGACCTGAATTTGAGCGCCAGCTACACCAGCAACGGGTTGGGCGGAATCTCATTTGCCAATTCAGCGGCCGGTCCGGTCGTAGTATCGAACGGTGGATTTGGGGATTCCCTGTCACAGGTTGGAGGATTCAGTTTTCCAACCTATGGCATGAGCCTTCAGTTGCGGCTGCCGATTCGCAACCGTGCTGCCGCTGCTGATCTTGGTTCTGCATTGGTCGCAAAGAAAAACAATCTTTATAAGATGCGCTCGTTGGAACAGGCCATTGCCACGGAAGTCAAGAACGCGGTGCACGATCTGGAGCAATCCGAGCTGATTATCACCGCTGCTCAGACCTCCCGCGATCTGGCAGCCAAGACCCTCGGAGCAGAAGAGCGCAAATACCAGTTGGGGGCAGGGACCATCTTTTTCGTGCTGGATGCCCAGAATCAGCTCTCCTCGGCCGAACTGGCCCTGGTGCAATCTCAGATTGCCTATCAGCGCGCTCTGACTGCGGTAGACCATGCCTCCGGTTCGCTACTCGCAAAGCACAAGATGAGCATCGCTTCAACCCCCTGAGAGCATTCTTCAGGGCGCTAGTCCACTCCTTTGGCATGGACAATGCCAGGCCAGGTCGAAGAGGGATATAAAACAAGGGCCGGTTCGAAGTGAATCAGTCCTTATCGGACAAGAACCGGCCCGCCTGAACGTCTGAAACGGCCACTCAGAAGCTTCCATTGAGCGAAGTGGACGCTGTTCACGACTTCTCTTCCCCCTGTGACGTTCCCCGCGCAACAGGAGGTTCTTCTTACTTTTACATCACTGGGGCGGAAACCAGCGTGGCATTTTCGGAATAGGCCTGCGACGAATCGGGCAATTGGTAATCGTGAAAATATTGCGATCCCGGGGGACAGTGAAGTCCCCGCAAATGCCATAAATTACTCAATTACCGGGGTTACGCAAAATACCAAATTCCTGGGGGATGAACGCAGCTTTCAGCTTAACAAGAACAAAACTCTTATGATCAGCGGCACAATACTAAATGGGGGTTTTCCGGGGGGATCGGAAGACGAAACAGCAATATCTAATCTTTTCTCTTCTTTACATGAAAAGTAAACGTGTTCAGTTCCTCCAGCCTTCCTTTCGGCGTCATGTATCTTAAGGCAACCATGTAATCTTGGTTGTAGGCTAGGAAAATGGAGGGCACAGAAAACAGAATAACCGGACCAGCTGCGGTGGGCTGGGCCCGCAGCAAGTTCTCGCTCAAGATTTCCTTCTCTTCCAAAAACGGTTTTAGCACAGCTCGATAGAATGCATGGGCATCGTTGCCGATGGGAAGTTTCAGGTTGACCAGCGCCGGATGATCAGGCACAACTACCGTGGCTTGCTCCGGACCTCCTGGTCCGCGCACCATGGAATCATCGCCCAAGAGCGTATAGGAGAGGACCGGCTCCGCCGTCACTGCCGCCACATTTTCGGTGTGCTTCGGCAAGGAAGCGCGTTCCGCTCGCTCGCGGGCCAGCTCCTGGTTGACACGCTCGAGGGTAGCACGCTGGGCAGAAAGCTCGTGCTCGTACATTCTCATGCCCACTTGCCAGCCAATGGCGACCAGAGCTGCCGAAGCCAATGCGTACCTGGGGACAGGACCAAACCATTGCCACAGGTTTTTCCCGTTCTTGCCCCAGGCCAGCGAATGCGACTCGGAAAAACAGACCAGCGATACAGAGGCCGATCGAACTTCCTGTGTCGATTTTGTTGGAGTTATAGTCAAGACCAGCTTTTTCCTGCCCCTGATGGAAATTGTGGAATTGACCGGCGCCATGCCCTGGCCCTCGGTATAACCAATCAGGTGGGTGGCCAGCAGAAGCTCTTTGCCCTTGTCATCGGCCCAGATTTCGATCAGTTCTGCGCCTTCCTGAATCTCAAAACGCAATTGGCTTTCACGATTCAGATCGATCCAGGCTCGTTCTTGGTGGTCGACCAGGATCCGCAAGGTGCTCGGCGACGCTCCTTGACGGAGGGCGGCCTCTGCGGAAAGGCTGTCTCGAATGGTTGTGAGTTCTTCTCTTGTCAGCCGGGGCGTTTGCGATGGCTGCGCAGGTTGGGTGTCAGTTTTATCTGTGCTGTCCATAAGGAACCTCGGTAAAGCCAGTTTTTTGTCGGGCGGATCAAAACCGAGGGTCTCGATCAGCCGCCCATGACAAATAGGATCAATTAATGCGTGGCACCGATTGATTTCAATTTTGTCCTGCTTAACATTTTCATGGCCCTCACCGGACAACAAACGAGAGAGATGTCCGGAATCAGGGCCAAAGTCCGCTGGGATCAGGCAGCAGCCTCTTGTGCTCCAGGGAGTAAACGCCGTAAGACAGTCGCCCACCAGACTGGCCCAGCGACTCTGATCCGCGGAAGGTTCGAATCGTACTTCTCCATGAGCGGTCTTCACCGGCTGGAGATATTTGCCAAAGCGATCCTCCAGCTTGGTCATAAGCACGCTCTTGGCCCTGCGATACTCGTCCGCACCCAGATACCGTTCGGTCAGGAACTCATAAGCGCGCTGGACTTCCGCGGTGCTGTAGTTGTGTAGGATGCGATGTAAACCGATGTTGACGTGGAAAGAAGACATGGCCGTGGTCATGCGCACCAGGTTTTTAATGTACCGAACGACCAGATCTTTGGCTGTATGCTTGCCAGATTGTTCCTGCTCCTTCTCGTAGTAGTCGGATTCAAAGTAGATGAGCCACTGCAGCGTGTCACTGTCATCGCGGTTCACCCGGGTTATCCAGCGCTTCAGGTACTTGTCGCGCCAGTAGTTCCTCTTGCTTTCCTGACCGCGCTGCGTCTCCAACTTGTTCAATGCATTGATCAGAATGGAAATAGCGGTGGGCCTGTCAGGGAAAATGAAATAGGCAAGCCGAAATCCTTGCTCCAATAAATCATCGCGTTCGGCCACGAATTCTCCTTCTGGCGACAACCGTGAGCCGGGTACCCTCTCCGCACCCGGCTACGGCTCGGACCAGGTTCGGCCCGGTTGACGGCATGAAATTGTGGGAACAATTGAGTGCCATCGCCCGCTAGT
>DASZFK010000673.1:0-3702 GCA_035939855.1 Candidatus Angelobacter sp.
AGCTATATTCTCATTTACCTTATTCGTGGTAACTCTAAGAGTCTCCCGAGGCGGTTTAACAAAATTTCAGTAGGAGGAAGCTCCATTGGCTTCACGGGAACGTTTTTTATTCACTTCGGAATCGGTGACGGAAGGTCATCCAGATAAGATTGCCGACCAGATTTCAGATGCTATTTTAGATGCATGTCTTGAAAAAGACCCCCACAGCCGGGTAGCCTGCGAAACTCTCACGACCACAGGTTTAGTGGTGATCGCTGGCGAAATCACGACCGAAGCTTATGTAGATTTTCCTTCCATCGTGCGCGGGACGGTCACGGCGGTCGGCTATACCGATGCAAACTACGGTTTTGATTCCCAGACTTGCGCAGTGGTCTCTTCTATTCATTCGCAGTCGCCGGACATTGCCATGGGTGTCGATACCGGCGGGGCAGGCGACCAGGGAATGATGTTTGGCTATGCCACCAATGAAAACGAAGAGTATATGCCCACCGCGATTTCATTGGCCCACAAACTCACCATGCGGCTCGCGGAAGTACGCAAGACAGGCATGCTTCCTTACCTTCGGCCTGACGGAAAATCGCAGGTGACAGTCGAATACGATTCCAACCACAAACCCAAGCGCGTCGATGCAGTTGTCATCTCCACCCAACACGCCGAGACCATCGACAATAAGACCCTTAGGGCAGATATCCTACAGCACGTAATTCAGGCTGCCATCCCTGCCCGCTTGCTCGATGCCGATACCAAATACCACATCAATCCTACCGGACGATTTGTTGTAGGCGGTCCTATGGGTGACAGCGGCCTCACTGGCCGCAAGATCATTGTGGATACTTATGGCGGCATGGGCCGGCATGGCGGTGGGGCTTTCAGCGGTAAAGATCCGACCAAGGTCGATCGTTCAGCTTGCTACATGTGCCGCTACATCGCCAAAAATATTGTCGCAGCGGGACTGGCTGACCGTTGTGAAGTGCAGCTTGCTTATGCCATTGGCGTTGCCGAGCCAGTCAGCGTGCTGGTGGAAACTTTCGGTACAGGCAAGATTCCTGAAGTCAAACTGGAAGAGCTGGTGCGACAAAACTTCCAGCTCACGCCAAAGGGCATCATCGAATCGTTGAAGCTACGGCGCCCCATTTACAAGAAGACTGCGGCCTACGGACACTTTGGGCGCAAAGACCCCGATTTCACCTGGGAAGCCACTGATAAAGCCGCCCGCTTGCGGGAGCTTGGCCTGGGAAAATCTGAATCGCGCGTCAGCGCTGGCGGAGTAACCAAATAAGGGACCCACTATGTCAACATCCGTAATCTCGCAAGTTTCTTCTGATATCAAAAGTATCGATCTGGCCGAGATGGGCAAGCGCCGCATTGAGTGGGCCAACCAGTCCATGCCGGTGCTCCAGACCATTCGCAAAGAATTCATCAAGAACCAGCCACTCAAAGGGATCCGCGTCTCCGCCTGTTTGCATGTGACCACAGAGACCGCCAACCTGGCGATCACGTTGCGCGATGGTGGAGCCGAGGTAGTTCTTTGCGCTTCCAATCCCTTATCAACCCAGGATGATGTAGCTGCTTCTCTGGTGCGCGATTACAACGTCTCGGTGCACGCGATCAAAGGAGAAGACAACGACAGCTACTACAAGCACATCCTTTCCGCGCTGGACCACAAACCTCACATCACCATGGACGACGGCGCTGATCTCGTCAGCACTGCGCTTACGAAACGGCAAGACGTTGTCGATGGCATTATTGCCGGAACCGAAGAGACAACGACGGGCGTGATTCGCCTGCGGGCCATGGCCAAGGATGGCGCCTTGCGCTATCCCATCATCGCCGTAAACGATGCTCTTACCAAACACATGTTCGACAATCGTTACGGCACCGGCCAATCCACCATGGACGGCGTAATTCGCTGCACCAACGCGCTTATTGCCGGCTCAAAGTTTGTGATTGCGGGCTATGGATGGTGTGGACGCGGCTTGGCCTCACGTGCCCGTGGCATGGGCGCAGATGTAATCGTTACCGAGGTCGAACCCACTAAGGCCATCGAAGCAGTCATGGATGGATACCGTGTAATGTCGATGAACGAAGCGGCCAAGATCGGGGATATCTTCGTTACCGTTACCGGCAACAAAAATGTTATCGCACGCGAGCACTTCGAAAACATGAAGAACGGCGCGGTGGTAGCCAACTCCGGCCATTTCAACGTGGAAATCGATATCCCGACCCTGGAGAGGATGGCTTCGTCCAAACGCCAGACACGCGAGTTCGTCGATGAGTATGCCATGAAAGATGGACGCAAGCTCTATCTTCTGGGCGAAGGACGGCTCATCAACTTGGCTGCCGCCGAAGGCCATCCCGCCTCAGTGATGGATATGAGCTTCGCCAACCAAGCCCTCTGCTGCGACTATCTGGTCAAGCACCACAAAGCTCTGGAACGCAAGGTCTATTCAGTTCCCGAAGATCTCGACAAGAAAGTTGCTCGGCTCAAGCTTGAATCCATGGGCATCAAGATCGACCGGCTGACGCCTGAGCAGGAAGAGTATTTGGCGAGTTGGTCGGAAGGGACATAGCGGCTAGCCTTTAGCTCTTAGCCATTAGTACTTAGCAACGGCGGCGCAAGCCGCCGTTTTTGCCTTGTGCACTGAGCGAAGCGAATGTGCGGTTAAGATGTTGATTTTCCTTTGCGTCCTTCGCGGTTGATCCTTTTTGGTTGCGGCTCCACTATGTTGTGTACTCTGCGGTTGAAACTTTGCCTTTGATTTTCTCCGTGTCTCCGTGTCTCCGTGGTGGGTTTGCTTTTTGGTTCTGCGTACTCTGCGGTAAATCACGACGGCTTACAGAACCACCACGCAAATCCCCAGATTATTTCTTCCCAGGTCAAAATCCCTCTTCCACTCTGGGAATCGCTTCAGCAAGTCCCATGTAGTTTCATCTGCCACCCGCCAATCTTCCCCCGCAATAAAAGCTCGAATCACTCCATCTCGGGCTGCCTTACGTAGATCGTGTTGCAGTTCCATCCGCAATGCTCCGCCCACGCCGCTCGAGCCATATCCATGAATCAGTTTGACTGCAATGCAGCCTTCAAGGCGGGCTTGGTGAAGTTCATGGTTCATCCGCAACCGTGCCTGCTCAACCGTGGGCATGCCTTCTTCCAGGTTCACGGTTTTTATTCTGGCGGGCTTGCGCGACATGCCTGAGTTTACCGCTTTCAACTGGTTTTTCAAGCGAACTCTTTGGCCACCTGGCTCCTAACTCATCAGATCCTTCGCTCAGGATTTCGCACTGCGGGACTCCATCCCTTCGATGACTCAGGGTCATGCCCGCAAAGCGGCTCAATTTCATTTATCATCTTCAATTGATATGAGTATGAAACAAATTGCTGATTGGGCATTGAATATCGCCAACCAACGCGGCGCGCAGTATGCCGATGCACGAATTGTCGATGACCGCCAGCGCAGCCTGGCCACCAAGAACGGCAAAGTCGGACATGCCAGCAGTGGCGAGTCACTTGGAATTGGCATCCGCGTATTGATGAATGAATCCTGGGGTTTCGCCTCCACCGACGATCTTTCCCGCGAGTCAGTCGAGCGAACGGCAGTCCAGGCATTGGAAATTGCCAAGGCTTCGGCGACAGTCAAGGAACATCCTATTCAACTGGTTCCCGAACCTGCGGCAAAAATCGAGTGGACGAGCCCCTGCAAA
>DASZFK010000674.1:0-3472 GCA_035939855.1 Candidatus Angelobacter sp.
TGAAAGGCGAAGCGTGATCAAGGTCGAAGTGTTCGTGGGCTTTTGACTCGAGCACCGCTGGAGCAAAGGGACGAAAAGCTTCCCTCATTTTGACGAGGGCATTGATGCGATCACGCATTTCCGGACGGCGCGGGTCGGCCAGGATCGATCTGCCCCCGAGCGACCGCGGCCCGAACTCCATGCGTCCCTGCTGCCAGCCGATCACTTTGCCTTCAATCAACCGGTCAACGATGTAGCGGATAAGCTCCTCTTGCTTTCCGCGAAAATCCTGAAACTTGGCAGTAGAGTTCTTCAGGATGTTGTAAGCCTCTTCGCAACTGTTAGCAGGGCCAAGATACACATGGTCCAGCTTCTTGGCGCTCGGCCGCTGTCCCGTGATGCGAGCGTGAGCCATCGCTGCAGCTCCTACAGATCCGCCTGCATCGCCGGCTGCCGGCTGGACAAACAGGCGCTTAAACGGTCCTTCGCGAAGGCAGCGGCCATTGGCAACTACGTTCAACGCGACGCCGCCGGCCATGCAGAGATTTTCACTGGGAACCTTGCTGTGCAAGTAGCGAGTCTTCTGCAGCATGATCTCTTCCAGAACGAACTGCACGCTCCTGGCAACATCCATGTGGAATTGCCGCAATTCCGATTCAGGCTCCCGAGGCGGCTCGCCCAGCAGCTCGCTCAACTCCTGGGTGTACATGGAGTCTTCGCTCAGAAAAGCAAAGTACTTCATGTTGAGCCGGTATTGCCCGTCAGAGGTTACATCGATCAGATTGCGGATCTGATCGGCATAGATTGGCTCTCCATAAGGAGCCAGGCCCATGACCTTGTATTCACCCTCATTGACTTCGAAGCCGAGATAGCCGGTGATTGCGCTGTAGAAAAATCCCAGCGAATCGGGGAAATCCACCTGCTCGAAGCGTTCGATCTGGCTTCCCTTCCCCCAACCGTAGCTGGTGGTTGGCCAGTCACCCACGCCGTCAACGGTGAGGATCGCAGCCTCGTCGAATCCCGAAAAGAAAAAGCTGCTGGCCGCGTGAGAAAGATGGTGGTCAACATACTCGATAGGTCCGTTGTAGCCGAAGAGCCTGCGGATGACATGCTCCGGCTGGCTCTTCACCATGCGGTCCAAGATGCCTTCGCGTCGATCCTGAGGGAGATCGGGAATCATTCCCATCCAGATTTGCCTTCCCAGCTTCAGGCAGGGATCCTCGTAATACGCGATGCAATCGACATCGGCTATTGTCAGCCCCCCCTCTTCCAGGCAATAACGGAAAGCTTTTTTGGGAAATGACTTGTCATTTTTAACGCGCGTGAAGCGTTCTTCCTGAACGGCGGCAACCAGCGCTCCATCCTGGAGAAGGCAACAAGCCGAATCATGGTAGCCGGCAGATATGCCGATGATGTTTAACTGCGGCTTCTTGGCCAGCCGTTCAAATTTTGCGAACGGCTGGGAATTACCGTTGGAATTGTTTTTTCGAATAGGCATAGGTGTAGATTTCTCCAGCGTTACGATCTTTTGAATTTTGATGAATGCGGATTTTGAATGAGTGATTAAGCTTTGGAACTGGCTTCAAGCTCCGGTTCTGGCTCTGCTTCCAGTTTTTCCAGAACCATTTCTTCTACCAGGATTGCAAGACCTGCGATTGTCGGTTCGGTGAATATGGTGCGCATCGGCAGATCGATCTCGAAGGTTTGGTTGATCCTCTGAATGATCTGAATGGCGAGCAGTGATTGGCCTCCAAGGTCAAAGAAGTCGTCGTAGATCCCCACTTTTTCCAGACGGAGCACCTTTTGCCAAATCGCAGCAACAGAATGCTCCATCACTGTTTGGGGTTCCACGTAGGCTGCCGCCAGAGCCGGGCGATCGGTTCCCGGAGTGGGTAGCGCACGACGATCAACCTTGCCATTGGTTGTGCTTGGCAGAGCATTGAGTTCGATGAAGGTTGCGGGCACCATGAATGCAGGCAGTTTTTCCTGCATGGTGCGGCGAAGCTCCGCGATGTCGAGAGCAATTTCGCCGGCGCCCACAACATAGGCAACCAGGCGCTTGTCTCCGGGAGCGTCTTCACGCAGCATGACTGCCGCTTCGTGAACGGTTGTGTGCTGTTGAAGAACAGCCTCGATCTCCCCCAATTCGATGCGGAAGCCACGCAATTTGATCTGGTCATCGGCACGGCCCAGGTAATCGAGAATTCCATTGGGTAGCCACTTCGCCAGATCGCCCGTCTTATACATTCTGGCGCCAGGGATAAACGGATTGGAGATGAAGCGTTCTTGTGTAAGTTGTTGGCGGTTCAAGTAACCTTCGGCCAGGCCATCACCGGAGATATAAATCTCGCCAATCATATTTTCCGCAACTGGATTGAGCCAACGATCCAGCACGTAAATCTGCGAATTGGCGGCGGGCATGCCAATGGGGACGAAGATGCGATCCTCAGCAGGATCGAACCTATGGATCATGCAACCCACAGTGGCTTCGGTTGGGCCATATTCGTTGTAAATCTCCACTCGCTCGCCAAAACTCTCATGGACTTCACGAGACAGCTTAGCCGTGAGAGCTTCGCCACCGACAATCAGGCGTTTTACGCTGCTGCGCCGATTGTCTGCATCCTTAATTAAGGAGAGGTGGCTGGGCGTCAATTTCAGTATGCCAACCCGGCCATCGTTCAAGATTGCCTCAAGAGGTGGCTCTTTCCCCTGCTGGCGGAACACAACCAATTGGTTCCCGGTGATCAGGGCCGTGTAGATCGACGTTACGGTCAGATCAAATCCCAACGATGAATACAGCGCGAAGCCAAGACGCTCATTTTGCAGGTAGACATCTTTTGCCCACCATATATAGTTCACCAGCGACCGGTGCGTAATAGCTACGCCTTTCGGCTCTCCGGTGGAGCCGGAGGTATAGATGACATAGGCAATGTTGTGAACTTTTACTTCGCTTGGAACATCGGTGTCGCTCTGTTGCGAAATCGTGATCCAATCGGCATCAAGACAGATGACTTTTGTATTGCCAGGCGCGAGCCGGTCGCTCAATTCCTGAGTGGTGAGCACCACGACTGCCTGAGCATCACTTAACATGAACGACAAACGTTGAGCCGGATACTGCGGATCAAGAGGAACGTAACCGGCCCCTGCCTTCAGTACTGCCAATAGAGCGACGACTTCGTCGAGGCAGTGTTCAAAGTAAAGTCCGACAGACTTTCCCGGACCTGCGCCTAAAGTTTGCAACAAGTGAGCGAGTTGGTTGGCACGGGCGTTTAGTTCGCCATAGGTCAAACTTTGATTCTCAAAAACTACCGCAACAGCTTGCGGCGTCTTCTTCGCCTGTTCTTCGAAAAGCTCATGGATGCACAGATGTTTCGGATATACACGCTGCGATTGGTTCCACTCGACTACCAACCGGCTCCGCTCCGCTTCGTTGATGAGCTGCGCTTCCGAAATTTTGTTTTGTGGATGTGCCAGCATGTATGCAAGCAGATTT
>DASZFK010000675.1:0-2325 GCA_035939855.1 Candidatus Angelobacter sp.
CGATATCCCGGAGCGTCCGCTTTCGATCGAGCAATACGCGAAAGATGTGGTTGGCTTGTTGAAATATCTTGGAATCGCAAAGGCCGACTTCTTTGGCGAAAGTTACGGCGGCAATGCAGCGGCCATGATCGCAATTCGCTACCCCGAGCTCGTCGGTCGTGTGGTGACCTACGCAGCAACCTTTGGTCCTCCTCAGATTGCCTTAAACCCTCAGACAACGCACTATGAGCACCCGCCAACCGCTGATTCCAGGAACATCCAATTTCAGAGAGAAAACTACAAGAAAGTGGCTCCTGATCCAAACTACTGGCGCAAAATTTTTGACAAGCTTGGAAGCATGCAGTGGGAAGGATTTTCGAACGAAGAGTTGGCTTCCATCAAAGCGCCGATTCTCATCCTTCTGGGAGATTACGATTTTGTCCGCCTGGAGCACGCCGCTGAGACCGTCAAACGCATCCCCAACGCCGAGCTCGCCGTGATCCCGTCCGCCAGCCACTTCGTCCTATTTTCGGAACAGGAGAGGGTGATCCCAATAGTTAAACATTTTCTGGAAAAGCCTGAGAAGAGCATTCCGTTGGCAACTGCCGAAACTGGCTATCACCCCGGTGAAACCAGATAAGCTTTACTTAATTCTGGCTTAGGAACTTATCTAAATTTGAGTGGAGCGCAATTGAAGCGCTAGAAAAGGAGCGGTCATGCCAAAGGTCACTATTGGAAACGCTTCGGCGGCCACAGTCCCGCGACAAGATCGGGACCGCATTCGGAAATTTTATTGTAATGTTCTCAGTGGCAAGATCGTGAAAGAGGACAACGAGAAGGATACCATTCGTCTGGAAGATAACTTCTTTATCGTATTTCGCTATAAGGATGTTCCTGATGAGAGCGAATTCCTGCGGTCGTCAAGATCGGTCTGGCTGCAAATCAAATCCGACGACGTGGAAGAAACGATTCGGAAGATTCTCGATTTCGGCGTCAAGAAGCTTGATATGGCGCTCCCCCATTTCTATTTTCAAGCGCCTGGGGGACAAGTCTTCCAGCTGGTCGGAATCAATGAGGACCGCTCATATTATGAGGGAGCCGGAGGGGGCGCGAACCTAGCAAAGGAAAAAGAGGTCGAGGCCCTCAAGGAGAAAGCGATGAGCGAGTTGCCACTAAGGCATCACCAGAAGAAATCTGCAAAGCTCTAACCGACATTCCGACCTTCCCGATCCCTCGGCGAGAAAGAGGCGTATACTGCGCGAACGAGGAGGGACCATGTTGCAACAAGTGAATGAGACAGAAGCCCGGGACCTCGAGTGGTCTTGTCAGGCGGTCTCGCCGATGGATGAGCCCTGCGACGCTTCGGCCACGTACCACTGCGGAATCTGCGGCCGGTGGTTTTGCGCCGTCCACGCCGAGGATGAGGCCTGGCACCATTGCGCGCTCGAGCCGGGCGACGAAGGCGGCGAAGCCTAGCTGCGGTCTGGCGTCAATTGCGCCAGAGAATGACGGAGTCCTCAGGGCTGAAGCGCCAATTTTGGGCAACGCGATAGTCCTTCGGGTATCAACGATGGGGGCGCGCTCAATACAAACGGAAATTGAGTTCGAAGCGGAGCTGGACGGGAACGTTCTTGCCGTCTAACTGCGCGGGATGGCACCGCCACGTTCTCATGGTAGCGAGAGTGGTTTCGTTCAAGCCGCCTGGTAGTCCGCGGGAGATTCGCAAGCTCTCGAGGGTTCCCTGGGTATTGATAATGGCTTCCGTGATGATGTAGCCACTCACCTTCAACTTGCGAGCCTCGTCGGAATAGGGAGGACCTGGCATGTAGAAACAGGCTGGCGACGGGCCGCCGTGCAAAATCACAGTTTCACCGCTAGCAGTAGTGGCAATGGGGGGAAGATCGGAAAAGGGCTCGGAAGGTGCGAGATCCGCGCCGGATTTCGGAGCAGGCAGGTTGACGACAGCGGTGTAGCCTCTCCAATCCTTGTCAGCCGAGTCGAGGAGCGTTACGGAGAGTAGCACTGTGCCGTCATCCTGCAGCTGGGTGTCACCGACGACAAAAAAGGTTGACTTGAGTTTCAAGGCGAACAAGCGGGCCCCAGTTCCCTCCATGAATTTGCCGGGGACGCGGTCCTTAATCAGCAAGTCTTGCAGAAGGCCGCGATCGGTTACCTGAATGTTGTGCCCCTGGGTCGCCAGATCCCGGGAGAGCTGGTCAGCCAGCTGAATTCCATACCGCGAAGTGTCCCCGTCAGGGAGCAGGAAATTTGTCACAAGAACTGTGCATGGCTTTGGCAGGCAGTCCTTGACCGCAGCATATTTTGCAATCTCGGTGGCCAGCGCGG
>DASZFK010000676.1:0-2579 GCA_035939855.1 Candidatus Angelobacter sp.
CCGTAATTCCTCGCTCGCCTTCAGCTAGAATGTAGAACCGGCGCGTGCCTGGCATCAGCGGCTAGGCGGGCCCGCGATTCGTATGAGTTGCACATATCCTGAGGCAGATCTTATTAATAGACCAAAATGGAACCTTTAGTATCAATTCTTGTTCCTGCGTATAATTCCCAACGCTGGATGGCGGACACGCTTAAGTCTGCGCTGGAACAAACCTGGCCGAAGAAAGAGATCATCGTTGTGGACGATGGTTCTACTGATCGGACCCTGCACATTGCGAAGCAATTTGCCTCAAAAGACGTTCAAGTCGCCCACCAGCCCAACCAAGGCGCGTCGGTGGCGAGGAATACGGCATTTTCTCTCTGTCAGGGAGATTACATTCAGTGGCTGGACGCGGACGATCTCCTTGATCCGCACAAAGTGGAGAAACAAGTGCGAACGCTGGAGAATTGCTCAAGCAAGCGGACCCTTCTGTCCGGCGCCTGGGCATACTTCATTTATCGAAAAAGAAAAGCTCGATTTTCGCCGACGCTGCTGTGGTTTGATCTAATGCCGCTGGAGTGGATGGTGAGGAAGATGGGAAATAATCTGCAAATGCAGACCGACAATTGGCTCGTCAGCCGGGAGCTTTCGGAAGCCGCGGGGCCCTGGGATCCCAGACTCTGGAAGAACAATGATGGCGAATATTTTTGTCGGGTAATTATGGCCAGTGATGCCATCCGGTTCGTTCCGGATGCCAAGTCCTATTACCGTGCTGCTGGATTTAATTCGGTAACGCATATCTGCGGGTCGAATAAGAAACTGGAATCATTGTTTCTGTCCATGAAGTTGCACATTCGCCATCTCCGCTCGATGGAAGACAGCGAGAGGACTCGACTGGTGTGCGTGAATTATATTCGAACAAGATTGCCCGACTTTTATCCGTATCGCCTGGATCTTGCGGCAGAGCTAAAACGAGTGATCTCAGAGCTTGGTGGCCAATTCGAAGAGCCACGTTTGCCTTGGAAATACAATTGGATTGCAAAGAGCTTTGGCTGGCGCGTTGGCTGGCAAGCATACCATGAGCTGCCAAAGGTTAAGGCATCATTAATAATCGCGTGGGAAAAGGCTATGTCTCGGTTAGAGAATCGAACCTTGGCTGCTTCGCGAGCGTGAACCGGAACCGCACCCAAGCACGAAACGAGGTGATGCGAGGAAAGCCTTCCCTTGCAAGTTGGGAGCCCATCCCAGGAGGGAGCTACCCCCTTGATTCCTCGCACAAAAAGTTCTGGGGAATTTTCGAGCTAAAGGAACGTTGGTCCCTTTCATTGCGTGCCTGGTCCTTGGTTGCCGGGATAGTCGTACTTGTGCCGTTTGTGTTCGTCTGGCAGGCTTATCCATTCCTGGCCGTAACGCATCGGATGAACGCCAATGTCCTCGTAGTCGAAGGTTGGGTTCATGAAAATGCGATTGGCGCGGCGCTGAAAGAATTCCAAAGTAACCACTATCAACGCGTTTTCACCACGGGCGGGCCTGTACCAGGTCGTGGAGGATACATCAATGACTTCTATACGTCCGCCAGTGTCGGCGCAGACCTTTTGAAAAAAGCGGGAGTGCCGGATGAATCGTTGCAGATGGTCCCGTCGCGCGTAATTGCGCGGGACAGAACCTACAGCTCAGCGGTGGCATTGCGAGACTGGTTTCGCGACCACCATTTAGCAATCCACAGCTTCAATGTTTTAACCGAAGATTGCCATGCGCGACGAACACAACTTTTATTTCAGGAGGCTTTCGGCAAAAAAGTCGCTGTCGGTATCATCGCAGTTTCGAATCCGGACTATAACCCAAAAAACTGGTGGCGGTATAGCGACGGCGTCCGAGAAGTCATAGGCGAGAGCGTTGCCTACATCTATGCCAGGTTTTTCTTTTATCCGTCGGTATCATCATCCGGCAAGAAAGCGGCGCAAGCTGCTGGGGCACCTCATTAACACCGAACAATGAAAATCGCTGTTGTTGGTCTCGGCTACGTGGGTCTGCCGCTGTCACTTCAATTTGCCCGCTCGCGTGTGAGCGTGTTGGGCTTAGACGTTGACGCTGAGAAAGTTCAGCTTCTCAATCACGGGCAGAGTTATATAAACCATATTGAGCCATCGGCCATTGCCGAGCTAATCAGCTCCGGCAAATTCTCCGCCTCCACGGATTTCAACCAGATCAAAGAGGTGGAGGCGGTGATCGTTTGTGTGCCAACACCGCTTACTAAAAATCGAGAGCCAGATATCTCGTTCGTCATCAAGACAGGGGCAATGATTGCACCGCACTTGGCGAAAGGTGCATTGGTGGTGCTTGAATCGACTACTTATCCCGGAACGACGGATCAGGATTTGCGCACAATCTTGGAAGAAGGCTCGGGCATGAAGGCAGGCGTCGATTTTCACCTCGCTTTTTCGCCGGAACGAGAGGATCCGGCCAATGACGAAAGCAAAGTGAAGCTGATTCCAAAGGTCGTGGGAGGTTACACTCAAGTTTGCCTGGAGCGAGCATTGGCGCTTTATAGTAAAGCGATTGATACAATTGTGCCTGTTTCTTCGTGCCGTGTCGCTGAA
>DASZFK010000677.1:0-8326 GCA_035939855.1 Candidatus Angelobacter sp.
TCGTAGTCGCCGCTGTCGTAGGTCCAGCCTAAGGCGGATTTGTAAGGGAACTGCGTTGGAGCAATGAAGTTCTTGCGCCGGACTTCTACCGGGTCCATCTTGAGTTCGACCGCAAGGACATCTACGGCTCGCTCGATCAGGTAAGCCGCCTCGGTGATGCGGAAGGAGCAGCGGTAAGCGATTCCGCCCGGAGCTTTGTTGGTGTAGACTCCATCGACCTCGCAGAAAGCAGCGGGAAAATCATACGAGCCGGTGCAGATGCTGAATATTCCGGCAGGGAATTTGGTGGGCTGCGCGGCTGCGTTGAACGCGCCATGGTCCGCAAGTGTCTTCACCCGCAGGGCTTTGACTTT
Source organism: Candidatus Angelobacter sp. (assembly GCA_035939855.1). Classification (GTDB taxonomy): domain Bacteria; phylum Acidobacteriota; class Terriglobia; order Terriglobales; family Acidobacteriaceae; genus Angelobacter. The sequence goes on from DASZFK010000677.1 coordinate 354, forward strand.
CCCGCCCTTATCGGCAGCGATCTCCGCGGTCATGTGATAGTCGCGAGCAAAACCGGTCGATTGCAGGTTTTCGGAGCGGGTCTCCATCCATTTGACCGGCACGCCGAGCGTGAGTGAAGCCACCACGGCACAAACATAGCCTGGATAGATTGGGACCTTGTTTCCGAATCCTCCACCGATATCGGGCGAGACAACTCGAATGTTTTGTTCGGGAATTCCGCCGACCAACGCAAAAAGCGTGCGGTGGGCGTGTGGGGCCTGCGATGTCAGGTAGAGTGTGAGCCGTTCAGTCGCCTTGTTGAAGTCGGCCACGCAGCCACAGGTCTCAAGGGGGGCGGGATGGCAGCGTTGGAAAATGGCATCGACCTTGGCTTTTACCGGGGCCTCCTTGAATGTTTTATCAGTGGCCTGCTTGTCGCCTACTTCCCAGTGGAAGATGTGGTTGGTCTTGTCTTCGCGGTCTTCCCGCAGAATGGGAGCCGTGGGATCGAGCGCCTTGTGCGGGTCCACCAGCACCGGCAGTTCTTCGTAATCTACTTCGACCAACTCCGCGGCATCGGCTGCCGTGTATTGGTCTTCGGCAACGACAAAGGCTACTTCTTGCGATTGAAACAAGACTTTGCCGGTGGCCAGCACCATTTGCTTGTCGCCGGAAAGAGTCGGCATCCAGGAAAGGCCGGCCTTGGCGAGATCCTCTCCGGTGATAATAGCCAACACGCCGGGCAGAGCTTTCGCTTTCTCGGTATTCACGCTCTTCAGGCGCGCATGAGCATAAGGGCTGCGCACCAGGTGGCCATAGACCATTCCTGGAAGGTGGACGTCGTCCACGTAGTTGCCTTTGCCTTGCGTAAATCGCAAATCTTCTTTGCGCTTGATGGAGTGGCCCATGCCGCCGATTTCAGGAGATGTCTTGTGCATGATTGAGTTCCTCCCTATGCCGTCGCTTTCTTTGCCGCCATTTTTTTAGAGGCGTATTGGACCGCCTTTACAATATTCTGGTAGCCAGTACAGCGGCACAAGTTGCCGGAGATGCCCCAGCGAATTTCCTGTTCGGATGGAGCTGGATTGCTGTTAAGCAGCGCCAGCGACGACAGGAGCATGCCAGGCGTGCAAAAGCCGCACTGCAAACCATGCTCTTCCTTGAACCCTTCCTGGAGAGGATGCAGTTGGCCATCTTTGTTCAGGCCCTCGACCGTCGTGATTTCGGCGCCGTCCACCTGCACGGCAAACATGGTGCATGATTTGACCGTCTTGCCATTGAGGATGACAGTGCAAGCACCACAGTTGCTGGTGTCGCAACCGATATGAGTGCCGGTGAGTTGAAGCACATCGCGAATAAAGTGAACCAACAACAGGCGTGGCTCAACAGAGGCTTCACGCTGACGGCCGTTGATCTTGAGTTTGACTGCTTGTTTCGTTGCCATTGTTCTTCCTTGTCAGGAATTTCTAATTCCGATTTCTAATTTCTAATTTGAAACCGTCTCAATCGCTCATTTGACCGGCTTACGATTGCTGCAACACACGCGTTTAAAAATTGGAAATTAGAAATTGGAAATTAGGAATCACCCAGCCCGCTCGATAGCCTTTACCAAAGCTCTTTTTGTCAGTTCTTTAATCAATCCCCGTTTATATTCCGCTGGGCCACGCAGGTCGGAACTGGGTTGTGAATCGTCTACGGCAAGCTGCGCTGCCTGAGCGATGTTGGCCTGGTCGAGCTTTTTGCCGCGTAGAAAATCTTCTGCTTTGCGCGCCTTCAAAGGAGTCGGACCTACATTCGTAAGGCCGATGCCTGCTCTTTGGCATGTTCCATTAGCGTCCAGCGTGACTTGAACAGCCACCGCGGCAGTGGCGAAATCGCCCACTTTGCGCTCTTGTTTCAGGTATGCGCCGCCGCTTTTGGGAGGCGGCACCGGAATGCGAATCTCCGTAAGAATCTCTCCGCTTTGGAGCGCAGTGGTAAACAACGAAACAAAGAAATCTTCGATAGGGATCACCCGCTCTCCTTTCTGGCTCGTCGCAACGATTTGCGCGCCCAGCGCCAGCATGGTTGCCGGATGGTCGTTGGCGGGGTCTCCGTGGGCAAGATTACCGCCGACAGTGGCGAGATTTCGTACCTGAGGATCGGCAATCACGTGGGCCGTGTCGGCAAGGAGCGGGTATTTCGAAGCAATCACCGCCGAGCCTTCGAGTTCCGCTTCCCGTGTGAGGCCGCCAATTTTGAGGAATCCGCCTTCTTCCTTGATGTAGGCCAGCCCTGAGATGCGATTGATGTCAATCAGATGGCTAGGGCGTGCCAGACGAAATTTCATCATCGGAATCAGGCTCTGGCCGCCACTCAATATCTTGGCGTCGTCTCCATGCTGGACAAGCAGGGCAAGCGCTTCAGGAATCGTGCTGGGCCGGAAGTATTCAAAGGCTGGCGGTATCATCGTTCCACCTCGTACAGGCAAAGGCTCACTGCGGGAGGCGTCCGTTATACCACATGAGAATTAACTGCGAAACCCCAGGGGAGAAGTTATTGCTTGGCTCGATAAGTTTGCCTTTTCGGGCTTCGACACTGTGATCCGGGTGTATCCGCGCAATCAGCGGCAAGAGTCTGGTTTGTACTGCGCGGGTGTTGGAGAATGTGTTCTTACGCTATACCCGCCTGTTGCCTCTTCCACTCCTCAATAGCCTTCCTGATCGCATCCGGCGCAAGATTGCTGCAGATCATCTTGTACTCGGGAATACCACCCAACGCTTCGGCCACGCCGCGTTTGGTGATCAGATAAGCTTCATCGACAGACTTGCCCAGCACCATCTCCGTGGCGATGGACGAGCACGCAATCGCTACGGCGCAGCCCATGCATTTGAATCTCACGTCCACGACTACATTGTTCTCGATTCGGAGAGTAATCAGGACGGTGTCGCTGTCCACGGGACTCTTGATGATGGCCTGCGCGGATGGGTTGGGCACCCTACCGGCATTCCGGGGGCTAGCGTAATGGTTGCGAACTAGTTCGCTGTACACGCTGAATCTCTACGTTGAAAGCGCCGAGCTACAGCGGCTATGATACGTCAAGTCTTTATGTCTGTGGAGCTTTATTCCAAAGCAGCCGATTGGGCCACACAGAGGAAGCCCTTTGCGATTGCCACGGTTGTCCGTGTGCAGGGCTCGTCTTCGGCCCGGCGCGGCTCGAAGGCCCTGATTGATGAGCATGGCAAGATCGTGACGGGCTGGGTAGGCGGCGGCTGTGCCGAGAGTGCCGTTCGCAGCGAAGCGGTGAAGTGCATCCAGCAGGAACGCCCAGAACTAGTCACTTTGGACATGCAGGATGAAGTCTTGGGAGTCGGAATGCCTTGCGGAGGCCTGATGGACGTCTACATCGAGCCGGTTGTGCCTAAACCAGAACTGCTGATCGTCGGCCATGGCCGCATCGCCGAAACGCTGGCTGAGCTTGGACATCTGATGAATTTTTATGTAACGGTAAGCGATCCTGCGGCAGACAAGAAAGCGTTTCCCCATGCAGACCGCTTGATTTGCGAAGACTTTGACCTCACCGAGACTCCAATCGGCCCACGCACTCATGTCGTGATTGCCACATTGCACAAGAGCGACCATATCTGGCTGCAAAAAGCGTTGGAAGGCAACGCAGCTTACGTAGCTCTGGTAGCCAGTACTCATCGCGCCAAATTGGTGCTGGATTATCTTCTATTGGAAGGCGTTCCACTGGAAAAAGTGGAGAAGGTTTGGGCGCCAGCCGGTCTGGATTTGGGCGCTGCCACACCCGAGGAGATAGCTTTGAGCATCGTTAGCCAGATCGTTTTGTTCCGGCGCCGTGGTACAACAAAGCAAACAGATTTCGCAACTGCTGCGACCGACAAGCTCATTCGACAGTGCGATGTGGAATGAGAAGCACTCAGCAATTAGCACTCAGCATTCAGTCCGCTCGGCTTCTTGGGCTGAAGGGAGACAGCATAGTGGGCATGGCTAGATGTCCAATTTAGCTACGAATGCACACGAATAGACACGAATGTTGTTTGGCTAGCAGCCAGTAGCCAGAAGCTAGTAGCTCCTTACCACACCCGGCACGCCTTCTGGCTCACCATGGGCTGGCCTGCTTTGCAGTGAAAAGCCGATTGGAATTCTGGCATGTTCTGCACGACTCCGTTGACTCGCCAGCGTCCGGGAGAATGAGGATCGGTTCGAACCCCCAGGCGCAAAAGCTCGGGCGTGATGTTTTCGCACCAGGCCCGCGCAAATCCCAGGAAATAGCGCTGGTCCGGCGTGTAGCCATCGATTTTTTTGTCGGGACTCTGTTTGGTCTGAGCCATCAGTTCATGTAAGGCCATCAGGGCAATGCGTGCGCCACCATTGTCGGCGGTATTTTCGCCCAGCGTCAGTTTGCCATTCAGTTTCAAGTCGTCCACTGAAGTAAAGCTGCCGTATTCGTCCACGATGCAACTGGCGCGCTTTTCAAACTCCTCAGCGTCTTTTGGGGTCCACCAGTCGCGAAGATTCCCCTGAGGATCGAACTTCCGTCCTTCATCATCAAAGCCGTGGGTCAGTTCATGGCCAATCACCAGGCCGATGCCGCCGAAGTTCACTGCATCGTCCATGGTTTTGTCAAAAAAGGGTGGCTGAAGAATTCCCGCCGGAAAAACAATTTCGTTATGCTCCGGATTGTAGAAAGCATTGACCGTCGGTGGAGTGATGTCCCACTCGGACTTGTCTACCGGCTTGCCGATCTTTGTGAGTTGTCGATGTGCTTCAAACTCATTGCCCCGCTCGAGATTTCCGGGAAGGTCATTGCGAACAATGTTGAGCTTGCTATAGTCACGCCACTTTTCCGGATAGCCGATCTTGTTGCGGATGGCTTTCAACTTAATGAGCGCTTCCTTCCTGGTTGTCTCGGTCATCCAGGGAAGGGAAGTGATGTCCTGCTGCAGTGCGCGCTCCAGGGCATCGACCATCTTCAACATGCGGTCTTTACCTTCAGCGCCGAAGGTTTCATCTACATATTTCTGCCCCAACGCTTCTCCAAGAAAACCATTGGTGGCGGCGATGCAGCGCTTCCATCGTGGCTTCAACTCTTTTTGGCCGCTAAGGGCCTGCTGCAGCTTGAAGTCTTCCTGGACAAAATCGTCAGAAAGCCAAGGTCCGGCGGTGTTCAACAACTGCCACGTCATGTAGGTCTTCCAGTCATCCAAAGGGATCTTCTCGATGACACTGTTGAGAGTTTTGAAAAACTCGGGATTGTTGACATTGAGTTCTCGAAACGATGGCGCTCCGGTCACGGCGAAGTACCGGCTGAGATGAAAATTCGGGGCCTGGGCTTCAATATCAGCCAAGGTCATCTTGTGGTCCAGGTTCTTGGGATCACGGCGCAAAGTCCGGTCCATGGCGGCCCTCGCCAATTCGGTTTCTATCTTCATCACTGCGTCCGCGCTTTGCTTTGCCTGTTCCTGCGATTGGCCAATCAGGGCAAACATTTTGGCTACGTGGTCAACATAAGTCTTGCGAATGGCCACCATGTCCGGGTCGTCTTTCAGATAGTAGTCGCGGTCGGGTAGAACGATTCCGCCCTGATCGATGAAGGCGATCGTCATGCTGGCGTTGTGAATGTCCGGGCTGGAATAGAACCCGAAAAGCGGGTTGGGCCCGATGAGCGATTCATGTGCCATGACCTCGATCATCTGTGTTTTGTCTTTGACAGCAGCGATTCGGTCGAACTCCGGCTGGAGCGGTGTATACCGCTTCTTATTGGCTGCTTCCTCATCCATGCAGGAGGCATAAAAGTCACCGATCTTTTGCAAAACCGGGCTGCGCTTCGAATCATTTACGCTGGCTTTTTCGAGAATTCTTCGCAGCACAGCGTTGTTGTGCTCCTCGACCTCGGTGAAGCTGATCCAATCGGTGTAGTCAGAGGGAATGGGATTGTTCTTGATCCAGTTATGGCACGCAAACTGGTAGAAGTCGACGCAAGGATCAATCGATTTATCAATATTGACAATGTCAAACTTGGGGGCCGGACGCTCTTCCGAGGTCTTGCTTTGTGCTGCCATGATCGATCCGCTCAGTAGTGCCAAGCCGCAAAACCAGACTAAGAAACTCCTCATTGCGCATCCTCTTTTCATAATATGAAATGTAATTGTAGCGTGAACAGCAGCTAAAGCGTTGGAAAGAGCCTCTCTCGAAGCGGGGCCGCAGGGTGTCAAGTAAACACAAACGTTGCTACGGATGTTTCCGCCGTCTGAAACGATAATGTGGATTTTCAAGCTAAATACTAAGAGCTAATGGCTAAGAGCTAAAACGCTACTTCCTCACAAACGGATTCGTCTCACGTTCGACGCCAATCGTGGTGGTTGGCCCATGTCCAGGAATTACTTGAGTTTCATCGGGAAGAGCCATCACGCGGCCATGTATGGAATCCATGATTTTGTCAAACGATCCTCCGGGGAGGTCCGTGCGCCCAATGCCTCCGGCAAAGAGAGTATCTCCTGCAAACAGAGTTTTTTCTTTGGGGAAATACAGGCAGATGCTGCCTTCGCTATGGCCTGGCGTATGGATCACATTCGCGGAGATATTGCCAACCTTGAGTATGCGTCCGCTGCCGATGCCTTCATCCACCTGCACGGGACCGGGCGATTGCATTCCGACCCATGTTGCCTGCATATCCAGCTGTTTCAGGAGGGCATAATCGTCCTGGTTCATGAGAATAGGCGCGCCGGTCGCGGCCTTGAGCTTCATGGCCCCGCCTACATGATCGATATGAGCATGAGTTACGACGATCTGGGTCAGCTTGAGCTTCTGACGAGCCAGGATATTCAAGATCTCATCTACCTGGTCGCCCGGATCAATCACCATGGCTTCGTGGGTCTCTTCATCGCCGATGATGGAACAATTACATTGGAGCGGACCAACAGGAAAAACCTTATGGAACATGCGAGCTCCCGGCCGTAAGCCGTTAGTTAATAAGACTTGATTTATCTCTTCGGCGTTGGCGTGCTCTGCGCTGGGGCCGACGGACCTTTTACGCCTTCCATCACCGAGTTGGAATGCCTTCTGGCAGCAAAGATGGTCAGCGAGATCGAGGTCAGCATAAAGATGACAGCGCACCAGGTAGTAACTCTGGATAGCAGAGTTGCCGTGCCGCGAGGCCCAAATGCAGTTTGACTGCCGGCTCCGCCAAACGTTGCGGCAATGTCGGCGCTCTTGCCATGCTGCAGGAGCACAACAACGATCAGGATGGCGCATGCGATCACGTGAACGATAGTGATGAGGTAAGTCAACATTGATTGATTCGAAAACCCTTTCAGAGAAACTTTTCGTAGTGAGTCACTTTCATCGAAAGTGACCCACTATCGGGTATCAGCGTCTAGCGATTTCGCTTGCGAATCGCGGGCCTTTAGGCAGACGTTCATCCCGATAGCGATGAATCTACATCTCAGTCAGTGGAGCACTGGCTCCAAAACTGACTTTATCAAGTTTTTTGGTGCGGAAGGGGGGACTTGAACCCCCATGCCTCACGGCGCCACCCCCTCAAGATGGTGTGTCTGCCAATTCCACCACTTCCGCATTCCGAACCGAGCGGACGATCGATGCACCGCTACTGCCTGCGGATGCACATAGCGCATGGTTGTCTCAATGTTATCGTGTCCAGCCACATACTGCAACGTTTGGCCCTCCTTGCGAAGGCGCGGAATATCGGCGTGTTCGCGTCAACGTCGCCGCGCTGCCTCGATGGTGGCGATGTCGATCTTCTTCATCGGCATCATCGCCTCGAATGCACGCTTTGCCTCACCGCCACCAGCCGCAAGCGCATCGGTTAGCGCGCGCGGGGTGATCTGCCAGGAGAGGCCCCAGCGGTCCTTGCACCAACCGCACTGGCTTTCCGTGCCGCCATTGCCGACGATCGCGTTCCAGTAACGGTCCGTCTCTTCCTGATTTTCCGTCGCGATCTGGAAGGAAAAGGCCTCGGTGTGCCTGAACG
>DASZFK010000678.1:0-16231 GCA_035939855.1 Candidatus Angelobacter sp.
TCCTGCATTCTCCCTACCCTCACGCCAAGATCAAAAAGATCGACACGCGTCGCGCTCAAGCCCTTGAGGGTGTCGTCACGATTGTCACCGGACCTGATGCGCCTAATAAGTACGGCATCCTTCCCGTAGGCCATGATGAGACCGCGTTGGCTGTGGACAAGGTCCGTTATGTTGGCGACAACGTTGCCTGCGTCGTGGCTACTTCCGAATCGATTGCCGAGAAGGCTCTTGAGTTGATCGACGTTGAATATGAATTGCTTCCGGCCTGGTTTGATCCTGAAGATTCCATGAAGGCCGAAAAAGAATGGATCCATCCGCAGCGTCCCAACAATATTGAAAAGGACTACCACCACGTTTTCGGCGATCCAGACAAGGGTTTTGCCGACGCTGACTTGATCGTGGAGCATCGGTATCTGGCTGCGGAGGTGACCCACGCAGCCATGGAGCCTCACAGTACACTGGCGACATTTGATATTGATTCACAAACGGGAAAACCCGGAAGGCTGACAGTATGGTCTTCGACTCAGGTGCCTTATTACCTGCAACACAAGCTCTCCATCGTGCTGGAGATGCCGATGGCGCAGATACGCGTGATCAAGCCTTTGGTCGGTGGCGGGTTTGGAGGCAAGAGCGAAGTCATTCCTTTGGAAATCATTGCCGCCGTAGCAGCGCGAAAAGCGCAGGCCCCAGTCAAGATCACCTACACGCGTGAAGAAGTTTTCTGGGCACATCGCGGGCGTCCGCGAACCATCATTGACTTGAAGACCGGCGCGAAGAAAGATGGACGCCTGACTTCGGTTGCCGCTCGCGTGGTTCAAGATGGTGGCGCTTATTGCTCCTACGGTGTAGTTACGATTCTCTATTCCGGCGCGTTGCTGGGCGCGCTCTACGACATTCCCCATATCCGTTACGATGGCTACCGGGTACTGACCAACAAGCCGGCCTGCGGAGCCATGCGTGGCCACGGTACAGTCAATGTCCGCTTTGCTTTTGAGTCGCAGCTTGACGAGATCGCTGGCCAATTGGGAATCGATCCGGCAGTGCTTCGTCGCCGCAATCTCCTCAAGCCACCATGTATTACGGTCAACAATCTGCGCGTCCAAAGCTATGGACTGCCTGAGTGCATCGAGAAGGTCGTGGAGCGCTCCGGATGGATGCAGCGCAAAGGCAAGCTGCCTCGCGGCCGGGGTTTGGGGATTGCATGTAGTCACTATGTAAGCGGAGCGGCCAACAGCATTATTCGCTCCGACATGCCGCACTCCACGGTCAACCTTAAGATCGACCGTGATGGCGGCGTAGTGGTCTACACCGGCGCTTCCGACATCGGACAAGGCTCCGACACCATGGTTGCGCAGATCGTGGCCGAGGTGCTCGGCATCAGCTTGTCCCGCATCAAGGTCGTTGCCGCTGATACCGATCTTACGCCAATCGACATCGGTTCTTATTCGAGCCGCGTAACCTTCATGAATGGCAATGCTTCGTTGCGTGCCGCCGAAGATGTGAAGAAGAAGATCGTCGCCGCTGCAGCAAAAAAGATGAATTGCACGCCCGAAGATGTGCTGATGTGCGACGACATGGTGTGGAAGCGTGGTGCAACCCAACCCCACGCCAACGGCCAGCCTGCACAGCAGCTTGGTGAAAAGGCCGATACTTCACGCGGCAACGTGCAGGAGGTCAGCGGACGAGTCGAAGGGCAAACCTTGCGTGGTTCACTCCAGCAGAAGCGCAAAGAAGAAGGTCCGAAAGATTTCATGAGCTTTGAAGAAGCTGTGGTTTCCGCCATTGACTTTAGCGGCGCACTAACCGGGACAGGCTCTTATGCTCCACCCAAAGATGCGCGCGGCGGTGCTTTCAAGGGTGCGGGCGTGGGTCCTTCCCCGGCCTATTCGTATTCTGCGCAGGTTGCCGAAGTTAGCGTAGACGAAGATACAGGAATGGTTACCGTCCACAAGGTTTGGGCCGCCCACGATTGCGGGCGCGCGCTCAACCCTGTTTCCGTGGAAGGCCAGGTTATTGGTTCGGTATGGATGGGCATGGGCCAGGCCCTTCAGGAAGAAATGGTCTGGAAAGATGGCTTGCTGATGAATCCCGGCCTGCTGGAGTATCGTTCGCCGTCGGCAGAAGAATCTCCGGACGTTGAGGCCATCATCGTGGAGAGCGTCGATCCGGAAGGCCCGTTTGGAGCGAAAGAGGCCAGTGAAGGCTCTCTGGCTGCCACCATCCCGGCCATTGCCAATGCCATTTACGATGCGGTCGGGGTTCGGCTCCGCGAAGCTCCGTTTACGCCGGAGCGTGTCCTGGCTGCATTACGCGCCAAAAAGAATACAGGCAAAGCTTTGGAAATTACGCGTGGCAGCGATCCCACGGCGCCCCTCGTGTTTCGTGAACATGGTGGTTCAACCTGGTTCAAGGACAAAGGACCACAACGTCATCCTGAAGATCCGGCTCGTCGTGTGGGAGGCCCCGATTGAGCCTTCCATCATTCAAGCTCCTGCGCCCGCGCAATATTCAAGAGGCTGTCGGTTATCTGGCCCAGCACGTTGGCGCGATCCAGATTCTTGCCGGTGGGACCGACCTTATTCCTTCCCTGAAGCAGAGGCTCTTCGGTCCTGCTTACGTTATGGACATTCGCAGGATCGAGGAAATGCAAGGTATCCGTGTCGTGCCTGGAGTCGGCGTGGAGATCGGGGCTCTCACACCGCTTTCCACCATTGAAGACTCGGAGTTCATTCGGCGCAACTATCGGGTTCTGCATGAGGCGGTTACAACGGTGGCTTCGCCGATCCTGCGCAACATGGGTACACTCGGCGGCAACATCTGCCTCGACACGCGCTGCCTGTGGTATAACCAGTCGCTGCAATGGCGCCGGTCCTGCGGCTTTTGCATCAAGAAAGATGGCGACCTCTGCCATGTGGCTCCGGGTGGCACACGCTGCTGGGCAGCCTTCTCTGGTGATACTCCGCCCGCATTGCTGTGCCTGGGAACTGACATAGAAATAGTCGGTCCAAAGGGCGTTCGCCGGCTGCCTCTGAAAGATTTTTATAGCGGAGTAGGCGATGCTCATTTAAAGCTTGATCCCAACGAAATGGTGGCTCGCGTGTTGCTGCCGGAAAGCTCTTCCGGTTGGAAAGGAAGCTATAAGAAATTGCGCATCCGGGGATCGATCGACTATCCACTGGCGGGAGTCGCCGTAGCGTTCAAGAAAAATGGAGGCCCGGTGGAAGCGGCGCGCGTGGCCATCACGGCTGTGAATCCCGCCCCGCTGCTGGTTCCAGGATCGGACCATGCGCTGATTGGCAAGACCATGATCGACGAGCATGTCGCCACAGTAATCGGTGAACTGGCGGCCAAGACCGGCAAGCCATTGACAACCTCTGCGCTTACCCCCGAATACCGCCGCGAGATGATAAAAGTCTTCGCTAAACGCGCCGTATTGGCAGCAGCAAAATCGTAAGAGTTCACCGCAAAGGGCGCAAAGGGAAACAAAGACAACCGAAGAGGTCACACTGAGAAAAACCAAAACCTTTTTTAGCCGCGAATACACGCGAATTAACACGAATCAAGATCAAAAACAAAAAAAGATAAGCAACGACATGAGTAGTGAAAGAACATTTTTTGGTTCCGATTCTTGTTTTTTATTCGTGTTAATTCGCGTGTATTCGTGGCCAAAGGTTTTGGCTTTTGATTAAAAGCTAGCAGCCAGCAGGTAGAAGCTATGATCATTACCGATTGCCACATCCACATCCAACCCTACGAACTCTTCAAACCTGGCCCGATCGAGGTCATGACCAAAGCCCGTGGTGGGTTCGACGACATCCTTGAATATTGCAAATCACCCAAGTCGTTGCTCAAATATCTGGATTCCGTGGGCGTGCAACGGGCCGTGCTCATCAATTATGTTGCGCCCGAAGTGATGGGGCTTACCAGCGAGGTGAATGAGTGGGCCGTCAATTATTGCAAGGAAGATCCTAAACGGCTGATCTCGTGTGGCAGCGTGCATCCTCGGCATAGTTCGAATGTGCAAGCTGACATGGACTCCATTCTGCGAATGGGTATTCGGATGATCAAGATACATCCGCCTCACCAACTCTTGTTTCCGAATGATTACTACAACGGAGTCAAGGAACTTGAAATCATCTATGGCACGGCGGAAAAGCATGGCATCCCGGTGATGGTTCACACCGGGACGTCGATCTTCCCTGGGGCGCGCAACAAATACGGCGATCCCCTCTTTCTCGACGATGTCGCCATCGACTTTCCCAAGCTCAAGATTCTGATGGCCCATGGAGGAAGGCCGCTCTGGATGCAGACCGCCTTCTTCCTGCTTCGCCGCCATAGGAATGTTTATCTCGACATCAGCGGCATTCCACCAAAGCTGCTGCTGCAATATTTCCCGCGACTTGAAGAAATTGCTTATAAAACGCTCTTTGGCACTGATTGGCCAAGTCCTGGAGTCGCAGACATAAAAAAGAATAAGGAGCAGTTCCTGGCCCTGCCTCTCTCGCAACAGGCTAAAGACCAGATTCTGAGCAAAACAGCACTGACTATCTGGCCTGAATAAAAGAAAGAAGCGGGTGATGTAGTTGGGCCTGACACCGTTCGACTTCGGCCCAAACTCAAAGCAGAGAAACGGTAAAAATCTGCTCCATCACCTTTTTTGTCTTCTTGATACTTAGATGCAGTTGCAAAGACTTACGCCGTTCGCGCATCTGCCAATCCCTGCCGATGCCAGGCACAGTTGCACGAAGCATGATGACTTTCGCCCTTCGCCGGGAAGACATGGTAGTACATGCCGATAACCATGGGAATGAATACGATGGTGTTATAGAAGAGGTGGAGTTCGATCCTGGGAATGATCAGTTGCACGATGCTGGTGGGCACGGGCGACCCAAACAGGTTGTGATGGAAGGTGGCTTGGCCGATCAGCAACAGATGTTCGAAGTGGTGCCAGAATTGGATGATCAAGGCGATTGTCCACCAGGTGGCTGACCTTCCCGCAAAACCTTTGCGCAACACCCAGATTCCGACCAGCATGACCAGAGCATAACCATAGTGGAGCAATTCCGTGGTCACCAACCACGGATAGAGCAGCCCCAACACGCCTCCAGCATGATGACGAGGCCATCCCAAAACGTAGACCTGCCATCCTTGCGCCAGATGCTCGGCCCAATGCGCCAGCACCACAATCATAAAAATCCAAAGCGCAGGCTTATGCCAACGGGTGTTGATCTTTTCGTGAAGACTTTGGCGGGCCGTCGTGCCGCTCATTGTTCTAACCGAAACGTGCATGGGATCTCCTTGTTATTTGACATATTGGCCGTTTAGGAAAAAGCAGATTCAAACACAAGCAAACAGCCGCAGGGGCTGTAAGTCCAATTCAATCTAAACGCTTTGCGGCACGACTAAAGTCGTTCCCTGATACCTTCGGAGGCTAAAGCCATCGATCTCCGCAAGTTCTAGAGTCATGCCCTGCTCCAGGTCTCGTGACCCTGAAGTTTTTCCTAAACTGATGCAAATTACCCAATTACCAAATTACCAAATTACTCATTTACCCAATCTCCCTAGCTCACGGCCACTTCAGAATATTTAGAAATGGCCGCCCGGAGCTTGGCCGGTACTGGAGCCGGGGACAATCCGTCGGGTCTTCGGCGGAAACATGCAATTCGCTGTTCGCCGCGTGCGACCAGCTCTTCTCGTCCGTTCGCTTCTTTCCAATACTCAAACAACATTGTGACCTGGGTCTGGCTGATCGAACCCAGGCTCATGCGGACGATCACCTGATCGAAGGCGTTCAACTCCGCCAGGTACTCGCAGTTGCAATAGGTGGTGATCAGACAAAGTCCGGCCTGAAGCTCTTCGAGAATCTCGGGAAAATGCTCCTGGAGGAAAAGCTCCCGGCACTCGCCTTGCCAGGCGAAATGGCTCAGGAAGTAAACGTTCCCGGTCAGGTTCGTGTCCCTGAATCCGACGCTGCGCCGATGCTCATATACGGTCATAGATTCTTTTGCTCAATCGCCACACGCCTGCATGGGTTTTTCAGAACGATTGGAGTTGTCAGCCAGGGCAAGCCGCTTGCTCTGCTCCACCGCTAATACAGCCACGATCAGCGGCGTAGTTTTGTCCGTCATCGAGGCGGAAAATGTAGCTATAACATTGGCGCCCGAACGGAGCAGCACCCAGCTTTTTTCCTCGACAGGCAACAGGGAGAGTGGGGCGGAATTGCCGGCTTCCGCTTTCTTGAGACATTCCAGCGCCGACCAGATGCGAGTTGCAGCCACGTCGAAGGTTTCTTCGGCTCTTGTGCTTGCGAGCCGAGCGAGGGCGTAGTGCTGTGGCCCAAGCAACTCTTGCCATGCGCGAGGCACGCCTGCGGCCGGCTCCAGATCGCAAGATACAAGCTGCTCGGCCGTAACCAGCATGGTCAGGTCATCGGAATGGGCGAAGGAGACGCAGTTGCTCCCCTTTACCTCCGGCCTGCCGTAGGGACGATGAATAACATCTTTGTGGAAGCCATTGCCTCGGGCAGCGCCGTTCGTTCTGGGGTTTTGCTCGAATGTGATTCTTACGGGAAACGACGGCGCAAATTCAGCCATCTTGCGCTCCAGATACGTGCCCAAGGTACCCGGTGACCATGAGGTTGGGGTGAAGGGTTCGACCATTTGCAGTTTCAGCCCGCTCCAGGATTCGAGAACTTCTCCGCTTGCGGTCATGATCTCGAGGTCGTAAATCAAGGTCGCGCCCTGCTGTGATATTTCCTTGGCATGTAAGTAACAGCAGTCCGGGAGTTCCGTGGTTGACACCATGAGTCTTCGGATTTCTACCGGCAACACTCGCCGATGAGGAATACAGGCCTGGATCGCATGGATTGCAGCGTCGCGTACATCAGGCCGTCCCAGCAACCATTGCGGAGGAAGATGACGGGCAAACCAAGGGCCGTCGGATGAACGCTTCAGCTCTACCAGGCATTCCCTGGCTGCGAGCTTGTAGTAGGCGCTGACGCAACGAAAGCGGCCTTGATGAAATAGAAGCTGCTCATAAAGATCACGCTGGCAATCGAGCAGCACGGGGTTTCTCTCTTGATCTTGGTGTTCTCCGTGTCTCCGTGTCTCCGTGGTGGGTTTTAATTTTTGTTCATGACCCACAATCCTGCTGCGTCTCTTGCACGTCGCCCGCACATGATCAACGGCAAATCCGGTCGCCTCGGTCCTGATGACCAAATCCAAAGAGTCAGCGCCGGTAACCAGACCTGCGACCCGCACCTTGATCTTTCCCTGGAGAGGCACGGAGATCGCCTGCGCAAACTCAACATGTTCGAAGACCAGGGAATCCGATGCGCCCAACAGCACGCTGGCTACCTGTGACATTGCTTCCAGGGAGACGACAGCAGGGACGAGCTGTTCTTTTTTCAACGCATGATCTTGCAGATACGGATCGCTGGTTGAAGAAAGCTCGGAATCCACCACCAGTTCAACACCGGGATAGTAGACGCGAGGAATCTCGAGGAACCTGCGCAGGGGCAGATCAGGTTGATGCAACAGTTTTGAGTATTGTGCAAACCTGCTGCTGACAACAATTCTCGTATCCTTGGGTGGGGCGCTAAGCAAGTTCCTGAGGAGGTTGACGCCGGCATCCACAGGAATCGGGGCCACGCCTTGCGCGCGCAATGCCTCGATGGTTCCCAGGCTCTCTCCCATGCCGGTTCCTGACCACACCGACCACTCCAAGACCATGCACCGGCATTGCGGCTGACGCATCTGAAAGTCTTCGACCAATGCTGCGAGCCATTCATTGGCCAGCCCGTAATGGGCTTCTCCGTGAAGGCCGGTGCGGGCGATGATCGATCCGAAGGCGATGAAGAAACGCAGATGTTCAGCATCGATGGCTGCGATAAGGTTCTGAGCGCCCATCACTTTTGGAGCAAGGGTGCTGCTGATTTTCTGCTCATTCAGATCGGAGAAGCGGCAGGGTTGATTGATGCCAGCGGCGTGCAGGACAGTCGTGATCGGCCCGATCTCCTCTTCAATTGTTTGGACCGCTCTTTTGACTTGGCCAGCATCGGCAACATCGACGGCCATATACCGGAAGGCGATCCCGCTGCCCGCAAATCGCTTCAGGTTCTCAGCTAATGCCTCATCGAGTTCGGGCTTCGACCTTCCTAACAATACAACTTTGCAGCCACTCTCACGAGCAAGCTGTATGGCGCATTCCGCGCCAATGCCTTTTCCGCCTCCGGTGACCAGCACGACATCGTTGCTATCGAGCGCTAACGGCAAATTCTTTTCAACGATGGGCAGGACACACAGTCTGGCTTGATGCCGCCGTCCCGCATCATCGTAGTGGGCCTCAACAAATCCAGAGAGCGAGGCAGTTTCGTTCAGCACCAACCCGGCGAGGTGTTGCTGATGACCTGGAATATTCAAGACCGCAACCGGCATTTCAGGAGACTCCATATGTAAGCTGCGGCAAAACGCTGAGGCTCCCCATCCATGCTGGATCACGATCAACGGACAGCGTCTTGATTGGGACAACGCAGCAGCTTGCAATAACACCGGCAAGCTTTCTGCATCGGGCCGCTCGGGAAGCCAGACAACTACGCCTGCTCCTTGTCCCTTCTCCAGCAACTCATGCTGGAGACGTTGCGCATGAGCGCATTGATCGGGCGCAAGAACATTCCATTCTCCGTCACCTTTAAGTGGCCTGCTGGGCGGTAACGGTTCTTCGAAAAGCTCGAAGTGGAATGCCCTCGTCCAGAGAGCAACCCCATGCGGCAACCCTGAAGATTCCCGTCTTGTGCCGCCAGATCGTCGAATCGTTTCAAGCGCCTGAGCTGCCTCGGACAGCGTCACATTGGAATAGTCCGTCGGATGCGGGGGCGCTTGAATGCCCAGCCGCCGCGCAGCCTCCACAATGATCTGGCTCACGCTGATCGAATTCAGATGAAGGTCGTCGCGCAGGCGGCTCCCAGCGCTGACAGCCTGCAAAGGAAGTTCGCAACGGCTGGCAACGAGTTGAATCAGTTCAGTAAGAACATCGTCGTTGCCTCCGGCGCCTTCATGTTCCACCAGAGGAGTGGATGCAACCGGTTTCTTTTGCTCCTTAGGAATGATTTGCCCGGAGACAGGAGCCGACTCGCAGGGATTGGCAAAAAAGTTAGGGGCCCAGTTGAGTGAAAACTTGCGCGTGAACCGGTCCGCAAAAAGTTTCTGTATTTCCACCGCACTGCCCATGGCGAACGCGGCACCGACAGCCGTGAGGAATCCCTTGAGGGAGTTGCTGCCGGCGTCGGTCGAGACCACCGGCGTCTTCAGGAAAGAGCGGGTAATTTCTGCGAGCACGTTGCCTGGCCCGGCTTCGACAAACAGGTCGGTTTGCTGTCCGGCCGCCTGCATGGCGGACAAGAACAACACCGGTGCGGTCAACTGGGAGATCAGTAATTGTTCCATATCGGCGTTGGAGATCTCGGCTCCGGTCACGGTAGAGTAAAGCTTCTTTCTTGGACTGTTGAGCTGTTCGCGGCGCAGATGTTCCCGGAATGAAAGCGCGGCAGCGGCCATCAAAGGCGAGTGGAAGGCATGTTGAACAGGAAGCATCGCTGTTCTCAGGCCCATCTCCCGGGCGCGCTCAACTACGCGCGTCACCGCAGGAGCCTCACCGGAAAGAACCGTTTGCAAAGGCGAGTTTATGCCTGCGATCACCACCGGCTCGGCTTGCAACAGACGGCGAACATCGTTGGCATCGGCGGCAATCATGGCCATCGCGCCTTTTACGGGGCCTTCGCCAGCCATGCTCTTGCCGCGCGTCTCGGCGATGCGCAACAGGGCAGCTTCGTCGAAAGCCTCTGCCCAATGGAGCGCAACCAGCTCACCCAAGCTGTGTCCCACGGCGGCAGATGCCTCGATCCCAAGTTGTTGCAGAAGCTTCAAAGCGGCGAGTTCAGTGCGGACAATCGCAGGCTGAGCGACATTGGTTGTAGCCGGGCCAGAGTCGTTGCTTGGAACAACAGGCGCAAACAGATTTGCGAGAGCGGGAAAACGACGCGGGAGAATCCCACCGTCAAGATACACAGGTGAACCCTGGCCCGGAAACAGGAAGGTAATTCGCGGAGGACTCGAAGCGAAACCGGCAAATATTCCCTCGTTAGGATCGAAGATTTGTGTTCCCGAAGTCAACGCGTCATCGACTTTCTGCAAGCGTCTTTGCAACCCGTCAGGAGACGAGGCCACAACCGCAGCCCGCCAAAGCTTGCCCTGTCCAGGTGGGCAGTTTGTGGCAAGCTCGGCGGCAAGGTCAGTGAGTTCACTCAGCGATAACCGGGCGGCATAAGCAGCCACTTGCCGAATCTTTGTAGCCAGCTCCAAACCGCTCGCGGCGGAGAAGCAGAATATCTCCGCATCTTGATTCGATCGAACCAGCTTCGACTCGAATGCGGTGAATACTCGAGGCCGATCTTGCTCGGGATTTTCCAAGACGAGGTGGCAGTTGATTCCGCCAAAGCCCATGGCACTCACGCCTGCGCGCAACGGCTGGCCATCAGGCCACGCTTGGGCAACGGTCAAGGGGCGCAGCGATCCATCCGATTGAGCCAGCAAAGGGTGTGGGTTTGAACATCCGGTGGCAGGCGGCAGGATGCGTTCTTGCAAAGCTTTCACACTCTTGATCAGTCCAGCCACTCCGGCTGCTGCCTTGGTGTGGCCAATGACGGCCTTAATGGAGCTGATGGCGGCGGGAGAGCTTGCTTTCCTCGAAGCATGTCTGGCCTCGGTGAGTGCCTGAAGTTCGGTCTCGTCGCCCACTGCGGTTCCGGTGCCGTGTCCTTCGAACATCGGAACTGTCTCCGCGCCAAAGCCGGCCCGCTGATAAGCACGCTTCAACGCGAGAAGTTGACCTTCAACATCAGGGCGGGTGATGCCGCCTTTGCCATCGGAGGAGATTCCCCAGCCTTGAATCACCGACTGGATTTTTGCCTTACGCTTCACTGCGTCGGCATGACGCATGAGCACCACAAACCCGCAACCCTCGCCAGGCAGAAAACCTGTGGGATGCTGGTCGAACACGCGCATCTCGCCCGAGGCCAATGCCCCTACTTTGGCAAAACCGACAAGCTCGAACGGGTCCATGCTGAGGTCCACTCCACCAGCAATCACAAGATCGACATCGCCCGCAGCAAGCGCGGAGCAGCCTTCAGCAACGGCGAGCAAGGAAGAGGCGCACGCGCCATCGAGCGTGAAGCCACCGCCGCCAAAGTCGAAGAAATTGCAGATTCGTCCGGCAATCGTGTTTGACAGGCCGCCGGCGAGCGTCTCTTCACCTACGGGCGCAAAGGGTTGTTTATATCTGGCCTCCAGGGCTTCGAACAGGCCTTGCGGATCATGCGGCTGCCATCCGTTGCTCGACAACGTGGATTCAAGCACGCGGCGAACGTAGGGCCAGCGCAGCCTCAGAGTAGCTGCCCGCGAGAATTCTCCGGTCAGAGTGTTGCCCACGATGACCCGCGTAGATTCTTTGGGAGCGCCATCGGCATCCGCCCAGCCTGCATCGGCCAGAGCGCGCGAAGCTACGTCGAGCGCCAGCCAATGGGCCATATCTGTCGCCCGGAAACTCTCGCCGGCAACGCGAAAACGGACGCGGTCAAAAACATACCCTTCGATCAAGGCCGCATACGAGGAATAAGTCGCATCGGGAGTGCTTCGGTCAGCGGAGAAATGGTCTTCGATGCGCAGACGCTCCGCCGGCATTCTGCGGAATGCGCGGCGCTGGGCCAGCACATTTTCCCAAAGCTCCTGGGGAGTGTTTGCGCCGGGATAACAGCAGGCGAGGCCGACAATAGCGATGTCGTCGCTCATGCCATCTCTCTCGCCACCACCAAAGCGGCCTGGGCTGCGAATCCCTGGTCGGCGGTGTGGGTCAGGTAGTTTTGGGCATAAAGCGTAGCGCCGCGCACCAGAGACACGGTCGCAAGCGCAAAGAAGAAGCCAAAGACGATATGCGCAGAGACGAGCAGGCCATAAGTGGCAGCCACGGACGCGCCGAAGACGAACTGTCCGCGCGGCATACAGGGCGTCGTGGCCGGATCGGTGACCATATAAAAGGTGAACAGCACAAGAGTCACGCCCGTGAGTGGCAGCAGAGCGCCCAGCAGAGAGTGACCGAAAACGTAATGGCGAAAGACGGCTTGCGCAAAAAACCCTGTCACCCAGCCCAGGGCAACGAAGATTCGCTTCGTAAACCTGATGTTCAGAAAACTGCCGCTGACTACGATGAAGGCCGGCACAATCCAGCTTCCCCAATGCGAAAGGTTTTCCGTGAAGTGGTAGGGCGCGGCGATGCCTACCGAAGGGAATAGCAAAAGTGTAGTAGCAATGCCGAAGTTCGATGGATTCAGGAAATGCCGGCTCCTCTCCTGCACCGTCACCCTGAACAGCGCCTTGGACGAGATAGCGACCGCGGAGGCGAAGACCACCGGCATGAGCCGTGCATTGGCATAAAGAAGCATGCCCACAGCCAGGCCTGTGATATGCGCGGAGAGCAGAAAGTCGACCAGGTTCCGCCAGCCGCCGGCAAAGCGCGGCTTGTGACCGTGAATGTAGCAGTCCAGGAGTTCGAAGACGATTTCAAAAAAGTACGCCGCGCCCACTGAGACAAAGGGCGTCGCCCAGGACTGCTCAAAGCCAAACAGCGCGTGGCCGAGAATGTTGAACGCGGTGATAGCGATGGCAAATCGGCGCAAACCACCAAGGCGATTGTTCGCCTGCCAGTTCTCTTTCTGTGTCATGAGCTTTTCTTCTCCCAGGTTTTCTGATCCGAGGCTTTCTTCTCTGAAGACCCGAGCAGGATGGTATGCAAGCCCGGCATCAGGTTGAGTGTCTCTTTGTGGATTGTTCCGTGGTTGTCGCGCCAGCACAAATCAACCATGACCGGTTGCGAGATCGGCAGGTTTCCGAGGCCGAAGTGCAGTTCAGGACTGCGCTTGCCCGAGTGTCCGCTGCCTGCGTCTACCTGTGAGATAAAACGTCTTCCATCGGGCAAGCGCAAAGTGGCGCTGGCTCCGATCGCGTAACGGCCCAGCGTTCCCGGAGCGGGATGACCGGAAAGAACGCGGGTTTCAGAAACGCCTGATTGTCCGACAGGAAGCAGAAGGTAGAGTTGCAGGAAATTCCCGGCACTCTTGGTGCGGTTGTGATAGAAGACCGAGTCTTCCCATTGGTTGGCGATTGCAAAATCCAGCAGTCCATCGCCATCTACGTCGGCAGTAGCGATGCCGCGCGTCGTTTGCGGCTCTGCCAGACCCAAGTCATTGGAGAGATCGACGAATCGCCCGTTCGACGAGCGTACAAAGAAACGATTGTGATCGTTGCCGCTGAGATCGTCTCCAGGACGAAAGTTCGGCCAGTGGGCTGGATCACGCACCACGTTGTCATTGCCCATGGCCAGCTCGTGCAACTCGGGCCAGCGGTTGGTGCTGCCTTTAACAAAGCCAGTTGCCTGGAGGATCTGTAGCGAACCCTGGTTATCAAAGTCTCCGAAACGGATGTCCCATGACCATCCAGAGCGCGCTAGCCCCAAAGGCTCGCTTACTTCCTTATAAGGAGCAATGCCTTTTTGCATGGACTTTAAATCGCCCGTGCTCACAAAAATCAGGTTGCTTTCCTCCAGAGCAAATTCCGAAGTGATATTGCTGACCGCCATATCGGGAATGCCGTCGTAGTTAAGATCGCCGAAGTCGATTCCCATTCCCTTAAAAGAGTCTTTGCCCATGACGTTGGAAGCCGGAGTTGTAAATGTGCGTCTGCCCACGAGTTGCTCAAAGCGGAGATGGCCGGGAGTGGAGAGATTATGCAAGACCACATCCGGCCCGAGATCGTTGGCGATATAGATTTCGGGAAGCATGTCGCCATCCAGATCACAGGTCCCCATCGCCAGCGTCCAACCGGAGGCCGCAGTGCCTTTGAGCACGTTTTTCTGATCGCTGAAATTTACCGTTGGAGAATCGCCGCTGGTTGCGTCTTGCCAGAGAAGAAAATGCTTGCTGCCTCCGTTGGAAGCGCGGGAGAAGGTGTTATGCATCTCGGCGGGGACATTGGAGCGAACGTCGAGGATGCGGGAGCCGTCGGCAAAATAGTTGCCGAAAACCAAATCGACGTGGCCATCACCGTCAAGATCTGCGGCTGTGCCGGCATTGGTGTACCAGTCTTCCACTACCGGCAGGAGATCGCGAGCTACGAAGCTCGCGCGATCCAATTTCTTTTGGCGCGAGGACTGCGTTCTCAGGAACACGATCGGCGAGCGGCCCCAGTAGTAAACCACAATGTCCGTCAAACCATCTTCGTTGAGGTCCAGAGCTAAACAACCCATAGGCGCCATGGTGTTTTGGTCATAGGGCAAGGGATCAGGGTTCATCACAAACGGCTGATATCGCTCGGGTGTGCCGGGTACCGTGGCAACGATGACCTGGTCGGTCCTGGTGTCCACATAACAAACATCGTTTGGCAATCCGTCGCCATCGATGTCACCCAATGCCACGGCTGCTCCCACTGAGGAGATCCACGCGGAAATTTGCGAGAGCCTCGGATTCACCGAACGAACCGTCTTGGAGGGATAGCCGGCAACCTGCGGTAATGGCGTTCTTTGGAATTGAAAATGGCTCGCGAGCGAGAGTCTTTCTTTGGTGGAAATACCGGGCGCGAGTGTGACCCAATAGAGACATCCGAGAGCCACCACCGCAAAGATCTGTTTAAGACGGGGCTTGATCCAACTAGACATAATCTCTTGCTCCCTCATGGATCGAGTGATTGGGACATCGGTTGATCCGGTGATCGGGTGATTCGGTGATTACTTCGGCTTGCACCTCAGTGCGGGCTGCCAGTGCCTCTCGTATTCCTCGTCTCCAGATTTCGTATCTAGGTTCAGATTCTGCTTTTGCAGGCAGACGCTGGAGCGCAAGGTCTGTCTCTTGCGCGGCGCGCTCCACAGAGCTGTTGCACAAGATGGCGCACGACATGGTGGTATGCGGAACGAGCAGGCCGGCTTCCAACCTGGTCTTGGCCGCGAATGCAGCGCCCTGCGCCAACTCGGGCGCGAAATCCGAGGCTGCGTTCTTGAGCCGGCTCACGGTAGCTTCATCGCATCCGCCCGCATAAGTGCAGGCCAAACCAACGCCGCTCCATAGATCGGGCCTGCGAGAAAGATGGAAGCGTTCGATGTTTTGATGAATACGCTCAACATTGGTTCCGTGAACGAACCACAAGCTCCTGCCGAGACCCTGATCGAATGCTCGCGCAGCATAACCGGAGAGATTGGAAGCTTTTGGAATTTCAGTTCCACAGAATTGCCGGGACTTAAAGTAGCCTTCGTGGAATCCGTAGCCATCGAGTACCAGCCAGCGAAGCAGATCGTCGTTGCCTGTCCTCACGCGCATCCACCTGGGTAAGCGGGCGACGGCCCAACCCATGCCGACGTGCAGCATGTAACGATGCCGCCAGCCAGCGCCATGCAGGAATTCAAGAACACGGCTGCGGCGCCAGGGCATCAGCGAATCGAGAATGGTCATGGCCATGGCAGCGCCTTCGAATGCGAACCCACGAAGCTCCGTACTGAGGGTGTTGAGGCGTGCTGCCAGCGTGTGCTGGTCTTTTTCTTCCAACGCGAGGTTATAGCCTGTAAGAAAGGATTCACCAACCGACTCAAGATGAGCCCTGGACGTGGCGCTTCCGCTCCAGAAGCCCCGGCGGCTGAAGCTGCACTCTTCCAATGGAATGCTGAAAAGGTTTTTTGCAATTGCCGTCATGGCGTTGGCCGGTGAATTTTTAGAAAGCAGAATTGTTGATGCGCGTGGTCAACTTGAACACGTCGTAAATGAAACAACGACACGATAAAAGAAGGATCACTGGCGTGACAACCAGGAAGGCTTGGCCAAATTCGCTATTTCTTGGCGACACCAGTCGGGCTACGACAATCGGCCTATGCCATTTCGGCTATCTCTTGGCAGAAGTTGCTGGTCCTTAAATGACTCGTCATTGGCCGCATCTCTATGATATAAGCTCACTCCTCAATACAGCCGAAGGATTCCCAAATTGGGGGTGCCACTATCTTTAAACCCTCCTCGGCCATCTCAAATGAAACGGAGCATTCGTGCAGATATGGATCGTCGTGTTGAAACAGCACTGCAGCTAATGAAAGGCAACTTGCAGCAAAAAACAGGTCTGTCTGACATTGCCGCCTGCGTGAATCTATC
>DASZFK010000679.1:0-10195 GCA_035939855.1 Candidatus Angelobacter sp.
AAACAACGCGGCCTGAGTCACAACCAGGAAAAGAACGGCAAACTGGAAAGAGAGCACCTGAGTCTGCAAAGCGACAACCGCCAAGGCCATGGCCGCAATCTCGATGATCTTGGTGGCGATGGTAACCTGGCGCTTACTGAAGCGGTCCGCCAGAAACCCGCCGGCCATGCTGAACAGGACGAAAGGCACAGCGAAAAGTAGGCCGACCATCGCGACCAGCTTGTCGCGACTGAGTCGGGGCAGCGCCATTCCCAGTATCATGTAGGTCAGCAGGTATCGAAACGCGTTGGCGCTAAACGCGCCTTGAAACTGCGTAGCTATCAGCGACCAAAAACCCTTGCGCCATTGGTCTTCTTCGACGACAGGCGAAGACGTTACCTTATTACCGGGATGACCAGAGTTTGCAGCCGTTTCACGCTGGGAGCTTTCGACAGCATGTGGCATTTCAAGGCCTCGATGTGTTTCCTTTGAAGGATGTTTCTTAACTCTATGTGCTGCGTTGCATAATGTTACCTTGGGGAAATAAGAAAAACCACCTCAAAATAGTCCCCGCTCCGGCACAAGCTGGGATTTTGATTCACCATATCTGGCCGAAGCAGAACTGCACAGAACTCCTGCTGGTTTTAAGAATTCTTAACTCTCATCCCCCAAAACTTCTCGCTGCTATCAGCATCTAATTTAGTAGCCAAAAGCAAATTAAGGAAGCGAGGTGGAGTCTATGAAAAGAGCTCTGTATATGTCGTTAGCCGTGGTGCTAATTCTGGGGATGGCGGGGATTGCAGCAGCTCAGTCATCTGGACAACCGATGCAGACTTCCGCGACGGGCAACGTCGATACGAACCCTCGTATGTCTGAACGTATCGTCAAAGAAGTCCGTCATGAGTTGGTCATGCTGCCACAACTCAGCGTCTTCGATAATCTTGCCTACAAAGTAGATGGCGGCACGGTCACTCTTTTGGGCCAGGTTCGCAATGCCATCTTGAAAGATGAAGCCGAACGGGCAGTAAAACATATAGAAGGCGTCGAGAGGGTCGATAATCAGATCGAGATATTGCCGGCCTCGATCAACGACGATCGCATCCGCAGGCAAGTCGCGCGCGCCATCTTCAATCAGCCTCGCTTGTTCAACTATGCCATTCAGTCCAATCCGCCGATTCACATCATTGTGAAAAACGGTCGCGTTGATCTTGAAGGCATGGTTCGCGATCAGGGAGATAAGGATGTAGCCGGCATCACGGCCAACGGCGTTCCGGGAGTTTTCGCAGTGCAGAATAACCTGCAGGTGGAAAAGCCCTCGAAGAAGTAAACAAATCGGGTAGTCAGAGACGCAGCTTCGGCTGCGTCTCTTTTTAAAGGGATGCAGTCCATACCTTATCAATCAAGACGCCGCCAAAAAGCAAATCTCGGTCCTAGCACTCTGAAGATTTTGCCTTTGCTTTTCAATTACCCATTTACCAAATTACTCATTTATCAAATTCTCAGCGTCCTCGATATCGCCTGCACAACGCGCTAACGGGCCGCCGTCTGGGCACGTGGAGGCGCATTCTTCACGTATTTGTCGAACCAGCGAATCATTTCGTAAATAAGCTGCTCGTTCGACTCCATGGCTGTATACCAGTGCGGCTCGTGCGGGAGCAGCACCAGGCGGGATGTACCTCCGTTGCCGCGAATCGCTTCGTAGAGCTTGATCGATTCAGACGTCGGAGTACCGGGATTTGCGTCCTCCGCGCCGTGCATGATCAGGAGAGGCGTCTTCAATTTATCGGCATAGAAAAATGGGGAGACCTTCATATAGACATCCGATGCCTCCCAAACCGAACGCCTCTCATTCTGAAAGCCGAAAGGCACTTGAGTCTTGTTGTAGGAGCCGCTCGTGGCCGCGCCGGCCCGGAACAGGTCGGAGTGGGCCACGAGATTTGCGGTCATGAGAGCACCGTGGCTGTGTCCGGTAACTCCGATGTGATCGGGATCGGCAACTCCGAGGCGCACTGCCTCATCCACCGCAGCCTTGGCATCGGCAACGAGTTGTTCCAGATAGGTGTCGTAGGCTTTCTTGGGATCACCGATGATCGGGAATGAAACGTCGTCGATGATCGCATAACCGGCCAGCAGCAGCAGCCTGTAATCCCGCAGTTGTGTGAATGTTTTTTGCGAGCCCGCAACCTGGCCGGCTACCGACGCGTCAGCATAATCGAGAGGATAAGCATAGAGAATGGCGGGGACGCACGTGCCTTCCTGATAGCCGGGCGGCGTGTAGAGCGTGAATGACAAATCAAGCCCGTCGGCGCGCTTGTACTTGACCAGGCGCTTTTTGATCCCGCGAACAGCCGGCGTGGGATCGGGAAGGTGCGTGATGGCGACGCTCGAAGAAGTGAACGACCCTTCGCCGGCGGAAGCTTCGAGAGGTTTTTCCAGCGTTCGCCGGAAGGCGTTCGGCGGGTCGGTGGGCGACTGATGCCAGGTGAGAAATGTTCGGGTGTCCGGCCCGATAAAAGAAAGAAATCGCTCAAATGAGTCTTTATCGCTGCGAAACAGGCGTTCAGATTTCAGGGTGCTGAGATTGAGCCGGTCGAGAAAAGGCCGGTCGCCATCCGGCGAAGCGCCCTGTCCTGTAAGGTAGATTGAATCACCGTCCTGGCGAACCACCGAGAAACCGTTCGCCAGCCGGCGTCGCACCGTAAAGCCGGGATTCTTGTATCTCTCGTCCATCGAGAGGTCCCAGAGTAACCGGGGCTTTTGTTGAAGATCGTCAACATTGATGATGAAGGTTCTTCGCCATTGCCGGTTGCTGTCGTATTCGTTCAAGAGAGCGACGCTCGATCGCTCGCTCCACGACAGGCCGGCACAACGCTGTTCGGTTCGCGCGATCTCGACCGCTGGGGAGTTGAACGGCCCTTTCAAAAGCATGATCTTGTCGCGAGCGGGAACCTTCGCGTTCCAGTCGCCGCCATCCAGGGCTTCCGCCCACACGAGCGTTGCAGGCTCGGTTGGACGCCAGGAGAATTCGCGCGGCCCTACCGGAACGCCTCGGACAGGAACGCGGTCCGCCAGGGGAAGCGAAGCGATCTTTCGGATAGCAACATGCGAGCGGTCAGTCACGTCCCAAACCTCGACCTCCTTTGGGAAGTGGTCATAGGTCGTCACGTATGAATATGGTTTGTGGATCATTGTGACAAGAATGTTGCGGCCATCCGGCGCAGGATCGAGTGACTCGTAATTTCCCGGCTTGCCTACCGGCGTGATCGAGCCTGTCGTGGTGTTGACCAGGGCGAGTTGCGAGGCGGCGTAGTAATCGAAGAGATCCTCGTCGTGCTTGCTGCGGAGCGTGTCGCGTACTTCATAAGAGCTGCTCTGTCCTTTTTGGCCATCGGTCTCCTGGATGCTCGGGCCAGCCGGCACAACCGGCTCGGGCGGTGGTGGGCCCAGTTCCTTGGGCACTAGCTTGACCAAGAGAGTCTTCTGGTCAGGCATCCAGCGCATTTCTTCGTTAAACATTGGGTTGAGGCGGATTCCGGGCACGCGATGTACTTCACCGGTCTTGGCATCGCCGATCCACAGTTCGACTGACTCGGAAGCAATATTGGCAAACGCGAATCGCTTTCCGTCAGCAGCCCATGTCGGAAAGCCCGGGCACGCGCCCGTGGGAAGCCCAACATGAATTTGAGACCCATCAGCTACGCGTACTAGATCGAAGATCGCGGCACAGGGCGTAATGCCGTAGCCCCCCTCGGTGTCATGCTTGCTGTGATTCTTGGGCTCGACCCGCGCCCCTGCGAGACGCAAAAAAGGCGTGGCTACGCGGGAAATCGGCGGGTAATCCTGCAACGACAGCAGGAGAATCATGTCGTACGTTGGGCTCACAATAGGAATGGGCGGCGAGGGAGCGTGCATCACATCTAGAATGTTTTGTGGAGGTTTGTCATATCCAGATGTGCCTTCAATCCGCGTGGCCGCCGCGGACATCGTAGAAGAAGACGATGTCGAAGCCGAAGATTTTGACTGCGCAGTCACGAACCCGCACGCTGTGCCGGCAACCAGCACTCCGGCCAAAAGATAGCGCAAAGCTTTCATACGTTCCCTCCGCTTAATTGACGACCCAAATCCGAAAAAGATAAGGACGCTTCGACGAATTCACTGCCAGCATCGTTATATAACCTTCCACGGCACGTAACTGATCAATCAGAATGGCGAGTACGCCCATTTAGATAATTTTAACGTGTATGGCAGAAATTACCTCTAATATGGGGCTAATCAGACCAACGATCCGCCACACCCAACATTCAAGTTCACGCTCATACTTTCTAAAAAAACGGGGTTTCCAGACGGGCGTCCAGAAGCCGGCAGCCAGAAGCGCTCTTCTGTTAAATAAGGTTAAGGCCGCAGGCACATTCGTGAGCTGTCGTAAAATCAAGTACTCAAGAATTTCGATGAGCAATCAGGGGGGTACGCCAGCAAATGTGGATTGTCCGGCTTGCGCTTCGTCGTCCATACACGTTTGTCGTGGCGTCGTTGCTCATCTTTATCCTGGGGATCGGTTCCATCGCCACTGCGCCCAAGGACATCTTTCCTTACATTGATATTCCGGTTGTCTCGGTAATCTGGTCATTCAATGGGCTTACTCCCGACGAGATGGAAAAGCGCATGGTCACGGTCAGTGAGCGGGCCATGACCACCACCGTCAATGACATCGAGCATATCGAATCGCAGACCTACTCGGGCGTAGCGGTGATCCGGGTTTTTTTTCAACCGCAAGCCAAGGTTGAACTGGCAATCTCGCAGGTCACGGCCATCGTACAGACCATCCTTCGCGGCCTGCCGCCCGGAACATTTCCGCCCAATATTCTCAAGTACGATGCTTCCAGCGTCCCCATTCTTCAACTGAGCCTTTCCGGCGAAGGCATGAGCGAGGCCCAACTCTACGATTACGGCCTGAACTTCATTCGCACGCAGCTTGCGACAGTGCAAGGCGCGTCCGTCCCTCTGCCTTTTGGCGGCAAACAGCGGCAGATCATGGTGGATCTCGACCCCGACATGCTGTATGCCAAGCATCTTTCCCCGGCGGATGTATCCACGGCCATGGGCGCGCAGAACATCATCTTGCCTGCCGGAACCGCCCGCATCGGAAACTTTGAATACCAGGTGCGTATCAACAGCAGCCCAACCACCGTCGAGGGGCTCAACAACCTTCCTATTCGCGCCAGCAATGGGGCGGTAGTTTATATAAAGGATGTAGCACAGGTCCGAGACGGCTATACCGTGCAGACCAATATCGTTCGCACCAATGGTTCCCGCTCGTCCCTGCTCACCGTGCTCAGGAACGGCAAGGCCTCGACCCTCGATATTGTGCAGGCAGTCAAAAACGCTCTGCCGCGAATCCAATCAACGCTGCCCGAGCAATTGAAGGTCACTGCCCTGTTTGACCAATCTCTGTTTGTGCGGGCGTCGATCTACGGCGTAGTGCGAGAGGGAGTGATCGCCGCTTTCCTTACAGCATTGATGATCCTGCTTTTTCTGGGAAGCTGGCGAAGTACTCTGATCGTTTGCATCTCGATTCCTCTCTCCATCCTGACTTCGATCATGGTGCTGAATGCGCTGGGTCAAACCATCAACGTGATGACCCTGGGAGGCTTGGCGCTGGCCGTCGGAATCCTGGTGGACGATGCCACGGTAGAAATAGAGAATGTCCATCGCAATATGGGCATGAAGAAGTCGTTGACCCGGGCGATTCTGGATGGAGCACAGCAGATCGCTTTGCCCACGCTGGTTTCCACGCTCTCCATCTGTATCGTCTTTGTCCCGGTCATCTTGCTTACCGGGGCGGCCCGATATCTTTTCACTCCCTTGGCGATGGCGGTAGTGTTTGCCATGATGGCATCGTATCTTCTCTCGCGGACCCTGGTGCCCACCATGGTGCATTATCTGCTGGGCCCGGAGCTGCCTCTGTATGCCGGAGGACCAGACGTTCACACCAAAGAATCCCAAAGCCTGATCTGGCGCATTCATCAGAGGTTCGAGAACAAATTCGAGCAATTTCGCGACTATTACCAGTCAGTTCTGGCGTGGTGTTTGCATCGTCGAGCATGGGTGCTGGTTGGGTTTGCCATTTTTGTTGTGGCTTCGGGGGCTTTGTTGCTCTTTATAGGAGAAGATTTCTTCCCTTATGTGGATTCCGGGCAAATGCGCCTACATGTGCGCGCTCCCGAAGGCACGCGGATCGAGGAAACCGAGCAGGTCTTCAGTCGCGTGGAAGATGAGATCAGGCGCATCATTCCCAACGATGAAATTGACATGATTCTCGACAATATTGGACTGCCGCCGGGCGGCGTCAACCTGGCTTTCGGCAACACGGCTACCATCTCCACCAGCGACGGCGATATCCTGATCTCCCTCAAGGAAAAACATCATTCCACGCGCGGCTATATGCGCCAACTGCGGGCGGCACTCACGGAAAGATTTCCCGAAGATACCTTCTTCTTTACCGCCGCCAATATCACTAATCAGATTTTAAATTTTGGGCTGGCCGCGCCCATTGACGTGCAGGTTGTAGGACGCAACCAGGCGGAAAACTACAAGGTGGCCAAGGAGTTGGAGCAGAAAATCGCGCAAATCCCTGGAGCGGTGGATGTCCACATTCATCAGCAGGTAGCGGCCCCCGAACTTGATGTGAATGTCGATCGCAGCAAAGCCCAACAGGTCGGCCTGACGCAGCGGGATGTGGCCACCAGCATGTTGATCTCGCTCAGCGGCAGCCAGCAGACCGCGCCCAACCAATGGCTCAATCCCGAAAACGGCGTGAACTACCAGGTCTCGGTCCAGACTCCGCCGTACAAGATGGATTCGATTGACACCATACAAAGGACTCCGATCACCTCATCCACGACCAATGCCACGCAGTTGCTGGGGAATCTGGCTTCCGTGAAGCGCAATATCGCGACCACGATTGTGAACCATTACAACGTGCAGCCCGTCTACGACATCCTGGCGGATGTGGACCGCCGTGACTTAGGCAGCGTGGCCAAAGAAATACAGAAGATCGTGAACGAGCAAGCCAAGCACCTGCCCCGGGGATCATTTCTCCAGATTCAAGGCCAGGTGCAGACCATGCGCACCTCGTTTACGCGCCTGACGCTGGGGATGCTCTTTGCCGTGATCTTTGTCTATCTGCTTATGACTGTGAACTTCCAGTCGTGGACCGATCCTTTCATCATTCTTACTGCCCTGCCGGGTGTTTTTGTTGGGATCCTATGGATGCTCTTTATGACCCGAACGACTTTCAGCGTTCCCTCGCTGATGGGTGCAATCATGAGCATTGGCGTGGCCACGGCCAACAGCATTTTGATGGTCACATTTGCCAACGATGAACGGATGGAGGGCAAGAACGAAATCGACGCGGCGCTCTCTGCCGGCTATACGCGATTGCGTCCGGTATTCATGACCGCTTTGGCCATGATTATCGGCATGTTGCCCATGGCCCTGGCCCTGGGTGAAGGAGGCGAACAGAATGCGCCTCTGGGTCGCGCGGTCATTGGAGGATTGGTGGTAGCCACCGCCAGCACGCTCATCATCGTGCCGGTCATTTATTCCCTGTTACGCAAAAAACCTCCGATTGATTACGATAAGAAAATCGACGATGAATTCCATGAGGAGCCGGCGCTTTGAATTTTTTGGGGGAGATCGTCATCCAATCAAGGCGCTCCCGGCGCATAGGTTTCTTAAGGGAACGGTATTGCAGGTAAATCAGGTTGATCAACAATCAAAATCCGGGAATTGAAACTCAGGTGTCAGAAACCGATCATCGGCATCATGCGGCGCGACTCTCTTCGCGGGCCAAGCGTCTTTTGGGAGTCGGACTCGTGGTTGCCGTCCTGATCGGCCTTGCAGCCGGCATTATTCCTCACTACCTTGAAAGTAAGGAGATTGAAAAAGAAGCCGAGAGGAAGCGCCATACCTTGCCCACGATTTCCGTGATTGCCGCGCGCCGCTCTTCCGCCCAGGACAAGCTTTCGCTTCCCGGTACTCTCAGTCCCATTGAAGAGGCTTCAATCTTTGCCCGGGCTTCCGGTTACATTCGTTTGCGCAAAGCTGATATGGGCGACCATGTGCGCCCTGGTCAGATGCTGGCTTTAATCGATGCCCCCGACCTCGATCAACAGGTCGGTCAGGCCAGGGCCACGCTTTCGCAAAGCGAGTCCGCGCTGGGGCAGGTCAAGGCACAATTGAACCTGGCCATGCTGACGCGCGACCGGTTTCGAGTGCTCGTGACCAAGGGTGTGTTGTCACGACAGGACGGCGATACCCAGGAAGCGAACTACGAGGTTGCCGCCGCGAATCTGCAAGCAGCCGAAAATACGATCAAAGCCAGCCGGGCCAACCTTGACCGCCTGCTCAAGCTGCAACAGTATGAGCGGGTGGAAGCGCCCTTTGACGGCATTGTTACCGCCCGTAATGTTGACGTTGGCACGTTGATCTCTGCGACCGGATCGGGCATGGGTATCAATACTCCGGGAGCGAATTCCGCGGCCGCGCCGGGTTCATCCGGAACTTCAGGCAGCGAGATGTTTCGCGTGGCTAAGATCACTCGTCTGCGGGTCTTTGTGAGCGTGCCGGAAGGCTATGTGCCATTTATAAAGACCGGACAGGACGCTGTGATCGAATCCGAGGCTTTGGTGGAAACCAAGTTCAAGGGCAAAGTGACTCGTACTGCCGATTCTGTGGACCAGAATACGCGCACGCTGCTTACTGAAGTTCAGATTGATAATCGCAATCAAGAGCTTCTCCCAGGCATGTATGTGACGGTCTCTCTTCTCAACGTCCGCACCCGGCCGCCGGTGGTTGTGCCCGCCGATAGCCTGATCACCCGCTCGCAGGGAACGCAGGTTGCAGTCGTGCGGGACAATATCGTTCACCTCCAGTCTGTGGCGGTAGGCAGGGATTATGGAGC
Organism: Candidatus Angelobacter sp.; assembly: GCA_035939855.1. GTDB lineage: Bacteria > Acidobacteriota > Terriglobia > Terriglobales > Acidobacteriaceae > Angelobacter. Next base: position 8,942 of record DASZFK010000679.1, read on the forward strand.
GTTCACGGAAATTCTGAGCGGTGTTGAAGAGGGCGACCTGGTGGTGATCACACCCAATGACGTTGCGCGTGAAGGCGCCAAAGTACAAGCCAAAATCAATAATCCGCCCGGCCATGACTCCGCAACGCAGAAAGCTTCAACAGGCAATGGGCAAAATGGAAAATCCACTCAGCAAGAAGGCAGCGGAGGGAAAAACGGCGGTGACAATAATCCCAATATCCAGTCGGGCAAAAACAGATGAAAGACGCAGAAAAGTTTCTTCGCTCGTCATTCTCGCTTCGTTCTGCGTGCTGGCTTTCAATCTTTGCTTGAGCCAGCAATCGTCGCCGGCTTCAGCCGAAAACCAGAAATCACCCGCTCTTCAGCATACGGCAACCACGGCTACTAGGCCCGCCGGCGAATATCCGCAGGCTCCTCCCGTGAACGTTCCGCTTCTGGGATCATATAAGGTTTGGTTCGTGCCGCTGTTGCCTTTGCCCTCCGCAGACCAATCAGGCAAACTGTCTTCACAAATCCACGATGGAAAACTGAATCTCTCTTTGCAGGATGCAATTTCCCTCGCCATTCAAAACAATCTCGACGCCGAAATTCGCCGCTATGACCTTGCCATCGCTGATGCGGACGTTCAACGCACCAAAGGCGGCGGCATCTCTCGTGGAGTATCTTTCGTTGTGGCGCAAACCCCGGCAGGCGTGGGCGGCCCTATCAGTCCGCTCCTGAATATTGCCACCGCCAACTCCACTCCCACGGCTCCCACGGTTACGACCACCCTGTTTGACGTGAACCAGATCACCGAACCGCAGACGAATCTGTCAATTCAAGGAAGTGAGCCGTTTTCTCAGGGATCGCTAACGCCGGCCTACGATCCCACGTTTGCCGGACAACTCGCCTGGGTTCGCCGCGAACCGGATGTGGTTGGGGCCTCGACCAACAGCACTTTTACCAACCTCTCTTTGCTTCAGGGTTTCAGCACCGGCCTCTCTTTGGAAGCAGGCTTGAGTAACAACGCCGACGTAAATTCCGGCAGCTCTTTTGCCGATCCTTTCCGTCGTCCTAATGTCACCCTGGCGTTGAACCAGCCTCTGCTTCGTGGATTTGGGGTTGGCGTCAATCGCCGCTTTATCCGGGTGGCACAGAACAACCAGAAGATTTCCCGGCTCGTCTTCCGGCAACAACTGGTGGAATTAGTTTTTGGAATCAGCAGGCTCTATTTCGACCTGGTCAGCCTCAACGAAGACGTCAAGGTCAAGCAGG
>DASZFK010000680.1:0-5743 GCA_035939855.1 Candidatus Angelobacter sp.
AACCGAGGCACGGGAGCGCGGTTGGGATGCATTGCAGAATGGCGATTTACTCCGTGTGGCTGAGAACGCAGGTTTTCAGGTCATTGTCACATCCGACAAACGCATCAAGTACCAGCAGAACCTTGAAGGCCGGATAATTGCTCTTGTGGTCCTAACGCAGGGACGCTGGGGGCCTATACGGAAGAGGTTAACCGAGATCGCGGCTGCCGTGAATGCTGCCACACCGGGCAGCTATGCGGAGGTAGAAATTCCTTTTGAGTAAGCCCCTCGCCCCTAACAGTCATTCGATCACGTTCTTTTACGAATCACGAATGGACAAAGATCTTGTACCGGTATTTAAGCTCTATTTCCTCTCCGGCTTTGACCGGCATTTCCCATTCAATCGTCGAATGCGGGTTTACCGCTTCAATCTCTTTGGTGGTCTTATGCGATTTGCCGGCATGGGAGGCTGACAGCACTTCGCCAACCACATCCTTTACAACGTGCAATGTAGCGGCCGCCGCTTTGTAGTTATGGACGCGCAAGGTTCCTTCCACCGTAACCGCGTCATAGGTTGTTCCCGCAATGCGCGTTGCACCTTTGACCCGCGTGACTTCATTTTCGTCCCGGTCGGCGTGGATATCGGAGGCGACGGTCAGCTTGAGGTAGCCTGAAGCGGATTTGGGGGTATAAGAGAGCAGTTCCTGTGAAATGGGATTGGTTCCATGGACCACCAGGGCTGGAGCAGTCGTCCAAGGGAATTTGGAGTTGTTTTTCAGCCGCAGGGAATGCCACACGGTTTCGTTGCTTTTTCGCGCTGTCGTGGAAACCTGCTCTTGATAATTTCCTAGATCGTCGACCCGCGATGTAGCGGAGACTTCCCAATCGTAAATTTCGTCGTAACTGACCATCGAACTGAAAACGTTATACAAAGCCCGCTCGCCCGTCTTCAGGGTAACGCCAGGACGCGAGTATAGAAACAGGTCCTCTTCCGAGTCGCCCGCCATTTCCAGAGTCTCCCCTGTCGCCAAGGAACCATCGGCAGAGGTCAGTGCTGATACGCTGAAGGCATACGCATTACTGTTCATTTGATTTGCCAAGGCATTTCCTTCGAGCCGGCCAAGGGTGCCATTCATGGAGGCCATCAGCTTGGCCAGGGATTCCTGCAAAGCCATCGGGGAATGCAATTCTGAGTATTTGAAGTTGGGAAAGCCAACCACAAAAAATACATCGGCCTGCTCCAGATTTTCCGCGTCGTTGACCAGGACCGCCTGCATGGTCAGTTGTGCCGTGTTCTTGTCTTTCAATTCGATCCGATAAGAAGGACTCCAACCCAGTCCTCTTTCCAGATACTCCATGGTGAGCGGAATGCTTCCGGTGGCGTTCTTGATGCGAAAACGGAGGGACTTCTGCTCTTCCAGAGGAGACCAGGTAAGATTTGGCTTACCGGCGACTTCGACGCTGGTGATGCTGCTGTGGTTGAGCGCCATGACCTTGTCGTTGATCCGTAGTAAGACCGGCCTGGCAGGTGGGTTGGCCCGTGGTCCCTGAGCTTCGTCGTCATCGGCGGTTTCCGATTTCAATTCGGATGGCGAAATACCCCAGCCGAGAACTTCCCCAGTGTATTCCTTGTTGTTGTAGGTAACCGTGACCGTCTTGCCAACGTTGGCTTCAATGAGATCGCCGAGAGAAACGACGCTACGGGCCTTAGGGGTCTTATGCCGAAAAGCAACAACTTCTTCAAGCACTGCAGGGGCGCTGGCGGAGATCCAGAGTGTCCCCAGGGTTGCGGGCGGCACATGATCAATCTGGCCCTCGCCGTCCGTCACCTTCACCTGGCCGGTACGAATTACAAATGCCAATCCGTTCTTGAATGCCGCCACAGAGACCGGATGCAATCCCTTCTCAGGAGTTGCAGAAGGCGGCTGGTCTTGAAGAGCGAAAGCAAGAGAAGCAAGACATACAGGCAGAATGATTGCGAGCGCACAGCGCATGTTGGCCCCCACGCATAATCGATCGATAGAGTTGCTGATGGAGCAAGTATAGCCTGCGGCTGGGGGTGGATCATTTTGAATTTTATAACCGGCGAGTTGTTTATTTTGAGGGCTGTTTTACTCGGCGCTGCTTATTTCGGCGGTTCCTGGCTGGGTTTTTCGGCCGACTCCGCCGGAGATATCTCGGCAAGCTGCTTGAGGATGCCCTGCTCCTTGTCGGAGAAGGTGTTGCGGAACCGGTCAGACTGCATGACCTGTTGCCGCTCTTCGGGCGACATCTGGCTCAGGCTCCGCAAGGCCCTATGGACCATGAGCCTGCGGTTTTCCGGCAGAAGCTGTAGCTCTTGATGGGCTTCCCTTACCTGTTTACGCTGTTCTGGAGTCAGGCCGGCAGCCACCTTCATTTGCCGAAGGGCGCGTTCGCGCTGTTCCGGAGGAAGGCTGTTGAACTTGTGCAACCGGTCTCGCAAGGCAGCTTGGCGATCCGGAGGCAACTTCTTGAAATACGGTTCACTTTCCAGAAGTTTTTGCTGCTGCTCGGGCGATAGGTCTTTGTGCTCCCAGAGCCAGTCACCAGGTTTGTTTCCTTGGGGCTGAGTCTGCTGTTGGGCCAGCGGCGTGGGTTTTTGGCCGTTCTGTTGGGGCGGTTTATTTTCCGGCTGTGACTTGTTTTCTTGTTGCGGCTTGTTTTGGGGCCTAGGGGGCTGAGCCTGGGGCATGGGGTGGCGGATAGGTGGATGAGGACCTCTCCGCTGCGAAGCAGCCAAGAGGCTCAATACACACGCTAAAAATACGACTCCAACTACCCTGACCACTTTAGCATTCCCTTCAATCTAGTCTTCGGAAACATCGGATGACGGACCACCGGTCATTTCATCGATCAGATCAGAATTCACATAAAGATCATGGTTCTTTTCCAAAGCCTCCAAATCGCCTACCGCGGAACCCACTGGGGGAGGGACAGGAACTGCACCATCTTGGTTTGCTCGGGGTTTCAATTGATAAAACACCGCGCCTGCCGCGAGAACGGCCGCCAGGGACACTGCCATAACCGGCTGGCGTAGCCATGCGAACCAGCCTTGCGGAGCCTTATTGTGCTCCTCTTTCACATGGGCCTGAAGGCGCGTAAGAAAGTAAGGAGAGGCCTCCGGAACCTCCCATTCGTCCAGCAAAGCCATAGTTTTGCGGAGTGATTCCAGTTCCTGGGAGCAGGAGCTACACTCTTTCACATGGGAGGTAACTGCCGCATCGGCAGATCCATCGGCCAGCAACTCGATCAAATTCTCCCTTACATCTTTGCAGTTCATATAAAACCCTTCAGCCGTTCCCGCAGCGTTTCATACGCCCGGAACAGCAGAGACTTGGTGGCTGATTCGCTCAATTTCAGTACTGCGGCAATCTCGCGGTAGTCCATGGCATCGTACTTATGCATTAGGACGGCCACGCGTTGCTTTTCCGGCAAGGCCATAACGTGCTTCTTAATGGCTTCTAAACGCTCCCGGCGTAAAATCTGCTCTTCTACGTTCAGAGTCTGATCGGCCACGTCGGGCGTGGTGCCGGTTTCCTCGTCCGGTTCGTCCAGGCTGAGCACCTTGCCGCTGCGTTCGACCTTATGGTCCCGCGCGTGGTTTACAGCCAGGTTCGTGGCAATGCGATAAAGCCAGGTCGTAAACTTGGCTTCGGCCGCATAGCTCTTGCGTGACCGGTACACACGCAGGAATACCTCCTGGGCCAATTCCTCCGCTACCGCCTGGTTGTGACACATGCGGTACATGAAGGCAATCATGGGCCGGTGGTACTTGTTGGCCAAATATGCAAACGCAGCATCATCGTCGCTGCCGGCGCGAAGCATGACTTCAGCGTCACTGAGCGCATCGTAGAGCATTTGGCCTGCCGCCATGTCCGGAATATCTTGTACCTCGCGGATCGCTGTAGGCATGAACAACCCCGACTTGAGGGCCACGCTGCTCACACCCTTTCAAACCCCTTAACCCTCTAAAAGTTGCTGGCCGAAGGGGCACAACTTGGAAGTGTATTCTAAGGCATCTAACCGTTTGAAATCTGTAATTTATACATCTGCATTCTTGAAGGCCCCCAGACGCAAAAAAGCATGGAAACTGGAAGATCGTCTCCAAGTCGCCTCAATGCTCTACCAAAAACCATAAGGCTCCTGCCTCCAGAAATCGTACCCAACGGCACCGATGGCGCGGCTTAGGGTAGAATTTTCTTGTAGCACCGAGATCGTACCAGGACATGCATCTTATGAAAACGCTGATGAAATCAACCCTTGTCTTTGCAGTTTTTATTGGTCTTTCGAGCCTGGGTTTTGCCACCGACTTTTCGGCGTTGAAGCCTCCCCCTGGAGTAAAGGTGGCGGTCGTGGTCTTTGAGGACCTCGAGTGCCCAACCTGCGCCCGGGCCTTTCCCATTATCTGGGACGTGGCTAAGGCTCATAACATCCCTGTGCTGCTGCACGACTTTCCTCTCACCAACATACATCCCTGGGCGTTCCGGGCTTCGCTTTATGCCCGTTTCTTTGATACTCACTCCCAGAAGCTAGGCGACGATTTTCGAGGATACATATATCGTAATCAGTACCAGATTTTCCCAGGGAACCTGGATGATTTCGCACGCAAGTACGCCGACGACAACAAAGCCGCGCTGCCTTTTGCCATCGATCCGCAGGGCAAACTCAAAGAAAAAGTGAATGCTGATTATGAATTGGGCTTGCGCCTTGGAGTGGGTGGAACTCCTGCGATTTACATAGTGGGCAATAGCGGGAAAGGCCAGCCTCTGGTGGATGAAATCAAAGACCCCAATACTCTTTCGGAGACGTTTGGCCAGAAAATCGAAGAAATGGAGAAAAAGGCTGTTGCGCCACCAGGATCAGCGCCAGTCAAGCATGCTGCTAGCAAACCCCACAAGAAGAAACCCAGCTAACTTGCAGTGGGTAGGTTGGTAATCTTCACTGATTTAGTAGTAACCGGGGGTTCTCAGCCCGGCGGGAATGCGGCCGGGAAACAGACGCTCCGTAACCACGGAATCGTGGCAAGCATTGGCCGCCGCGAAATGCGGAATTCTGAAGCTTAATCAGGCCCCTGATCCGAGCTTCCGCAGGGCCTCCAGGCTCTCCTGGTTATCCGGTTCCCGGCCGAGTTCGTACAGCTTGGAAAACACAATCTGGCCTTGCTCATCCACAATGAAGACCGCACGTTCGTTGATTCCAGGAAGGGGATCGCCCTCGCGCAAGATGCCATATTTCTGGGCAATGCCGCCATGCGGCCAGTAGTCACTAGCCAGGGGATATTCTTGCCAGCCAATGGACTTCTCCTGCCACGCCAAGTGGCTATAAATCGAGTCGGTGCTGATGCCCACGACCTGGGCATTTAATTCGGCGAACTGGGGCAGGTCCCTGCTGTACGCCGACATTTCATTGGTTCAGGTGGGACTCCAGTCAAGCGGATAAAACGCGAGCACTACTCTCTTGCCCCGATAGTCACTCAGCTTGAACTTATGCCGCTGTTTACCGGTGACGGCGGGCAGTTCAAAGTCCGGGGCGGGGTCGCCTGCTTTCAAAGCTGCCATCAAAACCTCCACGTACAATTAAGCTATGAAAATATGATTACTTAAGTGCCGGGTGAAAAGTTGCGCTGCACCCAAGTAGGTTATTGTAGCTTGAGCTGTTTTTGCGGGCATGGCCGTGCAGCGCTTTGAGTGCCCCGGCGTGGCGCAAACCGAGGGAAGGGCGCTCTGTTCCAGCCCACCGGGTC
>DASZFK010000681.1:0-10577 GCA_035939855.1 Candidatus Angelobacter sp.
TGCCACTAAAGAGCCGGTAATGCCCTTTCCGCGCGGTGTGCTGGCACGAGCTGCGACTACATTGCGCAGACAATAGGAAGAAAATTCGATGACAGTTGATCCTTCCTGAATCAATTGCACTGCCCAAAGGATTTTGTCGGCATTAGCCTCGATAAGCGTGGCCCGTTTGCCCGCGATTTGTCCATCGGAGTCAAGCCATGGGCCGTTGTCAATTACGGCAACCGCGCCTTGCAGGGAATGTTGGAAACGGGCCTCCGCTTTTTCCCCGGCTTCGTAATAATAAGAATTCCTGTTCACTGCCGGACCATTCGAGGCACCGTATATCCCGAAACCTATCATTGCCCCATCTTCTGATCGGCCATTTCCAAGGAGCGCAGTCTGCAGCTCGATTTCCGCAGGGTTCTTCTCAGCGCGAGCATACAAATCACGAAACTGTTCGTACTTCGGAAATACCCTCTGGTCAGACACATTCTCGAGACCACCAGCTTTGATTATCATCCGCCATCGGTGTATACCGTCTTTGCCGCCAGCGCTGCTGAAAAGCTCCACCTCGTATCCCATGCCTTTTGGAACAGAGCTGGGCGCATGCAACATCCGCTGTACCTCACTGGACGTCTTCTCCAGAAGGGCAGCGGAGTCTTTATATTCGTCGATGCTTGAGACAACAAATGGATCTACGCTCTGGCGATGGTAGTAAGAAAGTGACAGGAAAAACCTGGCCAGGGCCAGGGCGTCATCAGGGTTTTTTGGGGCAGTTGCGGTTGCCTGCATAAGCTGGCTCATGATTCCCGGATTCTCCCCACAGAACAGTTCGTCGAAGAGAAAGATCTTTTTGTCGTAGAGGACGCCCCCGAGCGCAAACCTTGCTTGAGTGTCGCTTACTTTTACGAGTTCAACTTTTTTGAACACTGGCAAAGAAGAGAGCTTCCAATCAGCAGGCATAGGCTCTTGCTCAAGGAGCGCCTCGCCCTTGGGAAACAGCAACTTCACCATATTTTCAGGAAACGCCTGGAATTGCCGATCAGCCCCCTCCCCTAGATGAATCAACTGGGGAGCAGATTTCTCAAGCCCCAAGACGGAGCAGAAACCTAGCGCCGAGCACAGGACAAACGCAAATCGAGAAATCATCATTTGGAGAACGAAATATCGCTGAAAAATTGCGCCCAGAAATCGAGCATGACTTTTTTGGCGCCTTTCAAAAGCCAAAGTCCTTACCAGTTTTTTCGGCACGAGATGTCATTGCCGGCGGAAATTGCCAACAGAACAGAATTGAACGCCTGTTGGTGTATCCTATGTGCGGCACTTATTCCCCCTACAATTCTGAATCTATCGGCAGGCGATATGTCGCCGAAATCTATGCAGCCGCGCCCGGAAAAGATCTCGCAGATCAAGTTCTCAGTAATTCAATGGTTCGTTCTCGCTATTTTCCTGGTGCTGGCCTTCGGATTGTGGAGCCTGCAAATCCGCAAGTCGGGCGAGTATGAGAGCCGGGCCGAGCAGAACCGCGTCCGGCGTGTGCCCATCCTTGCACCCCGAGGCAAGATCCTGGACCGCGAAGGCCGCATCATTGTCGATAACTATCCTTCTTTCTCCGCACTGCTGCTGCGCGATCAGCCCCGCGATTTGATCGCCGATGCCGAGAAAATTTCCGAAGGCCTGCACATCCCCGTCGACGAGATTCGGGACAAAGTCCGACGCTACCAGCTTGCTCATCGGCTGGCTTATGAGCCGATTATCATCAAGAACGACATCACGCCCGATGAGCGGGCCTTCATCGAATCGCACAAGGATGAGTTTCCCGAGCTGGAGACCATCATGGTGCATCGGCGTCTGTATCCGAAGAATGGCTTCATGGCGCACCTGATCGGGTATGTGGGCGAGGTGAGTGAAGACATGCTGAATTCGCCCAAGTTCGACCTGTATGAGCGGGGGGACATCGTCGGGCAGTCGGGCGTAGAGCAGTATTACAACGAAGTCCTGATGGGAAAGAACGGCTCGCGGCGGGTGCTGGTCGATAGCAAGGGACGGGAAAAAGGGAAGCTGAGCGAGGACCCGGCGGTGGTGGGCAAGCCGCTGAAGCTGACGGTGGATTTGGATATCCAGATTGCAGCGGAGCAGGCGCTGGAAGGCAAGAACGGAGCGATCGTGGCCATGGATCCGAGGACAGGAGAGATCCTGGCGATGGTGAGCCGTCCGACGTTTGATCCGAACGATTTTGCGATTCGGATTTCGCGCGATGAGTGGACGCGGCTGATCAACGATCCGGCGCATCCGTTGTTGAACAAGGCCATCCAGGCACAACTGGCTCCCGGCTCGGTGTTCAAGATTGTTATGTCTGTGGCTGGCCTGCAGGAAGGAGTCGCCCAGAACCTCAGGGTCAACTGCACCGGAGGAGTGACGTTTTACGGACATCACTATGGGTGCCATGGGATCCACGGCGGTACCGATCTTCATAACGGAATCTATAAATCCTGTGACGTATTTTTCTTCACCCTGGCTGAGCGTCTTGGGATTGGCAAAATTGCGAAATGGGCGTCAGCGCTTGGCATTGGAAAGAAGACTGGAATCGACCTTCCCAACGAGGTCAGCGGCATCATGCCTTCAGAAGAGTGGAAGATCAAGACATTCCGCCAGAAGTGGTATGCAGGCGAGGTCATCTCCGTAGGAATTGGTCAAGGCCCCGTAACCACCAGCCCTATTCAACTGGCCCACACCATCGGCGGTATCGCCATGGACGGCGTCCTGTATCGTCCGCATATTGTTGGGGCCAGCCAGCTTCCACCCAGCGATAAGAAGACCAAGGAAGAACAACCCGTTCGTGTCCGCATTGATCCTGAGAACTGGATCACCATTACGGACGCCATGTCGGCAGTCCTCACTCCAGGCGGCACAGCGAGTTCCGCTCACCTGCAGGGAATTGATTTCGCCGGCAAGACGGGCACGGCCCAGGTGGTAAGCCATGAATTTCGTAAAGCCAACAAAGGAAAGCTAGATAGCAGCTTCAGCGATAACGTCTGGTTTGCAGGAGTTGCGCCGCGCAGGAATCCTGAAATCGTGGTTGTCGTCCTGCTGGAGCACGGAATCAACAGCGCAGTGGCTGCGCGGACTGCCTCCCAGGTAATCAAGGCTTATGTGGAGAAGCAGCGGCATCTCCGAAACGATCAAATGTTGTTTAGCGACAAAGCCGACCCCGGCTCCGTCCCTGTAGCCGGCCTATGGAACGAACCTTCGGAATTGCCATAACTGCCAAAATTGCCATAATTGCCCATAATTTTGAAACCCTTTCGAGAGGGTGCTTCCTGCTTCTTCGAGGATATGGGTTACGAAAGGTCTAGGCTGACGAGTAGTACGACTATGACTGCCAACCTCTAGAGCCAGAAAGATATCCAACTTTCCAATGCCGGTTTCCAGGCTCTCCCGCTCGCCACTTCTCTCTGGAACGCACGGCAATCAACCTTCGTTTCGGGAGCAACCATGAGAAAACTTTCAATCCTTCCCTTTCTGCTTCTTGCTGCGTCTTTTGCCTGGTCCCAAACTACATCCATTAACAGCAGTTCTGGGCCTGTCGCCTGGGACTTTGCTGCGGTGGTTGGCGGCACTGTGACCAATGTAGCAAGCCTACAAGATTCGTGTCCGCCCGCGATGTGCGACAACCACGATTTGACCGTGGTGCTTCCGGCTCCAGCGTCCAGCTTCTACCAGACTATGACTGCCAAGCTGACCATCAAGTACACCTGGACAAGCACCGTACCCACCGATCTTGACATTTTTGCCATCAGCCCCAACGCTGCCGACCATGGCCCAGGTTCTCCTGACGATACGTCGACCGGGGCGGGAGAGGAAGACCTGACCATTACTGATCCGGTTGACGGTGTCTGGCACATTCGGTCGGTGGCGGCCACGACCCCCTTACCTACTACCGCCCACGCTGTGGTAACGCTCACAGTAGCGCCAAGACCAACAGCACCGCCTCCACCTCCGCCAAAGCCAGGCGCGCCAGCCTTTGTGAATTATCCAGCTCCTGAAAACATCGCTCCCTCGGTCGGATCGACTACGGCAGGACAGCACGGAGCAGGTGAGCCCTCGATCGGCGTCGACTGGGCCACCGGCCGGTCATTCATTGAAGCAGGAAACCACACTCTACGCGTGACCTTTGACGATTCAGTAAAGCCGGCAACGGCGGCCTGGGACGATATACGTTCGCCCTTTGCCCGAGTCAGCCTCGATCCCATTCTGTTCACTGACGATGGACGATTAGGCGGGCCCAACCGCACCTTCTCATCGCAGCTCAATGGTGTTACCAGCGAGCTTTCCTTCACTGACAACGATGGGCAAACATGGCTGCCGACGCAAGGCTCAGGGCAGCCGGCAGGTGTTGACCATCAAACCGTAGGCGGAGGTCCCTTCGCTTCTCCTCCACCGCTTACCCGTACGTCGTATCCCCATGCGATCTATTACTGCTCCCAAGACATCGTGACTGCTTTCTGCTCTCGCAGCGATGACGGCGGCATTACCTTTGGCCCCGGCGTACCTATTTACACTTTTGCCAGGGTCAATGGTGTTGATGTGCCAACGGCTCCCGGCACTTGCGGTGGACTGCATGGCCACGTCCGCGTCTCGCCGGACGGCACGGTCTATGTTCCCAACGAAAACTGCAAGGATTCGAATGGCGTTAGCAGGCCTGGAGTCGCTGTTTCACCCGACAATGGGCTGACTTGGGAAGTACGTACAATACCTGACGCCAATTCCATGAGTCCCGGAAGCGATCCCTCCGTGGCAGCGGGTGCTAACAACACGGTCTATATGGGCTACGTGAACTCCGATGGCCATCCCAAGATTGCGGTCTCGAGCGATCGGGGAATTCATTGGTCGAAGTCCAGAGACGCGGGCACGCCATTTGGGGTGCAGAACGCGGAGTTTGCTGAAGTAATCGCCGGGGATGACAATCGCGCTGCCTTTGCCTTCCTGGGCACACAAACTTCCGGCGACACGCAATCGGCTGATTTCACCGGAGTCTGGCACCTCTACGTGGCTTTCACTTACTCTACCGGCCGTACCTGGACTACGGTGGATGCCACTCCGGCGGACCCAGTGCAACGCGGCTGCATCTGGAACCAGGGCGGCAGCAATCCATGCCGTAACCTGCTCGACTTCAACGACATTACCGTCGATAAGTTTGGGCGGGTACTGGTCGGGTATGCCGATGGCTGTACGGGCACGTGCGTAGCGGACAGGACGCAGAATGCATCCAATGGTCCCGCGACGGCCCAGGATGCTCTTGCTACGATCGCGCGCCAAGTGGGAGGCCGTGGTTTGTTTGCAGCCTTCGACGGTACGCAGTTCGGCACGCGCAGTGGCGACGACGAGGGTGGAGGTAAGCTTTGCTTCGGTGATCCCTCCAACGGCGTTACAGGTGACCAGAATTGCAACCGTCACGACAATGACTAGGACGACAACGATCCCGAGGCCTATCCGCGCACCAGCGCGGATAGGCACGAGGACCCTGCTCAATGACCAAAATACGCGTCCGACACAAAGCAAATATTCTTAGTAAATATTGATCTAAATTAGATCCGACAATGCTCTTTTACTGACAGGAGCTACGCTCATCATGAAGGAGAGAGAACCGATTCAATGAGCAACAAAGTATATGCAGGTCTCTTGTTCTTTATGTCTTTGATATGCGCTGCCTCGGCGCAGTCAACCCAGACTCCGGAAAAATCAAAACCCCCAAAAGCCTCTGCGAAAACCAACATTGAAGTCTGTAATCTGCTGACCAATGCAGAAATCCAGGCCGCGCTGGGAGAGGCAGCCAAGCAGACCAAGAGCAGCACCCAGCCGGGTGGTGGGTTGCTGATGTCCCAGTGTTTTTTTGGCATGGCGGGATCGGCCAAATCGGTTAGCCTGGCGGTAGCGCGGGCAAACCCAGCCGACAATTCCAAGCTCACTCCACGCGCATTTTGGCTCAAACAATTTCATCCCGAGAAGCAGCAACACAAGGAAAAAGAAGTCCACGCAGGCAAAGCTGGAGACCGCACCGAGTCTGAGCGCGAAGAGGAATTGCGCCAAGCCCGAGCCATCACTGGACTGGGCGAAGAAGCCTATTGGGTCGGCAACCCGATCTTAGGCGCGTTGTATGTGTTGCAGGGCGACATGTTTCTGCGCATCAGCGTGGGTGGAATACGCCAGGAGCCCGAGCGCATCGAAAAATCAAAGGCATTGGCCCGCGCCGCCCTCAAACGGCTCTGAGCGTTCCATCAAGAATCCCGAACGCACGCTGGCGGTTCCAAAGTGTAGCGGAGCCAGAACCAAAAACCAGATTCACCGCGGAGGCGCGGAGAAGATCAAAGGCAAACCGCGCGGAGTGCGCAGAAATCGCAGAGAAGAATGGGTGGGCCAATTACAACCTGTCTCATAAATGGTTAGAGGAATGAAATCGCTTGAAGTCAGGGGCTTCCACCTCCTGCTACTCATGCCATTTATGAGATGGTTCTAATGTTGTTTTACGACTCAATTATTCTCGCCACGCTTGCGAATGAAGGCGGGGACATCCAGATCATCCTGTTCCACCGTCCCTCTTACCGACTCTTTGACCGACTCAATCGTGGGCTTCTCGCGGGTTGGGGGAGCAGTACGCGTCATGGCCACTGCATATCCCGTTCCATTGGCGCGCTGGGGTGAGGTTGCCTGGCCTACACCTTGGTAGGCCGAGACGGTGCGGGCTGATGAAATTGCCACATGGGCCGAGGAGGCAGTGCGCTCCTTGCGCTGCGGTTGGTCGGTCTTGAAGCCGGTGGCGATGACCGTGATCTTGACTTCGTCTTTCATCTTCTCGTCGAGCACTGCACCGAAGATGATATTTGCATCTTCGTGGGCGGCGCTTTGGATGATGGTGGAAGCTTCGTTGACCTCCGCCAGTTTCAGGGTGCTGGAGCCGGTGATGTTGATGAGAATGCCCCGCGCGCCGTCGATGGCTCCGGCCTCCAGTAATGGAGAGGCAATAGCGGCCTGGGCCGCGTCGGTGGCCCGGCGATCGCCGCGTCCGGTGGAGGTTCCCATCACTGCATAACCCATGCCTGCCATGATGGTCTTCACATCAGCGAAGTCGCGGTTGATGATCCCCGGAATCGTGATGATGTCGGAAATGCCTTGCACTGCCTGACCTAAGATGTCATCGGCAATGCGGAACGACTCGAAGAAGCCGGCGTCCTTGGCTACCGCCAAAAGCTTTTCGTTGGGAATCACGATCATGGTGTCGACGCTGTCAATCAGTTCCGCGAGGCCACGCTCGGCCTGGCTCAACCGGCGCTTACCTTCGAAGGCAAAAGGCTTGGTCACTACCGCCACGGTCAAGGCCCCCATTTCGCTGGCCAAGGAGGCGATAATCGGGGCAGCGCCTGTGCCAGTGCCGCCGCCCAGGCCGGCAGTGACGAAGACCATGTCTGCACCTTCCAGCACCTCAATAATCTTCTCGGAGTCTTCCAGCGCGCCGCGACGGCCAATTTCCGGGTTGGCTCCGGCTCCCAGGCCGTTGGTGAGCTTGGTGCCCAACTGAATCTTGATAGGAGCACGCGACATCTGCAACGCCTGCAGATCGGTATTGGCAACCGCGAACTCTATGCCTTCCACGCCGGCGCAGATCATGCGGTTCACGGCATTTCCGCCGCCGCCACCCACGCCAATGACCTTGATCTTGGCGTTGTTGCGGGGATCTTCGTTGAAATGAATGCGAATGTCTTTTTCCGGCTCCTGCATGTTGGTGCTCCTTGTAGTAGTTAGTACTTAAGCTCTTGGTAATTAGCCGCTTGCTTCTAGCTTCTGGCTTCTAGCTCACAGCTATGTCGCTGGCTTCGCCAGCTTTGCTTCTGTTCTGTCTCTTTACCCCACAACTTGCGTTGTGGGCTAGAAGAATGTCGCCAGCTTCGCTGGCTCTGGTGGTATGTTCCTTCTCGATGTCAAATCTCGTTTTTGAAATTACTCAATTACCCAATTACTAAATTACCCAATTACCCAATGACTAAGCTCCCAGGCGCGCCAGCAAAGAGCGCAACCTGGAACCGAAACCATGTTCCTGTGAAATCTTGGCTACCGTGGTGCGATGGGCGTACATAGCCAGGCCTATCACGGCTGCAAACTCCGGTTCCGCCAATTGCACCGGCATCTTGGCGATTGCGCCAGGGCCTGCCAGCCTTATCGGGCGTTGGAACATGCGCTCGAAAATTTCCGGCAAGCCATTTAACTTCGCTCCGCCGCCCGTCAGAACGATTCCAGCAGTGCATAGCTCAAGCACACCGGCATGTTGCAGATGATCACGCAATAATTCGCACAGCTCGGTGGCTCGCGGCTCCAGAATCTCGGCCAAAAACCGTTGTGGCATCAGCCTAGACGGCCGGTCACCGACTGCGGGCACCTCGATTTCGTTGGCTTCCGGTACCTTGCTGCTGATGGTGTTGCCAAACAGCTTCTTGATCTTTTCCGCTTCCACGAGGGGCGTGCGCAGTCCTACGGCGACATCATTCGTGAAATGATCACCGCCAACAGGGACAACTCCGCTGTGAACCGCCATTCCTTCAAAGTAGACGATGAGGTCGGAGGAGCCAGCGCCGATGTCCACCAGGCAAACTCCCATATCTTTTTCCTCGGCGCGCAGCGTGCAATCTGCGGCGACCAGCGCTTCGTAGACCGTGTTGTCCACGTGGACACCTGCTTTATTGGCACAAGTGACTATGTTTTGCATCGCACTGCCGGACGCTGTAACCATGTGCAGGTTGACCTCCATCCGGCTGGCCATCATGCCTACCGGGTCGCGGACTCCGGCCTGATCGTCGAGGATAAATTCCTGATGAAGCAGATGAAGAATCTCGCGGTCGGGTGGCAGGTTGATGGAGCGAGCTTTTTCCACGGCTGTGCGAACATCTTCACGCGTGACCTCGCGTGGCCGCGAACCCAGCGAGATTCCTCCCCGGCTGGTGAGGCCCTTGATGTGCGCTCCGCCAATCGAGATCACGGCATTGCCAACCGTCGCTTCCGCCATCTTTTCAGCAGCTTCTACGGCGCGCTGAATGCTTTGCACGGCTTTATCCAGCTCGACCAGCACACCCTTGCGTGATCCACGCGACTCGGTGGTCGCATGGCCGCGATAGCGCAGGCTGGAATCGCTTACATCGCATATAAGCGCCACGGTCTTGGCGCTTCCTACATCAAGGACGGCGATTATGTTTCTCTGGTCTTTTCCCATGGTCCCATTTACTTTCGTCTGCGCCTGGCCGCCGGCACGGGCTTTGGCGCCGCGGTTTGCGGCGGGTTGTGGTTGGCATCAGGATTCACGATGATCTGCCCTTCATAGCGCAGATCCACTGATTGCAGATTCTGGAACTGTTGCCGCCATTCGGCGCCATGCGCGACATACAGCTTGTAGCCGGCCAGAAAATTGGTACTCCCTAAATGGATGACCACTGCGCCACCCGGATCATTGGCTGTGACCTTCACGTCTTCAGGATCGCCGAGGTCCACCTCGCTCAGGTTATTGGAATAATGAGCGCCTTCGGAATCCAGTTCGCGCACCAGCCGGTTGTAGATCTTCATGGAGGCTGCACGCGAAGAAAGAGGCTCGGTCTCGGTAATCCCCTGAATCACAGGAAACGAATACTTCACCTGGCGGCTGGCAGGCAGCCCCATGACCACTCCGTTGCCGTCGATGAGGCTGATCTTTGAGCCGATCTGGACAAAAGCCACCGGGGTGCGCTCCTGGACATGGATGGCAATGCGATTGGGCAGCAACCGCATCACCGTGGCCGATTCAATCCAGGGAATGCCTTCCAGTTGCTTTTTTCGTTCGTCAAGAGGAACGTAGAAGATGTTGCGGCCGATGTCTGCCCCTACTACGTCCATGACTTGGGCGCGGGCGGCATTCTGGACTCCGGTGATCTCGAGGTTGTCGCTGGAATCGATGCGAAAACGCCACGCGGATTGGCCATAGCGATACGCAGCCAGGACCGCGCTCGAGGCCGCGATTATGACTACAGCGACGATCAAGACTTTCTTGACTTGATTCTGGGTCTTCTTCGGCAACGGACTTCGGCGGACAGGAACACGTTTCGGAGTGCGAAGAAACTGGGACTCTTCCTCCTGGTCGAGGTCATCGAGCGCATCAACATTGGGGGAGCGGGAGGAAAGGCGATCAGAATAGACTGCGTCCTCGCGAGCAGCCAACGAGGAGCGAGGCTCGTCCTGTCGAGTCAAGTCAGTCAGCGCCATTAAGAGCTTTGTTTAACGGAGTCGCGCCAAAATTCAATATACCTGTTTTTTACCGATTTTCAGAGAAGTTTTATGTGGAAAACCGTTTTTTATGGGGTACTAGGGGGATACCGGCTCAACCAAAGACCAAAACCCACACACAGCATGGCGGAGCCACAAGCAAAGTGTTGAGATCGGGTGATCGGGTGATCCGGTGATCGGATAAACCGGGGGCGGGCTCCGGAACGCAGAGCAGCAGAGCTGCAACCAAAATCTTTTCTTACCGCGGATCAACGCGGAGGAACGCGGATCAATACCTGCTTACCACTGATCTGAATGCG
>DASZFK010000682.1:0-34330 GCA_035939855.1 Candidatus Angelobacter sp.
CACCTGGGGCCATGGTTCATCTGCTTCTCTATGCAGCGCGCCAGCCGTGGGGAGCAGCCTTCGAACAAACTTTGCCCGTCGCTGGAGTGGATGGCTCGCTGGCGGAGCGCTTTGTGAACACACCTGCGGGAGGGCTGGTCCATGCAAAGACCGGTACCCTCAGCCATGTAAACGCTCTTTCGGGATACGGTCAGACCAGCTCAGGCAAACGATTTGTCTTCTCCATTTTCTGCAATAACCATGACCTTCCCTCAGCCAAAGTCGTGGCCGCCATTGATGCCATTGTTGTGTTGGTGGTTACCGGAGGAGAGCCGACGGTCAACGCCGCTAAGAGTGCAGCCCATTGAAAATTCAACTGCCTGACGAGTTTCTTGATCGAGCGTACATATCGGGAGATCGGGTTATCTGGTGATCGGATGAAACACTTGGCAAAAATACTTGCGGCGGCCTCCTTAGCAAAGCGGGCCGCCGTCTGGCTCTGGTTGGGATCATTCGGTTGGGTCTTTAGCTCCGAACTCATGGTTCAAACAATTGGCGGTGGGCCTCCAGTGGGACATATTGGGAGGGTGGTGTTCATTTCCGCGTTCGGTTCCATAGGCAGCGATTCACCTTGCGTCAGATTCCTCAGGGTCTCCTGAGTGAGCGTCAAGTATCTTGCTGGTTTCATAGATATTGCCTCCTGACGAGTTATCGGCCGTCGGGACAAGTTCTTTAAACAAAAGTCATATTGCGGATGTTCATGTCCCCAAATCCAAACTCCAAGATGGGATTAACTTCATTATTTTCATTAGCTTAGGCTCGATAATTCCACGCTTCGGGCTTCATCGGGCTTCAGTTGAGTTGAATCGCGCGTATCTGCGCAAATCCGCGGTTTGCGTTTTCTAAGGAGTCACTCAAGTTTTCCCAACGAAATCCGAAAACATGAAAGTACTACCGACTGAGAAGAGGGTTTTCCTTGCTACATCAATCTAAATGCGGCATTTGGGCCGGCAAGATTCATCACGCGATCCTGCGTGCAGTCTTGCCGGTGATCCTCTTGTCAGCGGCAATCGGATCTGCTGTAGCTTTGGAGCCAATTAAATCCATAAAACACTATGTTCGAAATGCCTGGACAGTCGCGGATGGGTTACCGCAGAATTCGGTCTTCACGATAGTTCAAACCCACGATGGCTATCTTTGGTTCGGTACCGAAGAAGGACTTGTCAGGTTTAACGGGACCCAGTTTGTAGTATTTGACAAGGCCACAGTTCCAGCACTGAAGAGCAATGCCATCCTGGCTCTTCTGGAGGACAAGAGCGGCCAAGCGCTATGGATAGCTTCGTTTGAGGGAGGACTGACGCGCTATAGCGAGGGACGATTCCAAACCTTTGGCGTGCATGAGGAACTTCCAGGGAACATCATCAATGCCCTGGCGCAAACCAGCGATGGGACACTCTGGATTGGCACCGACAAAGGTCTGGCAGTTTTCCAGTCGGGGCGCTTTCTAACATCGATTGGGCAACAGCAGCTTCCAAAAGAACCTGTCAATGCCCTGGCGATCTCACCCGAGGGAACGCTTTGGGTCGCAACTGCCACCCATATCCTCACGATAAACACCCTGACTGGCCAGACTTCACAATGGAAAACCCCATTTGACGATCCTGCCACTCTGGCTTTTGATCACGAAGGCCGCTTATGGATAGGAACGGCATTTCATGGTGTGTATCACTCTTCCAACGGGGAATTCATTCGTGTTCGCGATCGACGATTGCAGGGTCCGATCCGTAGCGTCTATATGGACCGGGAAAACAGCCTGTGGATAGGGTCTGCCGAAAATGGGCTGTGCCGACTGCGGCCAGATGACGTTCAGTGCTATACCCAGAATGATGGACTCACCAGTCATCAGGTGCTCTCGATTTATGAAGATCGCGAGGGAAGTCTCTGGGTTGGAACCTTCACCGGCGGCGTGAATCGCTTTAAAGAACGCAGCTTTACAACTTATGGTGATGATCATGGCCTTGCCAATGAAGCTGTCTTTGCTTTGTATCAGGGGCATGACGGAAGCGTCTGGATAGGCGCCGAACACGGGTTAGACCAACTTAAGAACGATCAGATTATCTCTTATCGGCTGGGAAGTACGGCTGCCAGCAATCTGGTCACAGCCATCGCTGAGGACCGCCAGGGAACACTATGGATTGGAACCACCGATGGCTTGAAGCAGTTTCGCAACGGCAAAGTGATCAAGGTTTTTCGAACGCAACAGGGGTTGGCCAATGACCGTATTTCCGCTTTGTATCAGGACCGCAGCGGGCATCTGTGGATCGGGGCAGGTGGGCGGCAGGGAGGGCTAACGCGGTTTGCCAACGGCAAATTCACTGTGTTCACAGAAAAGGACGGACTAGCCACCAATCGGATCCGCAGCATCACCGAAGACCACAACGGGAATCTCTGGTTTGCCACTGCGGTGGGCATTACCGAACTCAAAGATGGCAAATTTGTCAACTATCCACTCTCCCCAAATCCAGACAAGGCCGCTACAGCGACACCAACCACATGCATTTACGAGGACTCCAACCATGATATATGGATTGGAAGCGTAAGCGCTGGTCTCAGCCGGATGAGAAATGGAAGATTTACTTTTTATCAGCGCGAAAGCGGCCTCTTGTATGACAACATCTGGAGCATTCTTGAGGA
Organism: Candidatus Angelobacter sp.; assembly: GCA_035939855.1. GTDB lineage: Bacteria > Acidobacteriota > Terriglobia > Terriglobales > Acidobacteriaceae > Angelobacter. The sequence continues at coordinate 2,674 of DASZFK010000682.1, forward strand.
TGATCACGGCTATCTGTGGATGACCTCGAATCGCGGCTTGCTTCGAGTGCGAAAGCGCGATCTAAATGATTTTGCCGACCAAAAAATCAAGAACATCGCTTTTGCCAACTATGGCGCCCAAGATGGATTGGCAAACTCAGAGTTTAACGGCGGCTTTCAGGCAACAGCCTGGAAGACCTCGGATCGCAAGTTGTTATTTGCTTCTGTGAAAGGGGTAGTGGCAGTCGATTGGGAGCATTTTCTTTCGAATCCAACGCCTCCTCCGTTGGTGTTGGAAAGCTCCTCCATGGATGGCAAGCCAATGCAGAACGGGGCACAGATTTCCGTCGGCAGCGGAAAACTGGAATTTCACTTTGCCGCACTTAGCTATCTCAGCCCGGAGAACATTAATTACACATTCAAGCTGGAAGGGTTCGACAAAGAGTGGATCCATGCGGGCGCGCGGCACACCGCTTTCTATACCAATGTACCCCCGGGAGCGTACCGTTTCCAGGTGATTGCTTCCAATCATGAGGCAACATGGAGCACTCAGGAATCCACATTCAGCTTCGTTCTTAAGCCCCGCTTCTATCAAACAATGTGGTTTTACCTCATTGCCGCCCTGAGCCTGGTCTCACTCGGGATCGGAGTAAATGCTGTACGGATCAAGCGGCTGCAGGCCACGGAAGACCGCTTGATGATGCTGGTGAAGGAGCGTACGGGCGAGTTACAGAATGCCAAAGAAGCGGCGGAAACCGCCAATCGCGCCAAGAGCGAGTTTTTGGCCAACATGAGCCATGAGATTCGGACACCACTCAACGGAGTTTTGGGAATGCTGGAACTGACCAAACAAACCAACCTTACAACGGAACAGCTTGACTTCATGGAAACAGCCGACAGATCCGGCAAGACGTTGCTTGCCATCGTCAACGACATTCTCGACTTCTCTAAAGTGGATGCAGGCAAGCTGGAACTCGTCTCTGTGGTTTTTCATCCGGCCGTGGTGGTTGAGGAATCCGTAGAGGTGCTGGCAATTCGCGCTCAAGAGAAAAAACTGAAAATCCTGTGCCACATCTCACCCGACCTGCCTCAATCGTTGCTGGGAGACGCTGGCCGTTTGAAACAAGTGTTGCTCAACCTGATTGGAAATGCCATCAAGTTTACGCCTAACGGAAACGTTATCATCTCGGCGGAGACAACCAAGCTTTCAGGAGACGAGGCGCAGCTCAAGTTCTGCGTTACCGATACCGGCGTTGGCATCGCTCGCGAGCAACATGCACTCATCTTTGAGGCATTCCGACAGGTGGACAACTCCAGCACCCGTAAGTTCGGAGGTACTGGATTGGGACTGGCAATTTCGGCCCGCCTGGTTGCGCTGATGGGCGGAGAGATCTGGGTAGAAAGCGAGCCAGGCAGGGGCGCCAAATTTTATTGCACCACAACATTCAGATTGCCCTCTGCGGACCACAATGTGATGTGTCCCGAGCCAACCGCGCAAAAAACGACCAATACCAGCTTGATTCCTTCCGGCGTTTCCACGGATACCAGTTTCGAGAGGATTTCCCGAAGAGCCTCGACGACGCCTTCGCGTTTCAATATCTTGTTGGCTGAAGACAATGTCATCAATCAAAAGCTGGCGGTAAAACTCTTGGAAAGGCAGGGGCATCAAGTCTTTGTTGCAGGCGACGGCAAAGAGGCGCTGGAGATGTTCGCCCAATCAACTTTTGACCTTATCCTGATGGATGTGCAGATGCCGGAGCTGGATGGGTTGCAAGCGACAGCAATGATTCGGCAACGAGAGCAGGAGACATCCGGTCATATCCCTATCATTGCATTGACCGCGCACGCCATGAAAGGCGATCGGGAGCGATGCCTGGAAGCCGGCATGGATGACTACATTGCCAAGCCCATCAACCCGCAACTGCTGTACCAGACGATTGAACAGACTGTCGCAAGGATTCAAAGGAACGTCGCTACCACGTTTCCACCCGCTGTATCGGGCGTCGTTGCTCAGCCGGTCGACTACGAAACATACAATCGGGTGATCGGGTGATCGGGTGATCGGGTGATCGGGTGATCGGGTGATCAAGCGATTTTAGAGCATCGCAATAGTTTACCTCCATTCAGTTAGTCCTACGATATATCCCCATCCAACGCGAACTGCTGCTGGTTCATCCAATCTCAAGCGGTACAACACTATGAAATGTGCTCTCATTTCTTTGGGAATATTCTGTGTTTTCGTGTCGGCCATTGGATGCGCCAAGCCCAATCTCAGGGAATCGCTTGCGAATTTGCAGGCGCCGGAAGGCAGCCCGATGCTGCTGGCCATCTACGAGCCGTGGTTTGGGACCAAGGACCACATCAACGTTGGCTATTCGTGCCATGACCCTAACGCGTTGCGGCAGCAGGTCGCCAAAGCGCGGGAATTGAATATCGGCGGTTTTGTAGTCAACTGGTATGGTCCGCGCAAGCAGTTTGAGGATCAGAGTTATGGCCTTCTTCAGCAGGTGGCCAGCCAAACCAACTTCAAGGTGGCAGTCCAGTACGACGAGGCAGTCGACCATCCGGGTTATGCCACTGATGCGGTAATCGTTGATATCCAATATCTTTACGACAAGTACATCAGCCGCAATGCCGGACCTTCGCGATCAGCTTATCTTCGTTACAACGGCAAGCCGGTGATTTTCATTTTTCCAAAAGACGCCAGCACCGATTGGGACAGGGTGCGCCAGGTTACGCAGTCCTGGCCTGATCCGCCCGTGCTGATCTATAAGGACCAAAGCGGCAAATATCCACGGGCGTTCGATGGTTATTACGCCTGGGTGCAACCTGGAAAAGCAGGCTGGTCGCCTGACGGCAGCAATTGGGGTGGAGACTATCTCGATAATTTTTATAGCAACATGATCCAGCACCACCCGGATAAGATTGCTGTAGGGGCAGTTTGGGCCGGATTTGACGACAGCAAAGCCTCCTGGGGCCGGAATCGTAAAATTGCGAACAGGTGCGGAAAGACATTCGAAGACGGGTTGCGCGTCTTCCGGCATTATTATGATATGCAGAATGCCCCTCCATATTTGCTGATTGTGACCTGGAACGACTACGAAGAGGGGACTGCCATTGAACGAGGCATCAACCACTGCAACTCCGGCAACCAGGAAAACATCCGGGCTGGAGGCCAACAGTGAAACGAAAGGAATCTCATGCGAGTTCTGGTAACCGGGGGCGCAGGTTTTATCGGCTCTCATCTCTGTGACGCCCTCGTGGCGGAAGGCCATCACGTAGTTTGCGTTGACAACCTGGTCACCGGCAGTACCCGCAACATTGAACAACTGAGAAACGAGCCACGGTTCGAATTCATTCAGCAAGACGTTAACCAGCCCTACGATGCGGGCGCAGTGGACTACATCTTCCACTTTGCCTCGCCTGCAAGTCCGGTCGATTACCTCAATCATGGCCTTGAAACTTTGAAAGTGGGTTCGCTCGGGTCTTTTCATTCGCTTGATCTGGCCCAAAAATATCGAGCTAAGTATCTGTTGGCCTCAACGTCTGAATGTTATGGCGATCCGCTGCAGCATCCGCAGAGGGAAAGCTACTGGGGCAACGTAAATCCGATTGGTCCGCGTTCGGTTTATGACGAAGCCAAACGCTTCGCTGAAGCCGCCACTATGGCGTATCTGCGATATCACAATGTTGATACGCACATCGTCCGCATTTTCAACACCTATGGTCCACGCCTGCAGTTAAATGATGGCCGCGTAATTTCCAACTTCATGAAGCAGGCTCTACGCGGAGAGCCGCTTACGGTCTACGGCGATGGCAATCAGACCCGCAGTTTTTGTTATGTCAGCGACGAGGTTGAAGGCATTCTGCGACTCTCGCGCAGCGGGTTTCATGAGCCGGTCAACATTGGCAACCCGTGCGAGTTTACGATTCTGGAGTGTGCGCAACTGGTATTGAAGGTGACCGGTTCCAGCAGTCCCATAGTCTACGAGCCTCTGCCGCAGGATGATCCCAAGCAGCGTCGTCCGGACATCACCCGTGCAATAGAGCTTCTCGGCTGGAGTCCAATGATTGATCTGGAGAGAGGACTTAAGCTTTCTCTCGACTATTTCCAGCAGGCAGTTCGTCACGACATGCACAGCATGGAACGAGTGAAAGCATAAGCGTTCGATATTTAGTTCACATTAGCGTAAATCAAAGGTAAAATCCTTACCAAGAGTTTGGGGTACCATTTGTTTACGTTCGGGTAACCTTCCTTAAAGTCCTAAAGCATTCGGGGAAGAAGTATCGTGACTGCCGTTCCACCTTTCAAGGATTCCTCTCGAGAACTGATCGTAGAAGTTGCCCGAGCGCTAGAACCTTATTTTCCAGATATTACGCACGCCTGGCGCGAGAAGCTGATTGCCGAGTTCGGCTTCGATGGGCGCGTGCTGGCTGCTCTTGAGCGTCTTACGATGGGCGCTGGATGTACTTATTTTTGCCACGGCAATTTTCCCGGCTTCCAGGAGAACCTGAGCTACTTCGGAACCCGGCTCGCCAAGCTGCAGGTAGACACCCGCGCAGTTGCGCGCTCGTTTGAGATTTACCAGACTTCCTGCGATCCGTACCTGTCGGGCCTGTTTCCGGGACGGGAGGCCGAGGCCAAGGCAGCCCTGGAAATGCTCTCCTCGGTCGCCTTTGTGACCATCTCCGGAGCGTACTTTGATACCAAGACGTTGGAATCCTCCGCCATGCTTGCGGTGCTGGATGCTGAGCTGGGTGCCGCCGATCTTGCCGTGCTGCTGCGAAGGGTCCTGGATATTACGACCCAGACATTCCAGGCCTCAGTTGGAGCGGTGCTACTACGCGAGCCGGAGGCTGATTTCTTGAGAGTCGCATCATCTTCCGGGTTAGGCGAGGTTGGTCTTCCGGAAGATTTCCGGGTCAACGTGGGCGTCGGATTTTCCGGAAAGATCGCGGCCACCGGGGAATCCGCTATGGTCCTCGATACCAGCGCCGAGAACGGCAATCTTACGCCTCTGATTCGCGAGAAGGCGAAATCGCTCTGGGGTGTTCCGCTCAAGGTTGACGGCCAAACCATCGGGGTGGTGGTGATCGGCTTCAGCAAGCCTTACGAGTGGTTGCCGACCGAACGCGAACTGCTGCGCGCGATAGGTGACCGGACAGCATTAGCCATCGAGCGTGCCCGCATGATCGACGCCCTGCGCGAGCGCGAGCACCGGATCGCAGAGCTCTCCGCACACTTGCTCAGAGTGCAAGAGGATGAGCGCAAGCGCATCAGCCGCGAGCTTCATGATGAAACCGGCCAAGCTCTGATGGTGATCCGGCTGTACCTGGGAATGATGGAATCTGGGGCGCCAGCTCACAAGGCCAAAATCCGCGAGACTGTAGAGGTCGTTGATCGCACCATTGAGGGCATTCGCCGCATCATTGGCAAGCTGTCGCCTTTGGTGCTTGAGGAGTTGGGACTTGTGGCTGCCCTTCGAAAAGAAGCCAAAGATCTGGCTCGCAACACCGGCGTGAAGACCAAGGTGATGATATCGGACGAAGTCGGCCGTCTGGCCTCGGGGGCCGAGCAAGCGATTTACAGGGTCGTCCAGGAGGCGCTTCATAACGTGGCCAAGCACTCCCAGGCCAAGAGCGTGACCGTACAGGTCTCGCGGCTAGGACAAACTGTCCAGGTGGTGGTGGAGGATGATGGCATAGGAATTCAGCCAAGGAGCAACTCGCGTGGCCACTCTTTTGGGCTATCTGGAATCAAAGAACGTATAGCCATGCTGGGCGGAATCTTGCGCGTCATCTCCGCCAAGGGAAAAGGTACACGTCTGGAGATTAACGTGCCCGTCGGCGAGGCTGTTGCCGCGGAAGCTGCTCCTTTGCAGAGCGCAGCCCAGGCGGGAGCCAGGTTGAACTAGGTGAATCGAGGACCCCATGCCCAAGATCAAATGTTTGCTCGTAGACGATCACACGCTGTTTCGCCAGGGTGTACGCCGCCTGCTGGAGAGTGAAAGCGACTTTGAAGTGATTGCCGAAGCTGCCGATGGCGGTGAAGCGGTTGAAAAAGCCCGCGACGCCCGTCCTGACGTCGTGCTCATGGACATCGGCATGCAAGGATTATCGTCCTTTGAGGCGGCCCGCCAGATCAAGAAGAACCGTCCGGAGGTCAAGATCCTCTTCCTGACCATGTATGACGACGAAGACTACCTGGTCCAATGCCTCGAGGTGGGTGCTTCTGGCTATGTCCTGAAAGACACGCCTGCCCCGCAGCTTCTTACTGCGGTCCGCGATGTCTACAAAGGCGGAAAATTCCTGAGTTCCCAGGTCCTGGGGAAGCTGGTCGAAGACTTCCGTTCGCGCGTCCGGGATACGCGCATGCGTCCCCGCATGTCAACCCTGACTCCACGGGAACGCGAAATCCTCAAGTTGCTTGCCGAAGGCAATTCAGTGAAGGAGATTGCCGTGATTCTGGGATTGAGCGTGAAGACCGTCGAAGCTCACAAATTCAATCTGATGCGCAAGCTCGATATCCACAACAAAGCCCAGCTCGTGACCTACGCAATTCAAAAGAAGATCATCAAGATACCCGTCAACCAATAATTTCCTTTTTTGGAAACCGTTGATCCGTTTTTTGGCAGATGAACCCGGCTTACAGCCGGGTTTTTTCATTTCAGGAATCTCAGCGTTTCAAACATTAAGAATTAGAAATCCTCTGAAGCAAAGCTTGATCCAAACTGGCCCACAAGGTAGTCAGATAGCCGGCTTGGCGATAATAACCGGGCTCGCCTTATAATGCCTCTTCACAGCAGAATATAGGGATTACACCGAACCATTGGCCCGGAAATCTTCTACCGGGAGGCCGCTTATGACCAACGGAGAGGAAGAACATCGATCAATTGGCGCTTCCCGCATCAAGTGGCGAACCGTCATCGCCTGGTCTATCTTTGCGCTTTCTCTGGCAACAACAATAGGTGTGTGGCGGGCCAATCTCAGGCAGGCGCGCGAACGGGCACGCGCCAGTTTCGAGCAGGAAATTGAACGCTCCCGCGCCGCAATTCGTGCCCGGCTTCAGGTGTACGAGGATGCGCTCTATGGCACGCGCAGTGTTTTCGAAGCGAATCCCGTCGTCACGCGCGAGATGTTTCACAACTATGTCACAGGTTTGAATATCGAGGAGCGGTTTCCGGGCGTGCAGGGGATTGGTTTTTCGCAATTCATTCCTGCTGCTCAAAAAGCCGCCCATGTCGAGCGAGTTCGTGACGAGGGTTTTCCCAATTACTCGATTCGTCCTGAGGGCGAGCGTCAAGAATATACCTCTATCGTCTACATCGAGCCCTTCGACTGGAGAAACCAGCGGGCTTTTGGCTATGACATGTTTTCGGAGCCGGTGCGCCGCGCTGCGATGGAATACGCAAGAGACAATGGAACAACCAGTTTGTCCGGTAAGGTGAAGCTGGTTCAGGAGACACAAGCGGATGTCCAGGCAGGATTCCTGATGTACCTGCCTCTCTACCGAAAGGGAATGCCTGCCGGAACAGTTTCGGAGCGTCGCGCTGCCTTGTTTGGATATGTGTACAGTCCATTTCGCATAACCAATCTCATGAGAGGGGTGATCAACGAGCAGTCTCCTCTTGCGTCGTTTGAAATCTTCTCGGGCGCTAGGCCAGGGTCGGAATCGTTGATGTATCGATCACCCGAACTCAGGGAACTTGCTCACGATTATGGGCCACTGGCGACCGAGACTTCAGAAATCGATTTTGGAAGCCAAGTCTGGACGCTGCGTTTTATCAGCTTGCCGGGATTGGATTCACTGGTTCGTGAAAGGCAAAATCCGGGCATACTTCCCGCCGGGATACTGATCAGCCTGCTGCTGCTTGGCGTGATGCACCTGTTAACGCGCACGGAAGCCCGCGCTGTTAAGCTGGCCGAAGACATGACGGTGAAGCTGCGGGAAAGCGAGGAGAAATACCGAAGCTTGTTCGAACTGAATCCTCATCCGGTATGGGTATATGATCGATCAACGCTCCAGTTTCTTGCGGTCAACGCGGCTGCGATTCGCGATTATGGCTACTCAAGGGAGGAATTCCTGGGCATGACCATCAAGGACATCCGGCCGGCAGAAGACGTGTCTGCGTTGCTGAAGACCGTATCTCAATCTCACGACGGCGCCCGCAGCACCAGCACTTGGCGGCATCTTCGAAAGAATGGCGAAATCCGCGATGTCGAGATCTCTTCTTATGGGTTGATCTTCAACAACCGCAAATCCGAATTGGTCATTGCGGTGGACATCACCGAACGAAAGCGCTCGGAAGAAGCCCTGCGCCAGAGTGAAGAAAGTTTGCTCAACCTCAATGCCGAACTCGAATTTCGCAATCTCGAGCTTACGTCAGTCAATAACGAGCTGGAAAGTTTCAGCTATTCGGTTTCTCATGACCTGCGGGCCCCGGTACGCGCCATCGATGGCTTTAGCGCGGCGCTTCTTGAAGATTGCCAGGATGCCCTGAGCGTGGAAGGAAAAGGGTACCTTCAACGCGTGCGCGCCGCCGCGGGACGCATGGGACAATTGATCGACGATCTGCTGAAACTGGCCCGGACTGCGCGCTCCAGGATGGTTCGCGAAATGGTCGACCTGAGCGCCCTGGCGGAGGAGATTGCCGGGCATCTGCAAAGATCAGAGCCCGAGCGCCAGTCGCACTTTATTATTGCGCCTGGCATCATGGCGGAAGGCGACCAGGGATTGTTGCGAATCTTGCTCGAAAATCTTTTAGGCAACGCCTGGAAGTTTACCTCGCAAACCCCGGAAACACATATTGAGTTCGGAATGCGGACCAAGGGAGATCAAAGAGTTTGCTTTATTTCTGACAACGGCGCCGGATTCGACATGAAATACGCAAACAAGCTTTTTGGGGCTTTTCAACGTCTCCATGACGCCACGGAATTCACAGGAAACGGAATAGGATTAGCAACCGTTCAGCGGATCATTCATCGCCATGGAGGACAGATCTGGGCCGAAGGCGAGGTGGGGAAGGGCGCGACATTCAGTTTTGTTTTGCCGGGAATAGATGAAAAAGGAATGTTGTTTAAGGCTTCAGCGGGTCCAGAGGCGGCAAGTCTTTCTCCCGTCAATGCTTCTGAAGCGTAAGTGTGCTACGGAGTGAATAGAATGCTGGATAAGCCTATATTGCTGGTAGAAGACAATCCTGATGACGAAGCCCTCACGATAAGGGCCCTGAAGAAGCACCACATCAAGAATGAAATCATCGTGGCGCACGATGGCGTGGAAGCGATCGACTATCTATTCGGAGCAGGTTCTCATGCCGGACGTGATCTCTCGCGCATGCCCGAAGTCGTGCTTTTGGATCTGAAGCTCCCCAAATTGGATGGCTTGGACGTTCTCCGGAAGCTGCGCTCCGACGAGCGAACCAAGCTTCTTCCGGTGGTCATTTTGACTTCGTCCAACGAAGACCAGGACCGTCTCAAGAGTTACGGCTTGGGCGCCAATAGCTTTGTACGCAAGCCAGTAGTTTTCGACCAGTTTATCGAAGCCGTTGGCCAACTTGGGCTGTACTGGCTGATCCTCAATCAGTCTGCCCCGGTTCGGCCTTTGTAACAAGCAGACCAAGACTAAGTGAGGTTAAAGGTGCCGACTATGAGCGTCATCGACGAAGTTCTCGCCGCAAACGAAATCTACGCGCGCACGCATGAACTCCGCAAATTGACTCCGCGCCCAGAGCGCAAGCTTGCGGTGCTGACCTGCATGGATACGCGGCTTTCTATTCGCACGTTGGGTCTGAAAACCGGAGATGCTCATGTCATCCGTAATGCCGGGGGCATCGTCACCGACGACACGCTGCGCTCCCTGGTCGTATCGCACTATCTGTTGGGCACCGAGGAATTCATGGTCATCAATCACACCGATTGTGGCCTGATGCACACGAGCGAACAGGACTTACGCAGCCGAATCCACAATCGCGCTGGAACCGCAGCCATTGCGCCCGCCTTCTTCTACACTTTCCAAAACATTGAAGAAAATGTCCGTCATCAACTGCAGAAGCTCCGGACCCATCCGTGGGTTCCCCAAGAAGTTGCTATCCGTGGCTTCATCTACGACGTCACCAGTGGCCGTCTCCGTGAAATCGTGTAGAGCTGAATTCGCAACTTCAGGAGTTTTTCAGGCTGGATATTTTCTTCAAGAGCTGATCGGGGTGAATGGGTTTTTGGACGAGCTCGAATTGGTGTCCCTTTGCCCGCGCGTCTCGCAGGATATCCGTCGTGGCGGCCTGCCCTGAGAACAACAATATCCGGGCGGTATGACACAGTTCACGGATCGCGAGTACGGTTTCAATGCCATTCGGTTTAGGCATGACAACATCTGAGATTACTATGTCGGGACAATTTTTCCGCGCAAACTCAATCGCGTCAAGACCGTTATAGAACGCTATAGCGTCCCACCCATGGAGGCTAAGAATGTCCACCACACTATCAGCTATGACGGTCTCATCATCAATGACCAGAATCCGCTTAGGCCGTCCGTGGGTTTCTGAAGGGTCGAGTTGCGGCCTTTCCTTCAAGAAAGGAAGGGGAGGCTTCTGGTCTACCAGGTGTAAAGGGTTGGGGATCGATAGGTGCATGATTCACAATTTAAGCGACGAACTCAGACGTTTGCAGCGGCAATTCCGAGGGCAAAAAAATGCTCATCACGGTGCCGGTTGGCGTGAAATTGCTGCTCCGAAAACGGATGTGGCCTCCTCTTTTTTCCAACAGATCTTTCGTAATCCATAGGCCTAATCCGGTTCCGACGTTTTGCTTGGTCGTAAAAAAAGGAACAAAGATGTTCTTTTTGTCCTGTTCCGAAATTCCCGAGCCATGATCCGCTATCGAAATTCGAATTCCGTGGCGATGAGACCGGGAATCGACCGAGCGATGGGCGGCGACAATAATCACGCCCTCATCCTTCGAGGCATCAATGGCATTGGCAATCAGGTTCGAAAGTATTTGCTTGAGTTCTCCCTTGACTGTACACACGGTCACGTGAGGTTCGATTCGCCTTTCAACCCTCAGTTTTTTCAGTTTAAGCTTTCTGTCATAAATGGCCAACACGCCATCGATAACCTCGGAAGCTGCCAATGATTCTGGCTGGGAGCTGTCTCGATAAAAACCCAGGGTTTGTTGCGCGATGTGGGCAACTCGTGAAAGTTCTTGATCGGCGGAATCCAGGTAACGCTTGAGCTTGTCGGTCAATCCGGGCTGGTGCTTGGCCAGGTAGATAAAATTTGTGATCGCTTCCAGGGGATTGTTGATCTCATGAGCTACAGTCGCCGCGAGACGCCCGACCGAAGCAAGCCGTTCGCTCATGTGCAGAGCGGCTTCCATTCTTTTTTGCTGCGTGACGTCGCGAAGAATTTTTGCCGCGCCGATAATTTTCCCGTTTTGGTCTCTAACGGGCGAAATGGTCAAAGAGACATCGATGCGTTCGCCGTTTTTCCTGCACCGAATCGTCTGGAAGTGTTCGATTCTTTTCCCGGCGGCGATATTCGCCAAAATCCGGGGCTCGTCGCCGTGCAATTCTGCGGGAATAATGAGCGTTATCGGTTTCCCGACGATTTCTTCTGCGGTATAACCAAGGATGCGCTCGGCGGCTTTGTTCCAACTGGTTACAATGCCATTCAGGTCTTTGCTGACGATGGCATCGTCGGAGGATTCGACGATGGCAGACAGTCGGAATGCAGCCTCCTCAGTTTTCTTTAGCCGGGTCACATCGCGGGCAATCTTTGCCGCTCCCACAATGGTCCCACGCTCATCTTTGATCGGCGATATGGTCAAGGATATTTGGATTCGCTGGCCATCTTTGCGAAGCCGAACGGTTTCGAAGTGTTCGATTCGCTCACCTGCCCTGATCTTGGCTAGAATCTGAGGCTCCTCACTCTGCAATTCCGGGGGGATGATGACGGTAATCGATTTTCCTAAAATTTCCTCTTCGCTATAGCCAAAAACGCGCTCTGCACCTTTGTTCCAACTGGTCACGATGCCATTCAGGTCTTTGCTGACGATGGCATCGTCTGAAGATTCGACAATGGCGGCAAGCAAACGCAAAGCTGCGGGGTTACGCTGCGAGAGTGATTGGCTTCCGTTGGATGTCTTGCCTGGTTGGCTTCTGGTGTTCACTGAACTGAGTTCTTCTCCAAGCAGGATAGCAAAGATTCAACGTACTGCAAAAATCAAACACACGAGCCCCGGCGCACGCAGGCGGTCTTATTAGGATGACATTCAGAATTGAAAAGTTGCCGTCAGGCGGGAATGGGGCGTACCCGTTGACGGCCCTCTAGCGCTGCCAGAATCTGCGGGCCGAGCTGGGAGACATTACCTGCACCCAAGGTCAGGACCATGTCGCCCGAATCTGCCACTGCGGCCAGCTCGCGTACTACCTCGTCGAAGGATGCCGCATAGCGCGCATTGCGCCCGCCGAGCCGCTTGATCGTGTCAGCAACCTGCTCACCGCTAGTCCCCGGGATCGGAGGCTCGCTGGCAGCATAGATATCGAGCACCCAGATGTTGTCGGCATCGCAAAACGCGGTGCCGAACTCTCCCAGCAGGTCTCGCGTTCGCGTATACCGATGAGGTTGGAAGACCACGTGCACGCGTTTGGGACCGCATTGGCGCGCGGCCGCCAGGGTAGCGCGGATTTCCGTGGGATGATGTCCATAGTCATCGACCACGCTGATGTTCTCCACTTGGCCTTTGAGTTGGAAGCGTCGATCCACGCCTCGGAAATTTTCCAGGGCTTCGCGGATTCGATTCGGGTCGATGTCAAGTCCCACGCCCACGGCCACGGCTGCCGTGGCATTCAACACATTATGGCTGCCCGGCACCCGCAGGTTGAATTCACCCAGAGGCTTGCCGCGGTAGTGTACGGCAAAATGCGAGTAGTACCGGTGAGAGCTGCCGGCCTGGACCTCGCCACCGAGGATTTGGAAATCGGAATCGTCGCGCTTGCCATAAGTAATCGCCCGCCGGGCAAGTTTGGGCAACAGATTGCGCAGCCGATCATCGTCGTTACAGAGGACGACCATCCCATAAAACGGCACGCGATCTACGAAATCAATGAAGGCCTGTTCGACATCTGCCATGTCACGGTAGCAATCCATGTGCTCGCGGTCAATATTGGTCACCACTGCGAGGATGGGCGAAAGCTTTAGAAACGAGCGGTCACTCTCATCGGCTTCGGCCACCAGGTACTGCGACTTGCCCAGGCGGGCATTGGATCCCATGGCGTCCACGCGTCCGCCGACCACAACCGTTGGATCCAAGCCTCCTGCGGCCAGCACCGCCGCCACCATGCTGGTGGTGGTGGTTTTTCCATGCATTCCGGCAATGGCGATGCCGTACTTCAGGCGCATCAACTCGGCCAGCATCTCTGCCCGCTGGATCACCGGAATATGCTGGGAGTGCGCCGCAACGACTTCGGGATTGTCGCGCGCAATGGCGGAACTGGTCACAACGACTTCGGCGCTGGTAACGTTTTCGGCGCGATGTCCTTCGAAAATAATCGCTCCCAGATTGGCGAGACGCTCTGTTACAGCCGAGCTTTTCAGGTCGGAGCCGGAGACTTTGTATCCCAGGGTCAGCAAAACCTCGGCGATGCCGCTCATCCCGATTCCGCCAATGCCGACAAAATGTATGCGCTGAATCTTGGCAAACATAAAGCTATTCTTTCCGGGCAGCCAATTCCGCAGCTATCTGCGCTACCTGGGCCGCGGCATTCGGATGCCCGAGAGTCCTGGCTTTGGCCGACATCGCCCGCAACCGCGAGGGGTCGCCCAACAACTCGACTACGGCTTCGGCCAGCTTCTCCGCCGACAGCTCTGATTCTGTCATAAGGACGGCCGCGCCCGCATTAGCAATCGCTTCGGCATTACGGCGCTGGTGATCGTCGGTGGAGCGAGGAAAGGGAATAAAAATAGCAGGCTTCCCTGCGGCGGCGATCTCAGCAACCGTGCTGGCCCCCGACCGGCAAATTACCAGGTCGGCCCGGCCAAATGCCTGCGGCATTTTGTCGATAAAGGCTGAAACTTCCGCCGAAGCTCCTGCACGTGTGTAGGCTGCTTGAACGTCATTATAGTCTCGTTCCCCAGTCTGATGGATGATCCGAAGGTTTGGAATTTTCCCTAGTACTCGGGGGACGGCTTCCGTAACTGCCAGATTGATCGCATGTGCCCCCTGGCTGCCACCAAAAACCAGCAAGGTGGGCGGATGGTTGGTGTCCAAGGGAGGTACATCGAAGAACTCCGGGCGAACTGGGACCCCGACTACGCTTGCATTGCGAAAATACTGAGTTGTCTGTTCAAAATGGACCGCGGCAGCCGATACCCATCGCCCCACAATCTTGTTGGCGAATCCCGGCACATAATTTGCCTCGAAGACCAGTGTAGGGATTCCTCCAAGGATGGCGGCCGCTACAGCCGGACCGGATGCATATCCGCCCACTCCTATGACCACCTGAGGATCGAAGACCCGAATGATTTTTCGGGAATGAAGGATGGCCAGCGGAAGGCCGAGAAGAGTGCGCAAGCGAGTCGTCAGGCTGACGCTCTTGAGGGCTCCTACTTTGATCAGCATCAAGCCAAAGCCTGCCTGGGGCACGAGCCTTGTCTCAATTCCCCGGCTGGTGCCGATGAACAGGATTTCCGCCTTGTAGCGGGCCTGCAGTTCACGCGCAATTGCCAGCGCCGGAATTACATGTCCGCCGGTTCCACCGCCGGCGATGATGGCTCTCATAATGAAATCATTTTCTTCGCGATCACTGCACTAGATTAAATCAGACTGGGATTTCCGGCAGTCCCAGAGATCTTGTTGCTTATGCTGGTTCAAATTGCGAGCGCCCTGAATTGCTATAATTTACAGTTTTGCTTCTGCCGGATTTCGGCATCTATTCATAACGTTCAAGAGGAAAGATTATGGCAACTGCATCGCAGAACTTGCGCGCGGAAAAAGATTCGATTGGCATCAAAGAAATTCCGGCGGACGTCTATTACGGCATTCAAACCGCTCGCGCCGTGGAAAATTATCCCATCTCGGGGATGAAGGCCCATCCTACGCTGATCAAGGCTTTTGGGATGGTGAAACAGGCGGCTGCAGAAGCCAACAAGGCCCTTGGCCTGGTGGAAGACCAACGGGCTGGCGCTATCATTCGCTCCTCCCAGGAAGTGATTGAAGGCAAATGGAACAACCAGTTTGTCGTGGATGTTTTCCAGGCGGGCGCCGGTGTGAGCTTTCACATGAACACCAACGAGGTGATCGCCAACCGCGCGGTCGAGCTCCTGGGCGGGAAGCTGGGCGACTATAGCATCGTTCATCCGAATGATCATGTGAACTATGGGCAGTCGACCAATGACGTCTTTCCTACCGGAATGCGGCTTGCCACTCTGCTGGAGTTGGAAAAACTTTATCCGGTGCTTGAATCTCTGGCGGCGGCGTGCGAAGCAAAGGGCAAAGAGTTTCACAACATCATGAAGTCGGGCCGCACCCACATGCAAGACGCGGTTCCCATGCGGCTGGGCCAGGAATTTGCGGCTTACGGCGTTAGCATGAAAAAGGCCATCAACAGCATTCGTCAAGCCTCGGAATCTTTACGAGAACTGGGATTGGGCGGATCGGCGGTGGGTACCGGAATCAACACCCATCCCGATTATCGAGAAAAGGCCATTGCCAGTTTGGCGCGCATCTCCGGTCAGAGAGTCGTTCCGACGAGCGATATGCGCTGGGCCATGCAGACGAACTCTCCGATGGCCGAGACTTCGAGCGCCTTGCGCAACCTGGCTCTCGAGGTCATTCGCATCTCCAACGACCTGCGTTTGCTTGCCTCGGGACCCAATACCGGATTTGCGGAAATCAACCTTCCGGCGCTGCAACCCGGCTCCTCGATCATGCCGGGAAAGATCAATCCCGTTATGCCGGAGCTGGCTGCCATGGTCGCTTTTCAGGTGGTGGGCAATGACACGGCAGTGGCCTTGGCAGTGCAAGCCGGACAGCTTGAGCTTAACGTAATGATGCCAACCATGGCCTACAGCGTGTTGCAATCCATTACGATTCTCACCAACATGCTGAAGGTTTTTACCGACAAATGCGTGAAGGGCATCACGGCTAGCGAACGCCGGTGTAATTTCTACGCCCAGAGCACGGTCTCGCTGGCAACCGCCCTGAATCCCTACATCGGTTATGCCAAGGCAGCAGAAATCGCTAAGGAGTCAGTAGCTACGGGACGCTCCATCATTGATATTGCCCGCGATAAAAAGCTGTTGAGCGAAAAAGAAATTGACGAAATCCTCGATCCAGTTCGCATGACTGAGCCGGTGCGTCCCCTCGATGCGGCAAAACATCGGGATGAGATCAAAGGAAAAGGCTGAGAAAGCTGGGCAAACGGGTAATTTGGTAATTGAGTAATTTTCAAACCGGCAGCAGCTTTCTCAATTACCCAATTACCAAATTACCCACTTACCCAATCCCTCCCTACATGGCCCAGCGAAGCAACGTCGCGCCTGTAGTAAAACCGGCGCCTACGGTAGCAAGCAATACCAAATCCCCTTTCTTGAGCCTGCCTTGTTGGCGCGCTGTCTCCAGGGCCAGGGGGACCGTGCCTGCAGTGGTGTTTCCATATTCATCGATGTTGATGACGACGCGGTCTTCGCTAAGCCCCAGTTTCTCGGCGGTGGACATGATGATGCGGCGGTTGGCCTGGTGCGGAACAAACAGCTTAAGGTCGGTGCCTTTATAGCCATTGCGAGCCAGGATTTTCTCGGAGACCTCTGCCATCTTGCGCACGGCATATTTGAAGACCGCCTGGCCTTCCTGGTGGACGAAATGCATCCGCTTCTCCACGGTTTCGCAGCTTGCCGGGTGGAGGCTGCCACCGCCGGGCATATAGAGCGAGCACCCGCCTGAGCCATCGACCTCATGGATGAAATCGAGCAGGCAATTGCCGTCATCAGCAGGTTCCAGCAACACAGCGCCTGCGCCATCTCCAAAGATTATGCAGGTGGCGCGGTCGGTGTAATCGATAATGGAACTCATCACATCGGAGCCAATCACGAGAACACGCTTGTGTACCCCGGATTCTATGAATTTTGCCCCCGTCTGCAAGGCATAAACGAAACCGGCGCAGGCGGCGGAAATATCAAACCCCCAAGCGCCTACTGCGCCCAGCCTGTCTTGTACCAGGCAAGCCGTGGCTGGAAACATCATGTCGGGGGTGACCGTGGCAACGAAAATAGCCTCGATATCCTTGCCTTCAAGGCCGCGCTCGAGAAGGGCGGCTTTTGCAGCCTCAACTGCCAGGTGCGAGCACGCTACGCCCTTATCGACGATGTGGCGCTGGCGAATACCGGTTCGTTCCATGATCCACTGGTCGGAAGTCTCTACCATTTTCTCGAGATCAGCATTGGTTAACAGACGCGAAGGGACAAACGTTCCCAGGGCGGAGACCTTCGCCCGAATAAGGTTGGCCAAAAGATTTTCTCCAGGTTGAATGAAAGCTGAATGAACCAATTATTGTACTAGGAAACTTGAGATTTCCTCGCTAAGAAGGCTCTCTTAGCTGTCTTTAGCGTCCCTTAGCAAAATTACTGCCCAGGAAGCCCATGCCGGCGAAGAATGAGGGGAATAGCAGATTGCCAGTCGGGGGCCTGGAACTACAGCCCTCCTTTTGTCCAAAAGGTGCTTCTAAGTAATTAAGCAAGCAGGCGGGTGTAGAGTGGTACTGCGTTCAACAATTTGGGGACTCTTTGTGTTTCTCTTAGTGGAGGGATTGGCGATTGCTCAGCAGGCAACAACTCCGGACGTGAACACCATCGTCGCCCGCATGATGGCAGTGCGCCGCCAAAACCACGACCGCACGAAGGCCTATACGGTCAAACGCAACTACCAGCTTTTCGATAAGCAATCGCAGCCCAAAGCCCAGGTCGTGGCCGACATTACCTATCTTCCCCCGGACCAGAAGCAATATCGCATCGAGAGCAGCAGCGGAGGCGTAGGAGAAAGAGTTGTCCGCGACATCCTCGCCAAAGAAACGGACACTTCAAAAGAAGCCCAACGCAAGGAAGTTTCTCCCGAAAATTATGATTTCAAGCTGGTGGGCGCAGAGACGGTTGACGGCCGGCATTGCTTCGTGCTGAGCATGACACCGAAGCGCCAGGAAAAAGACATGCTGCGCGGCAAGCTTTGGGTCGACGCCGAAACTTATAACGTGTACCGGATTGAAGGCCAGGTCGTGAAGAGCCCTTCGTGGTGGGTGCGCGATTTATATATCCTGATGAGCTTCGCCTGTATCGATGGAGTATGGCTGCACACCGCCACACATGCGGTAGCCGATGTCCGCTTCAAAGGCAAGTATGTAATGGATTCTCATGACGTGCAGTATTCCCCCGCCCCGCAGGCCTTCGCAAAAAACTCCTTGAAGAACAGCTACTAGCAGCCAGCAGCTAGAAGCTGCTTTGCCCCAACCACATTCCGGTCCGTTTCCATCGCGTATGCGAGAAGAAACTTCCCGCAATCGAAGCATAAAAATGGATTCGGTGTCCCAAGTTTGCGTCGAGCCAGCGGGAGGAAGGGGCATCATAAGACCAGTACACAAAGAGCGGCTCACCCACAACATTGCGCACCGGCACAAATCCCCAATCACGGCTGTCGCTGGAGTTATCGCGGTTGTCTCCCATGACAAACAACTGATCTCTGGGGACAACCAGCGGCCCCATCCCTTCATGCGCGGAATGGAAGGGCGCGCGATGAACAACATAAGGCTCAACCACTGGCCGAGAGTTCACATACAGGACGCCATCCCGGATGTCCACCTGATCGCCGCCCACAGCCGCAACGCGCTTCAGAAACATCTCTGATGGGTTCTTGGGAAAATGAAAGACCACGATCTCGCCTCGATGGATCTTCTTCAGCATGGGGAGCCGCCAATGGACCAAAGGAATCTCCGGACCATAGAAAAGCTTGTTCATAAACAGGTGGTCACCCACCAGGATCGTGCCCTCCATCGAAGCAGTAGGAACAACCGAAGCCTCGCCGATAAATGTCCGGAGAAAAAAGACAATCGACAGAAGCAAGAGCAGCCGTTGCGTAGATCGCCTGAGGAGTGACCGCCGCGAGAGAAACCGCTGCCAAAAACGATGAGATATGCTCTCACCCGCATCGTAAACATGCGGCTGTGGCAGATTTTCGTTTAGACCTAAGGACAACATGGCGCGGTTAAGGGAGAATCAATTCCATTCTTGGCCGCTCTCATGTTGAGAACAATCAGGTAAATACCCGGCGAGGGTTTGTTTGTGGGATATCTTTAAAGAAGGTGTTGGCTAATGGCCAAAAGCTAACGGCTGAGAGCTGTCTCTCTGCTATACTGGTGATCTAACCTGTTCGGGGAGTGGCTCAGCCTGGTAGAGCACCTGGTTCGGGACCAGGGGGTCGGAGGTTCAAATCCTCTCTCCCCGACCAAATCTTTCTTGGTGGGGAGCTGGAAGTGGGCAGTCCAAGTGGTAATCCCAGAATCTACGAAGAGCGCATTGTACGCAATCGAGAGACTTGCGGCGGAGAACCCGTTTTCAAAGGTACTCGAGTTACTCTCCGCACTGTGCTTGCCAGCTTGGCCGCCGGAGATTCCGTCGAAGACATTCTTTCCGATTTTCCCAGCCTGAAAGCTGAGGATATCCGCGCTGCGATTGCGTTTGCTGCCGCTTCTGCTGAAGAAGACCTGCCGGTTCCGGCGGTTCCGCACATTCAATGAAGATAAAGCTCGACGAGAATCTTCCTCGCCGGCTTGGCCGTCTACTGAAAGCTCTAGGACACGATGTCCATACGGTTTACGATGAGCTGCTGATTGGCCGTGCAGACCCCGAGATTTGGAAAGCGGCGCAGGAGGAGTCGAGGTTCCTGATCACCCAGGATCTGGATTTCTCGGATTTGCGACGCTTCGCTCCAGGATCGCACCACGGGATATTGTTGGTACGGCTTCGCTCCCCAGATCGAGGCAGCTTGATTGATCGGATTCTTGAATTATTTAAAGAGGAAAGCGTCAGCGACTGGGCTCACTGCTTTGTTGTCGCTACAGAACATAAGATTCGCGTGTTGAAACCGAAGGAGAGGCAAGATTTCTGAGAAATTTCCCGGAGATTGTAGGCGATTTTGTAGCTGTCAGAGCTTCAAAGAATCAGAAAGTTCAACAGCTTTCAACGAGCAGCGTGCAACAGGTTCAATTTCAATCGCTTAAGAACAGCAAGTTTCAACAGATTTCAACAAGATTTCGAGTGTGGTTCGGGACCAGGGGGTCGGAGGTTCAAATCCTCTCTCCCCGACCAATATTTTCAATCGCTTACAATCCATTCCTGGTCCGTCGCCCTCACCGCTGTAGGCGACAATGAGGCTGTAGAAACCTCAGCGATCAATCAATAGACTCTTGAGGGACTTTCGTCTCGAACGCCTGTTCAGGGCACACACAGAAATATTTAGGACCCGATTGTTGCACTGCCAAGAGAACCAACAATGGAAAGTTCATCTCACAGAGTCGCTCCCCACGCGCTGCAGCCACGACAGCGAAAGTAAAGGCGATGCCTTAAACGGCTTCATTCGATGTGAGCTAATTGTGGTCTGTATAGCAACTTCAGATTAGCGTTGCTAGAGCGGGTTGATCGGTCATTTGTTCTCATCGTGAGAGAATAACGGAATGCCTCAAATCAAGATAGATGTTCGCGCATTGAGTGCGGACGACACTAACGATCTACTGCGATTGGATCTAAACCAGGATGGAGCAGAGGTCAGTTACCTGATGGAGATTCAAGAATCAGCCGAGTCGAAGAGTCGGCTGATTGAAATAATCCTCACCTATGGAACACAGGTTGCTAGTGCTGTCGCTGTGGCGCTGCTAGCCGCTCTCAAGGAGAAAATCAAGTCATGGCTTCTCCGCAAAAAGCAGTGTGGGCACAGGCGAATCCCGATCTACGGCCCCAACAATGAGGTCGTAACCGTTATTGAGTGTGATGAAAAACATCCAGGTAATTGAGAGCTGTAACTTCGACAGACTGAGGAACTGAGATTTGTTCAATATTCCAATTGAGGACATCGGCATCCAGGACATGGAGCAGTTCCTTCAATCAGGAGCGAAAGAAGGGACGTTTCTGGATTTCAAGGAACAGTTCCCAAGCAAGCTGGAGAAAACGATGTCCTCAATGGCCAACACCTATGGGGGCATGATCCTGATCGGTGTGGAAGAAACGAGCACGGGCGGCGGTGTTACGCCAATCAAAGGATTACCATTAGCGCCAGGACTGCGCGAGCGTGTGATTCAGATCGGAATCAATTCGATTTATCCACCTCTGATACCCGAAGTGAGTGTCGTGGACTTCAAGAGCGATCCTGCCCTTTCAGAACCTGATAGAGCAGTGGTCGTCATTCGGGTCCAGGAGAGCGAAGACGGCGGGCACGCAGTGGACCAGCGCACCACAGTTTACGTCCGGGCTGACAACGTTTCCGACTGGATGAGAAAGGCCACGGTTGAGGAGTCAGAATGGTTTCATCAAAAGAGGCAAAAGAGCCTCGCTGAAAAGGCTCGAATAATTCAACAGGCTCAGTACCACGCACAGGAATATCTTGTAAGGCTAAGAACAAGGTATCAAAGATCAACGTCGGAACCGAAAGGCCGTTTCGTAGTCTGGACAGTCCCAACATTTCCGCGCTTACCGATTGGCGCACCAAAAGCCTTATTCGATGCAACATTCAATTTGGTTCGTCGCAACTATCCAACCTCGCCTGGCTCATTTCCTTACGGAAGTCGTTGTCCAGTACTGGACGGGCTGTATTTGGCAGACGATGAAAGCAGCGAGTTTTATTTCACGGAGATTCATCAGCAGGGTCTCATTTACACCGAGCACGAATTCCGATGGGACAAATATCAGCCGAATAGTTTGGAATTCGTACCCAGCGGAGCCGCTATGCTGTTGCGAATTGCAGCAGAATTCGGTTGTACCCTTTACGAACAATTCGGATATTTTGGATTATGTGACTTACATCTGGGTTTGGTTGGTATTAAGGGTCGAGCTGTTGCACGCTCAGTCCATCGACTGCCGAAAATGATGGATGACACTCTGGCAGTTGAACGCAAAATTAGCACACGAATGAAAGATGACGATCTTTTTTCCATCTGCAAAGAAATGATTCGTGAAGTCTACTGGGCGTTCGGATGGGACGTGGACGATAATCGGTTGCTGAGAGACTTTGGATAGACAGCCCACGCCTTAGGCGAAGTTGCAGCGAAAGTCAACCCCATCTAAAATCTGGTCTGAATGGCAAAGTCAAGAAAACCAAAAAAGAAAAAGACTCCTCTGTCGCCAATAACCGCCCAGGAGTGTGAAGATGCAGCGCCACATATTTCTTATGAACTCCGCGCGATGGTACAAGCGCGAGACCTCAACGATTACGCCAAGAAACAAACTGATCCCAAATATGCGGACGCGGTTATCGTGATGCGCAACTGTGCCATTGAGTCTTTCCTGATGCATTACAGGACGCTCCGCGAATTCTTCAGTAGCCACCCGAAACTGAAAGCGGACAATCTCAAAGCAATCGACTATCTCTCCACATGGCAGACATCGGCGGGGTGGGTCACCGATCAGAATGAGATAGAGAGAATACACAAAAGACTTGCGCACCTTTCAACGCAGCGCACGTGGCTGGACAGCAATTGGGACATGGCTCACATGGAATGGAGTGTTTCACAGACCTTTGAGGACTTTATTCTCAAACTGGCGCCCAACCAACATGCTTGGTTCCAGGCGACCACTGATCTTATCGAGCAACGCAAACCGACAGCCGCAGTTGTGCTCGGCGCAGATTCCAACAGCACAGCGAGTGGTGGTCAGCCCATGATGATCTTTCCGCCGTTTCAATGAACCCAGGTCACATGAGGAGGCTGTTCTGATGGAGACTCTTCAACAAGCCATAGAGAAGGTCGTAGAGACAATACCGTCGCTGTTTTTCGAGAATCGAACAGATCGTGAGGAAGGCGTACAAGCTTTCAGAAAGAGGAGCAAGCATCAAGGAGTCGTTTCACTTGTCAAGGCTGCAAATCCGACGATCCAAGAACCGAGTTCCAATAACCTAATCTTTCTCCCCTCAATTGCTACTGTTCAGTTCCAAGAAGGTCCTCTTTTCCAAGAAGGCCCCCCGGACCCAACGATTCCAAAAAATCCAAGGTGGTCTCCACCGGTATTCACAGATCCATACCGAACCGCAGCGGCTTCTGGCACAGGTCAGTACGCTGGTTGCACGTTTAAATGGTTCCACGAAACCAGAAAAAATGGCCTCCGCTTCGGCGAAAAGCAAATCGATGGTCAAAAACTCGTTCTTACCTTTGATCAGGTTAGCCAAGTTCAAGCAAGCGCCGTTGTTGCGCTTGGAGGGGATTGGGGGTTGGAGGGAAATGCGACGATATTCCATTACACGCTAAAACTTTACAATGTTTGCTCCCAGCAGTGTTGGCAATTACAGCAGAGTGTTGATGTATGTACTATTGAATGTCTGAATTCACAGCCAAGAATCATGGAACCGGTCACGGAAATCGGGCAACCGACGTGGGTAGAACAACCTCTGCGAGAATGGGAGGAGCCAGTCGGAACTGTAACCGAATGGTGGGCTGCGTTTCGACACGATGCTCTAGAAAAGGCTATGGCTAAAAGCACCAAGCTAGGGGTGCCTCTCGAAGTGAGGGAATGGCCTGCGTTACAAAGCTCGGTAACTTATAATTCTTCTACCGCTCCCTCACCTAGTCCGTCACCCAGCGCAAAGTGAGAACTGCGCACCTGAGTTGCGGCCTGCACCTTAAATCGTCGACAGGCCCGGCTTCGGCGACTACAAAATCATCTACATTTGTTTGCCGCCTTGCAGCCAACTCACGAAGTTGGGTATTCCCACAATCCTGTTTTCTCGCCCAGAAGCATCTTTCTGGAAGGGCTGTTCTGGACAGCTAAGGCAAAGTTGTTTCGGGATGATCGGTCTGTGGTCTAATTCCTAGGCAGCACGGTGCACTCGACCACTCGCCGAGAATTCGAGAGCGAGTCGTCATAATGATTTTGAATTATTCAATTCTTATGTACGCACAGATGGAGGTCGTCATGTCCAAGGTCGTCAACTTCAACCTCGGCGTTAACCTCGGATGGCTCCAACAGGGCGCAGCCTTTGGAGGGCGTCCAATCGAGGAAATGACCGCTGACTTAGAACGAGTACGAGCAAGTGCAGCAACCGCAGGTTACACAGGCTACCAAGCACTTATAGATAATGCTCGCCGGGCGCTGAGCTCGGGCCAGCCACCGAGCAGCGCCCTCGACGAGATTAGCAATTTGATTCGGTTGTTTCAGGTGCAAGCACGTGGCATCGATGCCGCCGCCCTGAATCTCGGCATCGTACTGGGGTGGCTCCAGCAGGGAGCGCGGGCCGATAACCGTCCGATATCTATGGCAACAGCCGACTTGGAATCGGCGCGCACTCACGCTGCAAATGCACAGTACAAAAATTACGATGGTTACATCAACAACGCGCTGACTAAACTTTCGTCGGGACACCCTCTCAGTTCGGTATTGGTCGAAATCACCGCGCTCATTGGTCTGTTCCAAGGGCAGGGTAACTAGACTGCGAATAAACTTCGTCTTACGGCAGGTTCCCAATGATCATGTTCCACTGCTGTGGACACAAGCCAATCTAATGGTCAGTTTGCATTTGATGAAGAAAGTTGCAAACAGCTTGCGGGAGCCTCAGGGTTTTCGTTCAAACGAGCTGGCTAGACCCTTCTTCTCCCAGAACGTGTGCCGAATCCTATCAATGCATCGAATTGCCAAATCCTGATGAACAAGCTATATCGACTACGCGCGGAATTAGCGCATCGGGCATGTCAAGTCATCATTTACTCAAAGCGCAAAATCGTCAGGGGGTCCACCTTCGTTGCGCGCCGGGCTGGAAAATAGCAGGCCAGGAGCGCCACCGCCGCGAGCAACGGCCCAGCGACGGCCCACGTCACCCCATCCGTCGGGCTTGTAGCGTAGAGCAAGCTCGCCAATACGCGCGTAAGTGCGAGGGCCGCGCCCCCACCGAGAGCGAGTCCAACCATGACGATGAGCATCATTTTTCCGATCACAAGCTTTAGCAGATCGCCCGGTGATGCGCCAAGCGCCAGGCGAATGGCCATTTCACGCACTCTTTGCGCCACGGAATAGGAGACAACGCCGGAGATCCCGATGGCAGCCAGCAAAAGCGCGATTCCCGCGAAGATGGCCAGCAGCGCAGTCCGCAGCCGGGCTGGCGCTACCGCTTGTGACTTGATTTCTTCCAAGGTTTCAATGTTCGCCACCGCCTGGTTGCTGTTCACTTTCCAGATTGCTTTTTCGATCGATCCGCTTAACAGCAACGGATTCGTGGCGGCACGAACGACCATGCTATTGCGAAGGCCGGGACTTTGATAGAACGTAACGTAGACGACCGCAATGTCCTCCTCGAGGCCAAAGGCTTTCTTCCCGCCGACTTTCTCGTCCGTCACTACTCCCACGACCTGCCAGGGGATGTCCGGGCCGCGTTCAGCCTTCCCGAACACGAGCTGACGAATCAAGATGCGCTTGCCGATGGGATCTTCGCCTTTGAAGTAAGTCTTTGCCATAGTTTCATTGATCACGGTGACGGGTACGGTGCCGGCAACATCGCTCTCGTCAAGGCTGCGCCCCTTCAACAATCTCATGCCAACCGTATCAAAATACGACGGCCCTACCACCTTAAATCCACAGACAGGGCGCTGGGGGTAGGGAAGATCGTCCCGCCCCTCGATCAGGAAGGGTGCGCCGTTCGCAAAGCCTTCCATCGGCGGTTTATCAGTGATGGCGGCGTCACGCACTCCGGGCACGCTCTTGACCTTCTGGGTCACTTCCCTAAGATAGTTCGTCAGCATCGTACTGTTCGGGAATTCTGTCAGCGGCATTGGAAGATCCATCGCAAGAACATTGGTTGTATCCACGCCCGGGTTGAGGCTTGCAAGCCTGTTGAAACTTCGGATCAGCAGGCTGGCGCCCGCCAGCAATACAAATGACAGCGCCACTTCGGCAACCACCAAGATTGTCCTCATCCGCTGCGGCCTCACCCCGGCAGTCGTTCGCCCACGCTCATTGAGCGATCTGGCAAGATCGGGCCGCGTGCCATTGAGCGCTGGCGCCAGGCCGCAAAGGATTCCCGTAAGGATTCCGATCACCATCGTCAAGAGCAACAGGCCATAGTCCATGCGGACGTTTGCTTGCGGTGGCAGTATGTCAGGCGGCAACCACCGTTTCATTCCGTGCACGAATGCATCGCCCAGCACGAGCCCCACCGCGCCACCCAGGATTCCGAGAAATATGCTTTCCGTAAGCAATTGCCGGATCAGACGAAGACGGCCCGCGCCCAATGCTGAACGAACAGCGATCTCGTGTTGGCGGCCCGTACCCCGCGCCAGAGTCAGATTGGCGACATTGGCGCACCCGATCAGCAGCACGGCTCCCACCGCTGCCAGCAGCACCCAAAGCGAGCGGCGGAGCTGCGGCTGAACCACCTGATCGATATAAGGATCGACCCTTACCCCCCAACCCTTATTCGAATCCGGGTACGCGGCGGCAATGCGCGCTCCAATCGTATCCATTTGGTCGCGAGCCTGTTTCAGGGTGACGCCGGGCGCAAGGCGAGCCATGGCATAAAGCCAGTGATAATTGCGTGTCATGGTCGCGGGTGTGAAAGTGAGAGGCAGCCACATTACGGCCCAGGTCCGGTCAAACTCACTGTTCGCCTGAAGCACTCCGATGATCGTGTAATTTTTTGCGTCCAACGTGATCTCGCGGCCGATCACTTTGGGGTCGCCGCCAAACCGGCTCCGCCAAATACGGTTCGAGAGCACTACTTCCCGATTGTTGCCATCCTCGCCTTCGCTTTCGGCAAAGGTGCGTCCCAACGTCGCGCCCACGCCAAGCACCTTGAAGTACGTTGCCGAGACTCGGTGAACATTAAGCTCCTCGGGGCCGCCCGGGCCGGTCAAGGTCACCGTGTCGAAGGCAATGGCTGAGAGAAATTGAAAACAGCGATTCTGCCGCTCCCAATCGAGGAAGTTGAGAGTGGAAATGAAGTTGCTCCCTCCCTCCGGAAGTCTTTCCGCCACGCTGACGATTTGCTCCGGATGTGGATAGGGGAGAGGCTTGAGTAATACGGCATTCACAAAACTGAAAATCGCCGCATTGGCGCCGATGCCGAGCGCGAGCGTAGCGATCGTGACCGCGGTAAAGCCCGGGCTCCTGCGCAAATTGCGGAACGCGTATTTGAGGTCTTGGGTAAGCTGCCCGAGCCACGTCCAGGTCCACGCGCGCCGTGCATCTTCCATCATGATGGCGCGGTTGCCGAAAGCCTTGATGGCGGCCTCGCGAGCAGCCGCAGGATCCAGTCCGCGGTCGATCTGTTCTTCCGCCTCGCATGCGATGTGCGCCTCCAACTCCCGTTGCATGGACGACTCCCGCGACCGGCGGCTGAGCCACCATTGGATGCGTTCCAACATCACTCCACCTCGCGGGTCAGAACCAGTCCAATGGCCTTCGCCATCTGCCCCCATTTGTTCTGCTCGATGCTAAGTTGCTTCTTGCCGGCGGCGGTCAATCGGTAGAATTTCATCGGCCGGTCTTTGCCGGACTGCTGCCACTTGCCGCTGATCCATTTCTTCTGTTCAAGCCGGTATAGGGCCGGATAGAGGGACCCGTGGTCGACCTGCAGCAACTCGTCGGAGTTTCGTTGAATCGCTTTGGTGATCCCGTGTCCGTGGAGCGGGCCGAAAAGCAGGCTGCGCAAGACCAGCAGATCCAGCGTTCCCTGCAAGAGTTCAATTCGGTCGGAGGATTTGGGTGACATAGTAGATAAACTACTATACTTGACAATCTACTAATGTCAAATCCATTTTCTAAACCTCCTGCAGAATTCTGTTCAGCGATGCGTTGATCGGTATATTCCTGGCGGTTTTCTGGTCGGCGTACAAAGGCTACAAAAGGGGTGAACGGGCCCCATATAGCGGCAATTGGCTATGGCTTTAGCCCAATGTCACTTTACTGTTGTGTCCTTTGGCCTACAGGGAACAATCGTCATCCCGAAGCGCTCCTGGCGCGAAGCGACAGGAGCGGGCTGGAGTTTCTACATTTTTAATCAGGAGATAAACAAAAGGCGCGTAGCAGGTCGCGGGAGCGCCTTCGCGCTAAGCCCGCGCAGCGGGCGATGATACACGTAGCCCACAGCGCAAGCTGTGGGTGCACTGTTTAAGCAAACCCAAAGCCCGCGCAGCGGGCGACATAAAGGTTTCTTTTTCGGGTTTCGGTTGTTGGTTCTGATTCACACAAATCGTGAAAAGTAAGTGACATTGGGCTATAGCCTCACCGGCGGGTCGTTTGGGCCGTGTGGATCTCCCGCGATTTCCCGCGATTTCCCGTCATTCCCCGCGAAATTCCCGCCAATCGCATGCCATTTTGTCAGGTATATTATTTGCCCAGGTTTTGACCGTTGTTAGATAAAATCTGTTGCTCAAGTTGGTCACGCACCCTTAAGTAAACCGTATTGAATTTACCTCCAGTATCACCGAGTAATATTGCTATGGTCGTTTTTTCTGCCAGAGTAATACTTCTACTTAGAGAGTCCATAACAATACTATTAATTGAAATGTATATGCATGAAAACAAAGAGGATATTCTTATTGACAGAACATTTTATCGGTGGGATCATGCGCTTGGGTGATCTACAAAAGCCGCCCAGAGCCTGCCCTGAGGTGTTAAAGCCGAAGGGAGGCCAGAAAGGCTGCGTTCTTTGACAACTAATATGAACTCCAGGGCGTAGCTTTTTTTCGTCAGGCGCTACAGCTCGATCCAAGGGTCTTTGCTCAGCGATTGACAATGTAGTGGAGTGAACCCACAAAATGAGACACGAAAAACCCGCTACACTTAAAGAAGCGCCTTCGAGACTTTCAGCTAAATACTAATGGCTAAGAACTGAGGGCTAAACAAGGCAACCATCATGGAAAGCGGTAACAGCGGTAACAAGCGTAACAGAAATCGTCAATATTCATGCGGGTTGTAACCAGGGTAACCGCTGTAACGGGTGTTTTTTTACACACACTAATTCGAGTGGGCCTAAAAGCTAAGAGATAAAAAGCCGCTCCTGACAAACGGCGCCTAGGTCGTGACAAAGGGGGGGAGTCGTGACAAAGGGGTGGCAAGTCGTGACAAACGACCCCCGAGTCGTCCCAAAACACCCCGGAAGCGTCCCAAAGACGCCCGATCCGTCCCACCGCGCTGAGTCACAGCTTGTTCAATCCGGCTCGCCGGTAGTGGGTCAGTTTGAAGAAGACTGACCCACTAGCAGTATCAGCGTCTAGCGATTCGCTTGCGAATCGCGTGCCTTTAGGCAGACGTTCATCGCGGAGCGACGAATCCAACGTGGTACATGTGAGGAGTTTTCGATCAAACTGACCCACTACTGGGCTCGCAGAGCGGGGGCTAGCTTCCGTCTAGTTCTCGGACTCTCCACTAACTGCGCGATAACGTGTTTATAATCTTCGGCGCAAAGGCTTGAACCAAAGACCTTGGGAGGTACACATGGAAGTAGCCCTGACTCCGCTGGAATTCGCCCGCCGCGCACGTCGTCTTTATGCGAACCGTGAAGCGGTCATCGACGGTGATTTGCGGCTTACTTATGGCCAGTTTCTTGAACGGTGCGACCGCTGGTCAGCGGCCCTCCAACGACTTGGGATCAAGCAGGGAGACCGTGTCGCCTATATCGCGCCCAACACCCACGCGCAGTTGGAGTCTTTTTATTCGGTCTTGCAGATTGGAGCCATCCTGGTTCCGGTCAACTATCGGCTCACGGCAGACGATTTTGCCTACATCATTCAGCACAGCGGGGCCAAGCTGGTCTGCGCCCATCCTGATTACCTGGAAGCCGTGGAGCGCATTCGCCCCGAGATACCTGAGGTCGAGCATTTTGTAGCCTTGCATGATGCCGCAACCAAGGCGCGTGACGGCTGGCTTGATTACGAGACGATTCTGAAAGCCTCGCCTGCGGAGTTCGACCGGCCTACGATTCAGGAAACCGATCTGGCTACGATCAACTACACCAGCGGCACCACGTCGCGGCCTAAGGGTGTAATGATCACCCATCGCAATGTCTATATGAATGTGGTAGGCACGCTCGTTCATTTCCACATGACCCCTGCCGACCGCTACTTGTGGACCTTGCCGATGTTCCACGCCAACGGTTGGACCTTTATATGGACAGTGACTGCTGCCGGCGCGACCCATATTTGCCTGCCCAAAGTAGAGCCGCGTTTGGCATTGGAGAAGATCAACCAGGAGGGAGTCACCTTTTTGTCCGCAGCTCCCACGGTGCTGATATTTTTGGCGAATGCTCCGGAAGAACTGCGCCGCGCGGTGCGTCCGGGCGTCCGCGTTGTAACCGCGGGCGCGCCGCCGGCCGCCGCAACCATTGAGCGCATCGAAAACGAGTTCGGCTGGACGGTGAATCACGTGTATGGCTTGACTGAGACCTCGCCCTTTATCACCATCTGCGAGCCTCGTCCCGAGCACCAAAAACTTTCACTGCGCGAGCGTTGCGAACTCAAGGCGCGCCAGGGAGTGGATCTGATCACCTCAGGCGAGGTGCGAGTGCTCGATGAGAAGGGCAACGAAGTCCCGCACGACGGCCAGACCATGGGCGAGATTGCCGCCGCTGGCAACGTGATTATGAAGGGATATTACAAAGACCCGGAGGCAACAGCTAAAGCGATACGCAACGGTTGGTTCTATACAGGTGATGGGGCCGTGGTCCATCCCGATGGCTACATCGAGATTCGCGACCGCCTGAAGGATGTGATCATCAGCGGCGGGGAAAACATCTCGTCGGTGGAAGTTGAAAGTATCCTGTTGCGGCACCCCGCGATTCAGGAAGTAGCTGTCGCCGGCTTTCCCCACGAACGCTGGGGAGAGGCAGCCAGGGCCTTCGTGGTTTTGAAGTCAGGCCAGACCGCGACGGAAGAAGAATTGCGCGAGTTTGCCCGCGCCAACATGGCTCACTTCAAGGTGCCGCACAGCTTCACATTT
This sequence comes from Candidatus Angelobacter sp., assembly GCA_035939855.1. Lineage (GTDB taxonomy): Bacteria > Acidobacteriota > Terriglobia > Terriglobales > Acidobacteriaceae > Angelobacter. The sequence continues at coordinate 33,816 of DASZFK010000682.1, forward strand.
CTGGCCGAGCTACCCAAGACGGCTACGGGCAAGATCCAGAAGTATGTCTTGCGTGGAAGAGCAACCGCGATTGCGCGGCAGTGAAAACCCGTTTAAAGCCAATACAGTTCACCTAAGGAAAGCGATGAAAGAATGGATGACTGCGATCCAACCCCGAAGGGGGTGGAATAGTTTAGCCCAGGGTGTACCAGCCCAACATGCGCCGCTTTTGCAAGTTGGGCTGGTTAAACCCTGGGTAGCGTTATAAGAAAGGCCTGAGCCGCGGAGGGGCGACATAAGGTTTTGCTTTGCTCTTCAATCAACGTATTGACCATAAGACTCCTTCGGCACGACACAAAGTCTCCACAGCGAATATGATTTCTATCCGGCCAAAGCACTATTGACCTCTGCATAAATAATGTTATAATGGAAGGGCTCTGGTCTCCGCTCGTGAGCTATGTCCAGACTCCGAGGAAGCGCCGATCTACTGGAAGATCGGCGCAAGCGAGCTTTGACCTTATTAGATTCCGGTTGTT
>DASZFK010000683.1:0-7976 GCA_035939855.1 Candidatus Angelobacter sp.
TCTGTAGCTTTTCGCAACGAGGCCACTACCGGTGGACCAATCGTAATATTCGGCACGAAATGACCATCCATTACGTCCACATGCAAAAGAGTGGCTCCGCCTTCGACCACGGCTTGAACGTCTTCGGCTAGCCGCGCAAAATTCGCCGATAAAATGGAAGGTGCCAGTTCGATCAATGCCACGTCTCATTCGTTGAAGTTACTAAGATTCTAGCACGTTCGGCTGGCTACTCATCCGCAATCATTGAGAGCACCTACTTGCCGGTTTTCACGCTTTCATCTACTTAGAACGCTGTAAATCCGACAATTTGCAAGGGAAATTTTAGGGCCTAAACGGTTTAGAACCCTGTATATTCAGTCGCAAGATGGCTCTGCTTGAAGTCCGTAACCTGGTAAAGATCTACACCGCCAATGAAGGCGTTTTTGGCCAAGTTCACCGTGAAATTCTGGCGGTAGACCGAGTCTCGCTCGATATTCACCCAGGAGAAGCTCTGGGCCTGGTCGGGGAGTCGGGTTGCGGAAAGACCACGCTGGGGCGAATGATCCTTCGCCTGATTGAGCCAACTTCGGGCGGAATCCGATTCGATGGGCAGGATGTCTTGAAGGCAGCCCCGTCTGTACTTCGCCGTTTGCGGCGTAACATGCAGATCATTTTTCAGGACCCATTTGCATCTCTTAATCCCAGGATGAGGATCGAGGAGATCATCGCCGAGCCATTGGTTATCCATGGTGACGAGCCTGCCAGCACTGCGCTCAAAGAACAGGCCAGGGAGATGCTGCAAGCGGTGGGTTTGGATGAATCGGCCTTGCAGCGATACCCACACGAGTTCTCAGGCGGACAACGGCAGCGCATCGGCATTGCCAGGGCGCTGATCCTGAGGCCGAAGTTTATAGTTTGCGATGAACCGGTCTCGGCACTGGATGTCAGCGTCGGCGCGCAGATTGTAAATCTATTGAAGCAACTCCAGCAGCAGTTTGGGCTTACTTACCTGTTTATTTCGCATTCCATGCCTGTGGTGCGGTATTTAAGCGATCGAATCGCAGTGATGCGCGCGGGAGAGATTGTTGAGCTGGGATCCTCTGAAGAGATTACCTCACGACCGAAGCATGAATACACGCAGACGTTACTGGCGGCTACACCCGACCTTGACTTTAGATCTCGCTCGTGATGTCAACTCAACGCGGTATACCATACAGGGCGCGGATTTCGTCGAAAACCTCATGCGCAGGACGAGTCCGGCCTTTTCTTACGTTGTCAAGTCCTTGCCGGATCCCCTCGTTGGCATCTGCTCGCGCTGCAATATCCAGCAGCCGCTGATACGCTTCAGGATCTTGCACCACTGCCACGGCTTTTCCGTTCACGGTCAGAATGACGGGCCTTTTGGTCTTTTTGAGTTGCCGCAAGAATGCCACCGGGTTGTTTCGAAATGTTGTCAATGCTTGAATGTCCTTAGTGATATCCACAAAAGCTCCAGCTTACTTCGCTGTTATTCACGGGAGGATAACGCGGACTGTTCACCGGTTCATGCGCTCAATGCCTTGCGTGCCTCCACAAACCCCGCAAAAGCTGGTGAACATCTCTATTTCTCCCTTCGCCTGTGGAAAGATGACGCTGAACAGCTCCGTTGGGACATCAAACAATTCACTCAATCCGCACTTGTTGCACGGATGGATCCTCCAGTGTGGCCGCTCGCCCAGGTACTTGTCGGTGGTCAATATCGGATAACGCCCCGTCGCGGGCACAATGAATTTGATTGCGCTACCGGATTTGAGGGACTGCAATTGCTTCGGCGGGTTCAGAATCTTTCCCGTGAAAACATCTCCGCTGACTGCTTCCGTGACCATTACCCATACCAGTTCCGGCAGAGCTTTTGTGAGCCGCGGCCCGCCTTCGTGAATAACCACCTGGAGATGGTCAGGATATTGCGAGTGGAACCGGCCCATCAACCGTGGATGCATTCGCCATGGCGGAAACATAGGAGAAAAGATATCACCATTCCCATTTGACTATTCCGGTTGAGCATGAGATGCCGGCTCGGCGACGACCGGTTGACCTTTGCGGAGATCGTGCTTGCTTTCGATTCGTGGTTCGACACGCTCCACCGGTCGCGACCTCTCATCGAACTTCCCAAAAATCATCTTGCCTGCGGTGGTTTGGAGCACCGAAGTCACCGCAATATCGACATTCTTGCCGATGAGCTTACGGGCGTTATCCACGACGACCATGGTCCCATCATCCAGATACGCGACACCCTGGTTGTATTCTTTGCCTTCTTTGAGGATGAAGACCCTCATGGTCTCACCAGGCAGCACAATGGGCTTGAGCGCGTTGGCTAGCTCATTGATGTTCAGAACCTCTACGCCTTGGAGCTGCGCGACCTTGTTGAGATTGAAATCATTGGTAATGATCTTGGCCTCATACATTTTGGCCAATTCAATCAGTTTCAGATCAACTTCACGGATGGTGGGAAAGTCGTCTTCTACAATCTGCACATTGATGGTTGCGATTTTCTGCACTTTTTGCAGGATGTCGAGGCCGCGGCGTCCACGATTGCGCTTCAAGGAATCCGCAGAATCAGCTACCAGTTGCAATTCCCGCAGTACAAATTGCGGAATGACAAGAATGCCGTCAAGAAAACCGGTTTCGGCTATATCTGCAATACGCCCGTCAATAATGACACTGGTATCAAGGATCTTGAAAGCCCGGCGTCCTTGTTTCTCTGCGCCAAAAATTCCGCCCAGGGCAGCCAGGTTCAACAGGTCGCCCTTGTTGGCGCCGATGATCAGGCCGACATAGGACATCAGCAGCATGACCATAAGCTGCAGGAACCGCTGGGTGGGTTCGTGCGTGATACTGCTATGGATGACCAAACTGAAAAGATAGGCGCCCAAAATGCCCAGAATGCTGCCGATGGCCGCGCCGATCAAGCGTTTGAGGCTGACAATGCGCAGTCGCATCTCGAACGCTACTACAGCGATGCCGATAATAACGCCGGCGCCCAATGCGTTGAAGCCGGTCAGCCCAAAAGGCTGAAGGTTCCAACACGCAACGATAACAACTACGATAAAGACAAATCGAATAAACCACAGGTCCATTAGGACCTCCTGACCGGGATGCTGGCGGCCAAGTTATGACACTTATAGGATGACCCGCAATATCCCCGGGAATGAAATAGCTGCCCCCACAGCTTTTCGCGGAGCAGTTATGAACCAATTAATGGAGATGCTCCGCTCCGAATCCGCGCAAGTATACATCACTTCGGCAGCTCCGTGTGCCACTACTTAGTTACCGACTAACTGAATACTGCACGAAGGTTTGTGATTGACTTGGACAAGGCGCTCGCGGCATCTTGGAAGCACTGGATGCGCGGCTCTGCGCCGCGCTAAGTTTGGCCGATGCAGATGAGCGGCCGGTTCTCCGGCGCGTTCGGAGGACACCAAAACCGGCGCCGAAAATCTCGGGGGAGAATAGGCGCCGGTTTTATTTTGATGTCGCCCCAAAAGTTTTCAGACTTACTTGTTCTCAAAATCTCCAAGCACATCGTCGTAATAGGCGGCCACCACACGCTTAGGCTTGCCCTGAAGTCCCTTTAATGGGAAATCCTGCTCAATCGTGGGGTTTCCGACCAACTTCGCCCCGCCCAAGCGAGTCACCCGGCCATCGTTCATTACCAGAGTTCAAATTCGGGAGTGGGTTATCGACAATTATCCAGGCAAACCGAGAATTGCTCAATTGAAAAAGGACCTTCAGGACCTTCAGGCAGGCTGCGGGTTGAATCCCTCCACAATGGGCGAGAGGAGGCAGGGGGGAACCCAGGTGCACAACCGTAATGTTGCCGTTTGTGCCCCGATTGTGCGAAATTATCGAATCACTTTCCAGTCAGGGCAGCAGATGAAGCTGATAGTGGTATCGAAATTCCGCGACAGGTGAAAGAGACATGACAAAAAAAGCGACAACCAAGCAGCATACCTACGAGGAAGCTGTAAGCTGGCTTCGAGAGCACGGTTTTGAAATTCTGGATGCACCTGGAACCAAGGACCGGGTGTTTCTCAAAAAGTACACCTGCTCCGCAGCCATAGAAAAGGCTTCTGACGGTACTGCGCGCCTTTTTGCCAAGCCTGGCTACCTGATCGGCGGTGAAATCTCGCGGCTGGTGGATAAAGGCTATCAAAAATTCCTGAAGACCAGTAAGACTGAAGCGCCGGCAACTGCGGATCACCTGAAGGCCATCCATCAGTTCTCGGAAGAATTGCGCGAGGCGATTGGAGCGACCAGCCTGTACAACGAGTCTTTGGGTACGGTGAGCGATCGCTACGTATATGATCGCGTGGAAGGCAACGATACCCCTGCATCACAACGCCCGAAGCGAGCCTGGGAGACCAAACGCAAGCCCGCTTAGAATTGCCATAGTTTTCAGCTTTTTAGCTCTTAGCCATTAGCTCTTTAGCAAAACCTGTCGATTTTGACATTATTGCCAAAATTGAAAACGGTTCCTATTCTGTGATAGCCAGAGTTCCTTACTATGGAGGTACTACTTGATCCAAAAAACCTTTGACAAGCATGTTGTCCGTACAATCGCAGTGCTTTACATCACCCTGCTGTTTGCTATTGCCGCACTCGCATCGGGCCCTGCCACCAGCCTAACTCAGGGCGCGACCCAGGGAAAAACCTCAAAGGCCGGCAAGACAAGCGGCTCCGACACGGGGAAGGCTCCCAAAAGCGCACTGGTCGACATCAACTCAGCCAGCAAAGACGACCTCAAGGCCCTGCCAGGAATTGGTGACGCGTATTCGCAAAAGATCATCGATGGACGCCCTTACAACAGAAAAGATGATCTCGTGCGCCGCAAGATTGTTCCGCAGGCGACTTATGACAAGGTCAAAGACCTGATCATTGCGCACCATGTGACCGCAGGTAAGAAAAAATGATCTTGGGGACCAAACCAACAATCATTTAGATTGGCCGGCGCTTTGGCTGATTTCTCCTTTTGCGGTTGGAAGAACCGACGGTTCTGCCCACGATACATTGAAGACCTGGACGGGTTCAGATCGGCCTTTAACCATCATAGGCGGCAACCGCTGCAGATTGAAGCTCGCGCCCACCGCTTCGGCTGTGGACTGGGAGACCAGAATTTGACCGCCAGCCGCATTGGACATAAGACGGGATGCGGTATTGACCGTGTCTCCAATCACCGTGTAATCGATTCTGCGCGGCGAGCCAATGTTGCCGGCCGTCACTATGCCGGTGTTGATACCGATTCCCACTTTCAGCTCCGGCCATTTTCGCGCAGCCGCATCGCGATTCAGTTCAATCAAAAGCCGCTGAATCTGAATTGCAGAATTAACACAATTAGCGGCATCGTTGCCTTTGGAGATGGGTGCTCCGAATACGGCCATAACGGCGTCGCCAATATATTTATCGAGCGTGCCTTCGAAATCGAAGATCACGTCGGTCACGCGGGTGAAATACTCGTTGAGGATCTCCACCACCTGCTCCGGCCCCATGTTTTCGCTCATGGGCGTGAAGCCGCGAATATCGGCAAACATCACGCTGACTTTCTGATTGACTCCGCCCAGCCGGATATTCGGATTTGCCACCACCATCTCGGCGACTTCTGGAGAGAGAAAACGCTCTAACGCTGAGCGCTGCAAAGCCCCCTCGGCAATTTTCTGATGGGCCATCGCGTTGTCAATGGCGGCGCCGGCCTGTGCAGCCACCAACGCAAAGACGTTGAGTTCTTCCTGGGAAAACGCTGAGGCTCGCTCTAGATTATCGACGTAAAGAATCCCGAAGAGCTGATTGGTGCCGACCAGGGGCGCACACATAGCTGAGCGAAGCCCGGAAATTCTGATGCTCTCGCTGCCGCTGAAGCGCTCGTCGTTACTGACATCCTCAATCAGGATCGGCTGCTGCTCACTGCGGATCATTTCCAGCACGCTCTTGCTCAAGATGATGGGCTGGTTGGTGGAGCTTTGCGGGTTGCGGTAGCGGACCTCGCTTTGCTTTGAAACCTGGCCTGAGTCGTCAAAGAACATTACAAAGCCGCGTTCCACGCCTTCAATACGAAGAGCGAGCGAGACGACTTGCTCGCTGATATCGTCCATCGAGAGCTTGGAATTAAGCGCTTTGCCGGCATCATAGAGAACTGTGAGAAGGTAGTTTTCGTGTTCCAGTCTTTTGAGCCGGGCCACCAGGTCGGCAAGACCGCTGCTCGATTCTTTGATATCGATGTTTTCGATGTCCGGTGGAGAACTCGGGCGCTCGACGCCACCGCCGCGAATGATCTGATTGATGGTCGAAGGAAACTCCGCTTTGCGAACGAAGATTCCTTTTTCATCCACATGCTCGAGGCGCAGTTCGTAGAGGCCCAGAACAGCGATATCGCCATTCTGCATCTCGGTTTCCTGGGCAATTTTCTTTCCGCCCAGCACCACCCCGTTGGTGCTGCCGCGATCGGCAATGACGACTGCGTTGTCCCTGAGTTTTACAACGGCATGGAAGCGACTGACGCTGCTATCGTTGAGCACCAGGTCGTTGGCATTTCCGCGGCCAATGGTGATGACGGGCTTGTTCAGCTCCAGGATGCCCTTCTTACCGTCGGGCGACGAGATGATCAGACGTGACATAATAGAGATTACTACTTCAGTTTCTCAAGCAGTTCGTCCACGTCCGTGATTTTGCCTTTTTCTACGTGAATCGTGCGATGGACAGTTTTGTATCCTTCTTTTCGCAACTCGATGTCATAAGTACCGGGGTCAGCCGGCCATTGGGCATCGGTTTTGTCAGGTGCGATTTTTCCGTTGTGCACAATCAAAGCGCCTGAAGGATTGGTACGAACATGGATCAAGCCTTTTCCTTCAGGAATTTTTGCGCCGAAGACCCGCTTCCAAAAACCCGGACGCCCCTGGCTTTCATCCTGCTTTTGAGGATCTTGTTTTTGGGCAATCGAAGCGTTTGCCAGCAGCACCGGAGAATACGTGAGCGTTTGGCCGTCAGCGAGTGTTTCGGAGGTTGAAACCTCTTTGAACCCCTGCTTGCGCAGCAAGATCGTATGCGCGCCCTTTTCCAAGTTCGTGATTTCCGTAGGAGTTGTTTTGCCGGTGTCCTTGCCATCAATCCAGATATTGGCTCCGCTTGGAGTGCTGCTTACCACAACTTTGGGTGACACAGGGTTGAGCGAAACATCTACTGCTAAAGTCTTGCCAGCCGCGACTTCAACGTCTCTCTCTTCCTCCAAATATCCGGGCTTTGTAAGAACCACGTTATGCTTGCCGCCGGCAAGATTTGAGGCTGTGAACGGCGTGATCCAGTGAGGCTCGCTGTAACCATCCACTTCAACCTTGGCGCCATCGGGAGTGGAGCCGATTTTCAACTCCGCCTGATGACTAAAAACTTTATTGGGAGAGACTGTCGTTTTTACCTGCGGAAACTTGCTGTTCGCCTTGTCGGCCGCCTGTTGCCCCGATGGCGGGTCTGACTCTGGAGTTGGGTCAGGCGTGGGCGGAGGCACTGAGACCTGAGGTGTAGACGCCTTGATTGTCTTATCGAGCGCTAACTGAGCGGCTGCCTGATCGGCTAACTTTTGGGCGACGCGGCGCTGGTAGGATCCGTAGACTGCAACACCCGCCGCCAGCACCAATACCGCAGCTACTATGCCGAGGTATAACCGGATCTTATGGGTTTCAATGACAGTTGTTCCCGGTCTTTCTGCGGTTCTCGTCTCAGATATCTTGGCCGGAGAGACTGCTGCGGCCGTGCCGCTACTAACTCTTAGCGTGGGCGGCATCTCTGCTACGGCCGTGGCCGTTGTTCCCGGAAGGACAAGGGTTTGTTCCGACTCAGAGTGAACGGGTTGAACTGCGATCGTGCCCGGCGCCATTACAGCAGTGGCGGCCAAATTCGATCCCAAAGATTTGTATCTCTCGAGATCGTTCATCAGTGCCGCGCCTGTCTGGTAGCGATCATCGGGCGCTTTG
>DASZFK010000684.1:0-4302 GCA_035939855.1 Candidatus Angelobacter sp.
CAGGTCATTAGCCATTCGCTTTTTCCAAGAATTCCCCATGACACCGGCTACCCTGTGGCTGTGATTGGTATTTTTGGCTCGCTCCTCACACCCTATGTGCTGGTTTGGCAGACAAGCTCGCGCCGCGAGGAGGCTCTGGCAGGAGAGCGGTTTGAGGGTGGGGTTGGTGGCGAGCACCACGCTGGAGCCTTTGTCACGACCGTGCTCTGTTATTCGATCATGGTGGCTGCTGCAACTGTCCTCAGAGTACCCTTGGCCGATGACCTGACCACGCGCATGGCGGCTGAAGCCCTGACACCGGCAGTCGGCGGCCTGGGTAGGGTTTTGTTTGCGCTAGGCATTATCGGCGCCGGCATGGTTGCTTTGCCGGTTCTGGTGGCTTCCATGTGCTACAGCGTCGCTGAAGCAATGGGATGGAAGAGCGGCCTCAACGAGAGCCCCTGGGACGCAGTTCGTTTCTACGTGATGATCTCGATTGCCATGTTCCTGGCCGCTGCGGTTAATTTTGCTCGCTGGAACCCGGTCAAGGCCCTCTACTGGTCGCAGATCCTGGCGGGCGCGCTGACGGTGCCAATCCTTGTATTTATCTTGGTGATCGCCAATGACCGAAGGGTCATGCGAACGACCAACAGTTGGTGGCAGAATTTCTGGATTGGGGCGTCCGGTGGTGCTATTGTGGCGGCTGTACTGATTGTGTTCTGGTGGAAGATATCCAGTTGAGCTTTTGCCTTGCTTGAGGCTAAAATCAGCCCCCTCTACAATAATTCTTATGTTAAAACCATTTAGCATGGCCATTCTGGTGCTGGCCTTTGTAGTTCTGGCACAGTCCTCCGGCGAAGTTGAGATCACATCTGAGCCGAACCATCACCAGGTCTTCGTCAATGATTATGTTCGTATCTTTGATGTAAGCGCGCCGCCGAAAGCCTCTACCCTGGTTCACTGGCATAGATACGACTATGCGTTTGTGACGCTGGGAGACGCAGACCTCATCAACGCCAGGGTGGGGCAGAAGCCAACACCGCTCCTGCTAAAAGATGGTGACGTAAGGTTTACTCCTGGTGGGTTTGCTCATTCCATTACCAACCGGAGCAATAGTTTATTCCGCAATATTACAATTGAACTCTTGCGATCTTCTACCAATGTGAAATCATGCTCAAGTTCGTGTTCGATCCCGGTCCCATGCACGGCAGCAAAGAAGGAGGCTTGTCCTACAAAGGAACAATTGATCACTTCAGACCAATGGACTTTGAGCCGCGTGGTTCTGCCACCCTCGGCCACCCTGGAAAACACGCCCCATCTGGTCGTCGCGGTATCCCCGTTGAATCTGGTTCAGAAGATGGAAGATGGTTCTTCCAAGGAAATGAAAGGTCAGCCGGGGATGCTGAATTGGGTTAAACCCGCTGTTCACAGCGTAGTGAACAAGGGCCCCACCGCAGCCCAATTGGTTACTTTGGAATTCAAACAATGAGTCTGCCCAGTTCCAATCCGCAGCCCGATACGCCGGAAGCCCGGCAATACAACCGCGCCAAGCGCTGGCTCGAAGTGGCCGACCTGGTGGTTGGAGTTGCCTTCCTGCTGCTCCTGCTGCTGACCGGTTGGAACCGCAGCCTCCGCGATCTTTCGATGAAGATGGGCCGCGACCACTACGCTTTGCAGCTTTTCGTTTATGTCTTGCTGCTGAGCGCTATCAGCAAGGTCCTGGGAATTGGCCTTGATTTTTACAGCTTCCGCCTCGAGCACCGCTTCAATCTTTCCAATCAAAAGCTGGGCGGTTGGGTCAAGGACGAGATCAAGGGCTGGGTTTTGGGCCTGGTCATGGCAACTGTGGTTGCCGAGATAATTTATGCGCTGATTCGGACCTCGCCCGCGAACTGGTGGATCATTGCCTGGCTGGTGTTCATTGCTTTATTTGTGCTGTTTGCGCAGATTGCGCCGGTTGTTTTGTTCCCGCTGTTTTACAAATTTGCGCCTCTCCAGAACGAGGAATTGAAATCGCGCCTGATGCGGCTCGGAGAGCGGGCGGGAACAAGGATTCGCGGGGTCTACGAGTGGAAGCTCTCGGAAAAAAGTAAAAAGGCCAACGCAGCCCTTACCGGATTGGGAAGCACGCGCCGCATCATCATCGCAGACACCTTGCTTCAGAATTGTAACGACGATGAAATCGAAGCCATCATGGCCCACGAACTTGGGCATCAGGTCCACGGGCATATTCTGAAGAGCATCGTGATGGAAGCGGGAGTCACGCTGGTGGGATTCTGGGCGGCAAACTGGGTCCTGCAGTATGCGACCACGGAGTTGCAGCAAACTACAAAGTTCCAACATCTTACCGATTTTGCCAATCTGCCGTTGCTGGTGCTGGTTTCCAGCGTACTCTCGATCCTGTTGATGCCGGCATTGAATGCATATTCGCGGCTCACCGAACGCCAGGCCGATCGCTACTGCTGGAAGTCGGTGCCTAGCGTAACCCCATTCATCACCGCAATGGAAAAGTTGACGGCGCAGAATTTAAGCGAACGCAGCCCCTCGCGTCTGGTTGAAATTCTTTTTCATTCGCATCCGCCGATCTCGAAGCGTATCGCGGCGGCAGAAGCCTGGGCCAATACGAATCGCCCTAGCCTTGCAACCTGAGCATCTCTTCAACTCGACGCAGGTCTTCTTCCGTATCCACGCCGACGGTGTCAAAAGGCGTCTGCTCTATGTAAATATCTGTACCGTTCTCGAGAAACCGCAACTGCTCCAGGCGTTCGGCGGCTTCCAAGGTTGATTCCGGCAACTGGCAAAAGCGATCCAAGGCAGCTTTGCGGTAAGCATAGAATCCCAGATGCTTGAAATATTGCACTCCGGTACGCTGGTCGCGATTGAAGGGAATGGTTGAGCGTGAAAAATACAGCGCCCGGCCTTGCTTGTCGGTCACCACTTTCACGGCATTGGGATTATCAATGTCATGGGGAGGACAGGGTGTCATGATGGTTGAGACCATCACCTCAGTCCTGTTCATGGGCCGCAGCAAAGCTTCAAGATGCTCCGGCCGGGCGAGAGGTTCGTCTCCCTGGACATTTACATAGATATCCGCCGCGACCCGTTGCGCCACTTCATGCACGCGGTCGGTTCCACTGCGATGCTGTGACGAGGTGATCTCCGCCCTCCAGCCATTGGACTTGGCCACTTGCAGAACATCTTCCGAATCGGTGGCGATAATAACCTCACGCAGCAGCGGGGACCTTTTAACTGCTTCGTAGACGTGCGCCAGCATGGATTTTCCGGCAATCTCACGCAAGATTTTGCGCGGCAAGCGAGTGGAGGCTAGGCGGGCGGGGATGATTGCGATGGTGTTCATGGAAATTGTGATTGTTCCAGCCTTTAACGATACAGGACTATGCAAGCTTAGTAAGTTTTCCAAGCTGTGCTCAAAACTAAAGACAAATAATTACAATAGATAATCACAGCGAGGAAACGGTGTTTCAGCCACGTCTGGAGATACTACCAAGCGCACAGCGCCGACTTTGGCAAGAGTTGACGGCGACCCCACCTTCGTTTGTGCTGTACGGTGGAACAGCAATGGCGCTTCGCCTGGGACACCGTCAGTCTCAGGATTTTGATTTCTTTTCCAATGAGACATTCGATCCTGAGACTTTGCTGGGTATACCTTATTTAAAGGGCGCACAAATTAACCAACGGTCAAACAACACGTTGTCGGTGCTGGTGGAGCGTGGCGGTCCAGTCAAGGTTTCCTTCTTTGGTGACGCCCAAATGAGCCATGTGCAGGAGCCTGACCTCACATTGGACCGAAGTTTGCAAGTTGCTTCATTGCTTGATTTAACGGCGACGAAATTGAAAACGGTGCAACAACGCGCGGAAGCAAGAGATTACATGGATATCGCCGCCGCGATCGCGGACGGCATCAATCTGGCTGAAGCGCTGGGCGCAGCGCGCGCCATCTATGGCAAAGCCTTCAACCCTATCGCATCTTTGAAAGCTTTGACCTATTTTGAGGATGGCAACCTTGGCAGCTTACCCGGCAAGATTCGCAGCCTTTTGCACGATGCCGCGCATGGCGTGAAGATTGAGGCATTACCAAATCTTTTAGCCAAAGGTGGAATTACCCGGCAAAGGATGCTGTCATGACCTATCCTCAAGATCTTCGCAGCGTGGCCGAGCGCGTGATTTGGTTCGAGGGCGCTGAGGATGCACTGCGTTATCCTAAGCGGTTCCTGGCCTATTTAATGACCTATGGGAACCTGGAAGACCTGCTGACTGCAAAAAAATATTTTACTGACGCTGACTTTGAAGCGGCCCTTCTGG
>DASZFK010000685.1:0-15316 GCA_035939855.1 Candidatus Angelobacter sp.
CCCATGTTGACCAGGCGTTCAATCACCTGCTGGATTTGTTCTTCGGAAGCGACTTCCTGCATAGCTACGATCATGGTTTTTAGTCGTTTACATCGATATCAAATTCGGTGCTGCCCCCGGTATCGGCAGCTTTGGGATGAATCTCGACTTTTTGAATGTTTCGCATCACGTCGATGATCCGCTCAAAAACATGGCGCAATTCGCCATCGGGCAAGGGACCTTGGTTAGCTTTGCTGACGTTCTCAAAAATAAACTTCTCCCGCATCGGTTCATAAATAGGCATATTGGTATTGCGTTTCAATCTACCGATCTCTTGAACCGCTTGGGCCCGCTCATTCAGCAACTCCACCAAACGGAGGTCCAATGCATCAATCTTCTTACGCCAATCTGCAATATCCATAAGCGTTCACGTTCCAGGCGAAAGGTTTAACGCAACAGCGTTGGGGGACTCAATTGACCTGAGCATTAATAATACCAATATTGAGTATCCGGTGATCGGGTGATCTGGTGATGAGTTCGGCATACGCCTCACTGCAGGGTACTTCGGCGCGCCTCAGTGCAGGCTTGTGATCGGGTGATCTGAAAATCGAGGAAACGTCACCAGCCGCTGTAGGGGGTACCTTCGGTAGAAATTTGGTTGGAGCCGCTGTGGACATCACTGATGCCTGGCTCAGTCTGGTCGGGGCTCAGCATTACATCTTCCTGGGCAGGCTGCCAGGTATCGGAAGAGCGCGTAAAGGGATCCATCGGAAGCCTGGTCATATAACCGGCGGTGACCAGATCATTCAAATCCTGCGGGGCTTTGTTCTTATCGTTGGTGTACTGCTCGATGGCGTTGCGCATCGTATACAGGTCTTCGCGCAAGACCGCTTCACGAGCGTGGAGCAGATGGGTCTTGTAAATCGGCACGGCGATTCCCATCAGAATCAAAATGAGCGAAATTACGATGACCATTTCGATCAGCGTAAAGCCACGTTGTTTACGACGATGCCCCCAATTCATGACTACCAATCCTTATACTTCGTCCCATCAAGACCGGTGCCCTCGGACTTGGTGTAGACATCAAAAACGTTCTGCCCGCCCCAGGAATCCGAAGTCGGATCATCCTGCATGGAGCGCATGCCCCATTCAGTGTTGCCGGTCATTGGATCGATGGGAATCTTGCGTAGAAAGCGTATCTTTTTTCCTTGAACATCCACGCCCTTAACCAGGGTCTCCAGATCGGGAGGATAGCCCTGGCTATCCACTTTTTGCTGGAAGGCGTTCCGGTCGGCCAATTCTTTATAACGGTCAATGGCTGAACGCATCTCCCACAGGTCCCGGCGTAGCGTGGTTTCTTTTTGCCGTTTGGCGCTCATGCGCGCCACCGGGACAGCAGCCGACATCAAGATCATCAGGACCGTGATAGCAACAATCATCTCCAATAGAGTGATGCCGCGCTGATTCCGGTACTGCATAGCTGATCCCTTCTTCAAAAATTTTACTCTTTCTTCACGATCAATTCACAGTCACGGCAGCCTGGGAACCCATGGCCTGAAGCGGCTGATTCTGGCTATTGCGAGCTCCTGGAATCGTAATGGCGATGACTCCTGATCCTTTATTCTTGGCGGCGAAAGTAAGGCGGAAGACAGTGCCATCGCCGGAGACTCCGGTTGCTCCGGGTGGCCGCTGGGCATTCATTGTCAATGTACCAGTAGCAGGATCGTCACGATGGACGAGAGCCACAGTCTGGTTGTCTCGAGAGAGGAAATCGCCGCTGGAGACATTTACAAACTGGAGCAGTTGCGGATCGTAACTTATCTGCACCGGCACCGAGAAGACATCCTGTCCGCCGGCCAAGAGAACATTCACAGCAAACATGCCTCCCTGCGTTGGCGTGAGGCTTCCAGGAGAAAGCTGGAGGGTCACTGGACCATTCGGTGTTGTTGGAGGCTTGGTATCCGCGCCTGGCTGAGGAGACACCTGGTTGGTCTGCGGAGCCGCAGCTTGCGGAAGCTGCGGTGCTGGTGGTGAAGACTGTTGCGGTGTAACTTGTGGCTGGGATTGTCCACCCAAAGCCTGCGGCTGGATCGAGGGCTGGGGTTGCATGGCTTGAGGTTGCATCGGTGTACCCTGCCCAGGAATTGGTTGCGCTGCTGGCTGCTGGGCGGCAACAGGGGTTGGTTGTTCCGCAGGAGTGTTCTCGGATTTCTGCACTGGCTTGGGATTCGCCCGCAAGCCAATTCCTGTGGCTGTGCCCACGTCAAATGAGCGCTGGTTCAACTCGGAAAGCTCCTGGCCGCGAACTATGTGGGGAATGAGCAGGAAGACAATCTCGTTGTTGACTTTTTCTTTCTTCTCCTTGGAAAACAGGCGGCCCAATACCGGCAATTGACCAAGAACAGGTGTACCGGCGACGCTCTTCAATTCCTGCTCTTCAAGAATGCCACCCAGCAGGTTCATCTCTCCGTCTCTCAGCCGGATCTCGTGCTCGATCTTGCGCTGGCTGATAACGGGTTGGGTGATGCCGCCGATGCTGACGGTACTCGATTCGTTGGAAATTTCCAGCACTACCTTCATGCTGATTTCGTTTCCAGGATGCACCTTGGGAGTAATGTCAATATTGACTCCCACTTCCAGGTATTGAAACTGGGTGTTGACGCCTAATCCAACGCCGACGCCAGTCCCTACTCCCAGGGGTGTTCCGAATGAGCCGGTAGCTACGGGAATGCGATCACCGATCTTAAGGCTGGCCTTGACGCCGTCGCCGGCGCGAATCTGGGGATTCTGGATGATCCGGCTATTGTCGTCAGTAAAAAGAAGCCGGGCCGAAAGAGAATCGATGGAGACGGCATAGTTGGTGGAGCTCAAATGCTGCAAAGTGTTGAAGTTCAGATTGCCGTTTCCGGTTCCTGTCCCAGATCCGTTGTTATTGTTGTTATTGTTATTGTTATTGTTATTGTTGTTGTTGTTATTCGTTCCGTTATTGCCTTGTAAAGCCACACCGGCATTTTGGGGCGGAATGATGCCTAAATCACGCACCTTGTCACGCCGGACTTGGGCGACGATCACATCAACTACAACCTCGGGCTTGGCCTTGTCGATATCGTCGATCATTTTCTGGGCCAGCGCTATCTGATCGGGGGTGCCGCGCACAACGATGGCGTTTTGTGAAGGTATCTGCTGAATGCGCTGCACTTCGAGGATGGTGCGGATTGCATTGACAACATCCTGAAGATCGGTAGGCGTGGAAACATTGCCGAGGTAAAAAGTCTTAATGACGCTCTGCTCAAGCTCGCGGCGTTTGGTGGGCGTATCGGCCGCAACAAAAATCGTATTGGGAGTTACCGGGCGCCAAAAGGTACGTGACTCCAGGGCGACAATGTCGAGCGCTTCCTGAAAAGTAATACCGCCATTGAGTTCGAGGGTGAGCTTGCGTGACTGGTAGTCTGGATCAAAAAGGACATTGATTCCCGCGAGCTTGCCAATCGTCTCATAAATGATCTTGGTTTCCTGGTTACTAAGCTTCAAGGCGGCGAGCGGAACATTGGACATCTCATTCAACGTAACCGCCGAGCCGGCTTCGGAGAGACGCTTGCGCAACGGATCTTCAGGAGGCGGAACCGGCTTGTTCTCGCCTGCCGGTTGGCCTTTCATGAGATTTTGCGTCCGCCGAACCTGCTGGGCAGCCAATTCATTGCTGGGATCAATCTCTAAGGCTTTCTGGAAGAGGTCCAATGCTTCCTGGAGTTTGCCTTGATCCCTCAGCTTCTCTCCTCGATGGACCTTCACGCTGGCAGCCAGGAAACGCGTGCGTTCGTAAGGAACGCGATATTTCAGGTTGGTTGGCTCTTTGGTGTAAGCCGCTTTGTAGAAATCGTAAGCGGCCTCGTAATCCTGGCGGGCCTCGGCCTTAACACCCTTGTTGAAAAGAGAACGGACCGACTCCCCAACCGTAATGATGGATGAGAACAGAATTACAAATGCGAGCGTTCGTGTTAAACCCCTCATACGCTCCTTACCGGCACAAAATGGCTATGACCCCGTGCCAGAAGACAAAAAAATGCGTCGCCGTCACAGTGCGGCCATAGGCTGTCGAAAAGGTTAATTATACACTTCATATCTTTGCGTCTCATAACGTGTTGGCTGCATCGCGCTTCAACAGAAGAACGGTCTTAGGATGAAGTTTTGCGCTGTGCTAGCATAAAAATTTTGCGACGCATGGAAAGCTCCTCGCAGGATCTTGTTATGGCGCGCCAGACCGTACATCAAACCGAGCCCAATAAAGCGAAGAACGTGAAGCGCGACCCCATTGCCACCGGGGAACGCGACGCAACGGTAAACCGCGCGGCCGGCCACAACTACTTTTTGGAAGATAAGATGGAAACAGGAATGATGCTGACCGGCTCTGAAGTCAAGTCAGTCCGCGCTGGTCGCGCCAATCTTAAAGACGCTTATGCGCTAATAAAGGAGGGCGAACTGTGGTTGCTCAACGCTCATATTGGCGCTTATGAGCATGGCAGCTATGCCAATCATGCCCCGTTGCGGACGCGCAAATTACTGGTCCACAAAGAGCAACTCCGTAAACTGGTGGGAAAAAGCCAGCAGAAAGGCTATACGCTTGTCCCCACGCGCATGTACTTTAAGAATGGCAAGATAAAATGTGAGATTGCCCTGGCCAAAGGAAAACAGAGCTGGGACAAACGGGAGACCGAGCGGCGCCGCACAGCAGACCGCGAGGCACGCGAAGCAATCGCGCGATCGAGAAAAGGCTAGGTTCGCGCAGATTCGCAAACCGGCGTGGAAATTATTTAAGATCGCAAGCTTAAACGTTAGGAGCGCAAGAACTTACTATGGATACACGATTGATTGTCGGCAGTCTGGCAGAAGCAGAAACTGAATGTCTAGTTGCCGTGGCATTGGACCATGGAGAAAAGCAAAAGAATGAGCCAAAATTGGCGACCAGGGATTCGGCATTGGAAAAGGCGGTGGCCGAATTGGCAGCTTCAGGCGAGATCACCGGCAAGTCATGTGAGACAGTCATGCTGCATCATCCGCAGGGGCTCAAAGCCAAGAGGCTGCTCGTTGTCGGAGGCGGCAAAGCCAAGAATTTTACTCATGTAGAGTTGCGTAAGGCTGCGGGCACCGCTGTGCGTTTTTTGAAGCCCAAGATGATCAAGAGCTGTGCGTTCGCTGTTCCCGAGCTGAGCACCGGCCCGGAGGATGCAATTCGTTCCCTGGTGGAAGGCGCTTATGTAGCTGATTTTGACCCGGACACCTACCGCAGCGATCGCAAAGACCTGCGTATGAATGCCATCGCCGTGATTGCTGCTCCCGGCCCAGATCAGGCCAAGTATCAGCGAGCGGTGGATCAGGCGCGAGTTGTCGGACAATCTCAAAACTTTACCCGGGAGCTTGTGAACGAACCCAGCAACCGCCTTACGCCTACCATGCTGGCCGACCGTGCCAAAGCGATGTGCGAAGCGGTTGGATTGAAATGCGAGATCATGGGCCCGGACAAGATCAAAGAGCTCAAGATGGGCGCATTCTGGAGCGTGGCCCAGGGTTCGGACGAGGAACCCAGGTTGATCGTGATGCGCTATGAGCCTCAAGGCGCTCCGGAAAAGCCGGTGCTTGGCTTGATCGGGAAGGGCGTTACTTTCGACACCGGCGGAATCTCCATCAAGCCCGCCGATGGCATGGAGAAGATGAAATATGACATGGCCGGAGGCGCGGCCATGATCGGGGCCATGCGGGCCATCGCGCTGCTCAAGCCCAAAGTCAAGGTCATCTCGATTGTGTGCGCTACCGAGAACATGCCCAGCGGCAAAGCGCAAAAACCCGGCGATATCCAGATTGCCATGTCGGGCAAAGCAATCGAGATCATCAATACCGATGCCGAGGGACGCCTGGTGCTGGCTGATGGCTTGCACTACGCCCGCACCTTGGGTTGCACCCATCTGATCGATGCAGCCACCCTGACCGGGGCCTGCGTGGTCGCCTTGGGCATGGTCAACGCCGGAGTTTTCGCCAATGATGAAAGTGCCTTTCAGCATTTCTCCCAAGCGCTCGAGCGTTCCGGTGAAAAATTCTGGCGCTTGCCGCTCGACCCGGAATATCTGGAGATGATCCGCTCGAGCATCGCAGACATCGTCAACAGCGGCGGCCGCTGGGGCGGAGCGATCACAGCCGCCATGTTCCTGAAGGAATTTGTTGAAGAAACTCCCTGGATACATCTGGACATTGCCGGCGTAGCCTGGATGGACGAGAACAAAAGTTGGATTGCCAAAGGTCCCTCCGGCATAGGCGTGCGCAGCCTGGTTGAGTTTGTAAAGAGCTTTGAGAGGAATGGCAATTGAATCTAACCCCTCTGTTTCACAGGCATCGCTCCATATTTCTGGGTGGCGTATCCGACGATCAATCCGACCATGCCACCGGGCAGCATGATCGCAAAATAGTGCCCATGTTGCATTTGGGCGATGGCAAATGCCAGGAGCAGCCCGACACTCAGGCCAAATAGGATGCCTAGAGCCAGCGAATGTACTTTGCGGGCAAACACGCCGATCAGAACTCCGGCGATGACTCCTTTAATTGTGGAACCGATCACAATGCCCAAAAGCTGGCTTCGGACTTCCGGCGTGAACCAGGCGGTGAGTCCGTCGAAGATGCCCAGTATGGCTCCCAGGATTATGCCCAACAGGATTTTGTTCATCATTGATTAATAGCCTCTGTGAAAAATATGCCTCTCATCTGTCTTATTACCCGTTTCCGGCAAATCCTTTAAGCTATCGACGAGAAAATAAAATAAATAAGACGCGCATGATCAGATAAGCCACCACCAGGACCACTGCCGTGCGATGCCGAGCATAAAGGCGCAACGTTCGTTCGATCACGTCCTCTCGATAAGCAGTTATGGGATCACCGCGAAGATATTTCTCAACATCATCGCTTAGCTCCTGTACAGACAAGTATCGCTCTCCGGGTTGCGCCGCCATGGCTTTTCCGCAGATTGCAAAAAGCGGATTGAGATTCGATTCTTTTTTCGACTGATCGCCAGCGAGCATGAATTTCAAGATCGCGCCCAGCGCATACACATCGGCGCGTTCGTCGGTCTGATCGGAATCACCGCGTTCTTGCTCAGGAGCCATGTAACCGGGGGTTCCCAGGATTTTCCCATGACCGGTAACAGGAACTGCAGACGGAGGAGGTTCTTTGGCAGCGTCGCGCTCCTGTGTAGTGGCCGTCGAGGGTCCGCTCCGGCGCAACGCCTCATTAGCAATCTTTGCCAACCCCCAGTCCATGATCAAGACCTCGCCGAATGGACCGACCATAATGTTGGCGGGCTTCAGGTCCCGGTGGATAATGCCGCGTGAATGCGCAAAGGCGAGCGGTTCGGCAACGCGTTGCAGAAGGCGGAGCCTCTCAGAGAGAGTAGCAGGAAGATTTTGGTCAAGTGTTTGTCCCTGCACAAACTTCATGCAGTAGAACGACTTGCCATCGGGAAGCGTTCCAGCATCATGAACAGGAACAATCCCGGGATGTTCCAGTTGAGCCAGCACCATAGCTTCCCGAAGGAGACGAGCCATCCATTCACCGGCACCAAGGTCAACTTCCAGAACTTTGAGAGCGACCGTTCGTCCCAGGACAGTATCTTCCGCCAGCCAGACTGTACCCATTCCTCCACGAGCAAGAAATCTGACGGCCCGGTAACGTGTGTCTGTAAGATCGGGGAATTGCACGCCTGCCTGGAGTTGGGAGATAACCTGATCGGAAAGCCATCTCCACTTTGTGGTATTCATTTCGGCGGCACTCCCAGCAGCGACTGCGCTTCGCGGCGGAACTCCTCTTCGCTGCCGGTCATGACGCGAAGCTTTTCCATGACGCACCGGCGAAATTCCCGTCGTGCATAAGCCAGGTAGTTGGTAATGTCCATTACGGAAAGATTGAATCTTGCAGCCAGGTTGGCGTAAGAGGGCCTGGGATCGCTGTCATCAAGATCGTATCCCGCAAACACCTCGAAATGCAGATTT
Source organism: Candidatus Angelobacter sp. (assembly GCA_035939855.1). Classification (GTDB taxonomy): domain Bacteria; phylum Acidobacteriota; class Terriglobia; order Terriglobales; family Acidobacteriaceae; genus Angelobacter. Next base: position 8,010 of record DASZFK010000685.1, read on the forward strand.
TTTCCCTTTGATTCACACTCCGCGCGAAGCTGCTCCACGGCCTGGGCAAACATGCTTCGCACCCATTCTTTTTCGAAGTAGTCTTCGGGCGAACCAAGTTCCCGGGCGCCCTTTGCGAGTTCCAGTTCAGCTTCATCGAAATCGAGTGCCTGCTGGGCCAGAACTCCGCCGCGCTTGAGGCGATGAGAATCTCGTGACTGGTTGAGAAACATCCGGTCGACGCAGGTCCTGAGAAAGGTGCGCAATCGTCCTTTTGCGGGGTCATAGGAGCCGAGAAAGTCTTTCTCAATCAGGCGGAGAAAAAAATCCTGGGTAAAGTCGCGCGCGTCTTCGATATGCAGGTTCCAGCGCAGGCGCACATATTTATAAACCGGCTTCCAATAGAAGATGGTGATCGTCTCGATTGCCTGAGATCGTTCTGCCGGATTTTCACTCCTTGCTGCAGAGATCACCGAGTAGCGGGTCGCCGGAAATGCGTCACCTTGTGATTCCAATGCTGATTCCGCCTTTGGCGTTCCATTTATTCCGTCAGGAACTTTTGCATCTCGGGCATGATGCGGTCCTGGCATTCCGTAGGGGCAAGATGGCCGCATCCATCTACGACGTATAACACGGACTGCGGCATCTCCTTGTGCATCGCTTCTCCGATAGAAAGAGGAGTCAATACATCCTGTTTGCCCCAGACAATCAATACGGGTGCTTTTACGCTCTGGAGTTTGCCATCCAGAATGTCTTTTCCGGTTTGCATCGATTGAAGAGAACGGCCCACGACCCAATCCTCTTCTTTCATGGCGCGCAAAATGTCGTGGGCAAAAAACGCTGGAATCGGTTGTGGATGCGGGGTCAGGATTGCCATCATCTGTGTAAGCTCTTCCGAGGTTTTTGGGCGCAAAAAACGCGCATTGACGGCATCATATTTCAGGCCGGCGCTGTCGAGGAGCATGACCCGGCGGACACGCTGTGGGTGGTCGACCGCAAATTTCCCGGCAACCCAGCCGCCCATCGACCATCCGGCAATGTCAGGTTGTTGCAAGCCCTGGCTGTCGAGGAATTGCAGGAGAAGATCGCTTTGCATAGAGATGGAATAGTCGACATCAGGCTTATCGGAACGACCATAGCCCAGCAGGTCGAGCGCGTATATGCGAAATCCCTTGGCGGTGAATTGCGGGATCATGGTGAGCCAGTTTTCAGCGCTTCCACCCAGGCCATGGACCAGAACCAACGGACGGCCTTCTCCGGCAACCAAATAATGAATCCGATACGATCCTAATTGGACATTTTGCCGATGGATACCGCGAATCCACATACGCGCCTGCTGCACGGCCGCAGTGACCAGGAGCGGGCGAGTGAAAAACAATCCCGCCAGCGCCACGACTAAAAGCACAAGTACACCGAGTAGCTTCAGATATCGTCGCGATCTCTTTTTCGGAATTGTTGTCGTCGTTGCGGTGGCCACGGAAATCCTCCTGCTTGGGGTGTTCACATTGTACCCTTGCTAACTCCTCAAAAAGCCATTCAACATTGGGATCAGGATGAGTGCGGATCAGCTCTGATGGAATATTTGTATCGAGAAGGAATCCATTCACGACAAGTTCACTGGCCGAGCCGTGGATTTATTGCGGGCAAAGTCGACATCATCCGCCAGGCCTCTTACTGATTCAAATGTCTCGCGAAGGGTCTTGTGCAGAGCATCAAGATGGGATCGAGCTGATTCAACCGGAGCATTCACGGCCTTCTCGATCAGGCTCGCAACATACTCCTCCAGAGCACTCCCTTGGGCAGCAGCTTGCCGAACAAGCTCGGCTTCGATTTCAGGTCTAATGTCGAGCGTAATGGTCATCTCACGCATGCCCCTTATACAGTTATTTCTTACCGTATCCGCGTCCAGGTTGCAAGTCAAAACAAGCGCCAATTGCCGACGGTGTCACTCAATTCGCCAATCGCTCATCGTGCTATGCTCACTGCCATGAACCGGAATGCCAATGAAGAACTCAATTTCCTCGATTTGGCAGAGGCCAGCCGGCTAGTGCAGACGCGAACAGTCTCCCCGGTGGAGTTGACCCGCGCGTGCCTGGATCGGATTGAGCGGCTCGATCCAATTCTGAAAGCTTTCATCACCGTAACCGCCGAATCGGCTTTGCAAGAGGCTCGGCAGGCGGAATCGGAAATCTCAAAGGGAAACTGGAAAGGTCCACTGCACGGTATTCCACTGGCGCTGAAAGACCTGCTTGAAACTGTGGGCGTCAGGACAACTGCAGCCAGCGCAGTATTGGAAAACTATGTTCCGAGCCGTGACGCTTATGTAGCCCAGAGGCTCAAATCCGCCGGCGCAGTCATGTTGGGCAAGCTGAATTTGCACGAATTTGCGTACGGTGGCAGTTCTGTGATCAGCCATTATGGAATCGTGCGCAATCCCTGGGATACAACTCGCATTACCGGAGGATCATCCTCGGGATCAGCCGCAGCCGTGGCCGCCGGACTCTGCTATGGCGCCATTGGAACCGACACCGCAGGGTCGATTCGGCTGCCGTCTTCCTATTGCGGCGTTACGGGCCTTAAACCGACGTATGGATTGGTTAGCGGGCGAGGCGTGATTTCACTCTCCTGGTCTTATGATCATGTGGGCCCGATGACCCGCACGGCTGCCGATTCTGCTCTTATGCTGCAAGTGATTGCCAGCTACGATGCCCAGGATTTCTATTGCCAAAAATTTTCCCCTGTTCACTATCCCAAAGCTATTGAAGAACAAGCTGAGCAGGCAGCATCGTTGCGCCTGGGAGTGGCGCGCGATTTCTCCAGGGAAGTTGATCAAGAAGTGGAGAGCGCAGTGAATCGCGCGATGGGCGAACTGGGCAAGCTGACCTCCGGTATTTCTGAAGTCACGCTTTCAACTGAAGTCGATCGCACGGTGATGATGTGTGAAGCTTTTGTTTACCATCAACAATATGCGCCGCAACACGAGGCCAAATACAACCCGGAAACCTTGCGCCGTATTCGAAACGGGGCCGACTTTACTGCGACTCAATATGTTCAGAGTTATCGCGAGCTGTTGCGCTCACGGCGCGAGGCGCTCAAGATGTTTGAGCATGTCGACCTGATCGTGACTCCAACCTCTCCGTCGTTGCCGCCAACCATCGCCGAGCTTGAGGCCGCGCCCCAGGACTTAAGAAAAAAAGAACTGGTGATGCTAAGAAACACCCGTCCGTTTAACGCGCTGGGGTTGCCGGCCATCTCGATTCCCTGCGGTTTCTCATCATCAGGACTGCCCATCGGCCTGCAAATCGCCGGCGCTCCCGGCGCAGAAGACAAGGTTCTGGCCCTGGCACATGCTTATCAGAAGGCAACAGATTGGCATAAGAGAAGGCCGGATAAGATCGTTTAACCAATGATTTTCACGGATGGACGCTGATCATTCGATAAATCTTCTCGCTTTAGAGTAGAATTATGAAGTGAAGAATTCAAGCTACACTCCTGCGCAAGCCTCCGCTGTAACTAAGCTTCCGCTCAAGACTGTACACAAGCTCATCGACGAACGGCTAGTCCGTCCACATCGCCAGCGCGTAGGTCGTGAAGTACGTCGCCTGCTGTCACAGGAACAATTGATTTACCTAAAGCTGGAGGCAGAAGGACTGCGCCTTTTGCCGCTGGCCGCTCGGCGCGAAGTGGCAAAGACCATTGAAGCTTCGCCACATGTGGACTTCGTTATGCTTAGCGGAGGCCGAGCTATAGTGATTGAGGTAAAAGCCGCGCGTCACGAAGTAAGTCAAGAATTAGAGCGTCTCAGGAAAGCGCAACAGATGATCGTGTCCGATCCTGAGGTCATGCAGGGCACACCTGTTTTCCGTGGTACACGAATCCCGATTGACCTAGCTGTTGACATGATGGATCGGGGCGCGACCGTGGAAGAGATTCTTGAAGGATACCCGGCGCTAGATCGGGAAAAGATCGGTCTTGCTCAGATTTTCATGCGTGCTTTTCCTCGTCGCGGACGGCCTTCTCGCCGGCCATGGGCAAAGCAAAAACCCATACGGATAGCCCGGCAACGTCGATCCCTGGCTGGCTAATCGGTGAAACTGCTAATCGACGAGTGTCTTCATGTATCGAAGGGATCGAATGCACTGAATATACGTTTCCTGCCCACTGAATGCACTTTGGCACTGGTGATCAGACTGAACGGCCCAGCATCACATCGACCGCAGCACAACATCACCCTGGAATGGCCGCTTCAAGGCTGGTCAATTGGGCCAGGCGGTGCTTCGTTTGGTCGTAGCTCTCAAGGAACAATGTGAATGAACGATATGGATTGGACCAGAAAATCTGGAAGGTCAGCATGACGGGAGCGAAAGTTGCGTATATTCGCAGTCGCACGGCGGCCTCCATCAGCGCGCGTCCGGCGTTCGACATTGCCGGGTTTTGGCTTCGGGCGGCTAACCTGCCAACATTCATCAAAACGACGGCATTTCTGGAGGCGCGCCCCATGTAATATCGGGCAACCGATAATCGCATCAGCTTGTATCGGATGAATTGCCTGGTCTTGAGGTTTTTCTTCAGATACTGCTCCTGCTGTGGGTCAAGCAAATTGGCCAGGATTGCAAGATCGACAGGTTGAATGTGCTTTTCCAGCTCAGATAGAGCCGGTGCGTGGACCGATCGGAACGCCCACAGCACTGCTATGGAGGCAATCAGACCGCACGCGACCAGCACTAGAAGAATCGTCATAAACTAACGCTTATAAATGAGTCTGGCAAAGGCTCCGCTCATGCTATCGAGCTGCTGCGTGGAGAATTCCAAGGCAGCTTGGGTAGCGGTGCTTGACTCTTCAGCTTGATGGAGCACAGCCAGATAACCCAGCGCGACCTCTACGGCGCCCGTACCCCCGGCGATTGCTTCGTAGGTATATAACAAAGCCAGCCGATGAATTCCGTAATACAGAAAAATGGGAGCTATAACCAAGTCAAGTGCTTCCACCAAGCCAAAGCCGAGGACGATGAGCAGCAAAGGATTGTCGCCCGCCAGCCCAAATGATTTTTTTACGATCAAAACAAATAAAATCATCCCACATAAAACAAGTTTCGTACTAATGATGGCAGAACTATGGATGCCTCCCTGGGCGAAGCCTGGATGTGATTGCATGCGAAGAGTGGAAACCACCGCCATGCTCACAAATACGCCCATCGCCGCAATGAAGAGCCAATTCGTCACTTGCAGGAAGCGCGGAACCTGGCTGCACAACCGGCGAAGAATTGAATAGATGAGGACCACTTGCACCAGAATGGTTATCGATTCAATGAAGAACCCAGCCTGGGTAGCGAACACATGGGGATCGATCAACATATAGACAACCTGATGAATACAGCTATAGACAACATAGACAGCATACATCGGCAATACACGATGAAAGGACCGCCGAAAAATCAAAATGCAAAGCCCGACCAGGGGCAGCAGCGGCAGAAACACATCAAAAAAGTCCAACGTCCATGAATGCACGTTGTACTGCATTCGCGGAATCTCAACGGCGACCGGCCAGATCGTCGAAAACAGCACATAAGCGACTATGTAGATCGTCCGCGGCCTGATGGAACGTTTGGTCATCTCGCATCCCCTATTGAATCGCTATATACTTTGATCTGGTTCCATGAAAACCGCCTCACAACGCTTACGGGAAAATGCCCTGAACCAGCTTTCAACCCTGGCCCAATTGGAGTATTTGGCCAATTCGCGAGAAGCGGATGGCAAATACTGCCACTGGGGGTTGGCCAGGATGTATGGCGATGAGACGCTGCAACAGTCGATGAGCGAGGTACATAGCTCGGTTTTCGTTGACGTCTTGCGCAAACCAATTCCCGAACTGGCGGAGGAAATTGTCCCATTGCAGTCCGCCCCGCCGGATGGACTGATCCGAACGTTGTCGGAAAAATTCAAGGCTGCTTCTCCTCAGAACCAAGGGGGAGGGTGTGAATCACATTTAAAGATGGTTCTTTACGTACTTTCTTGCCTGGCTGAGAAAAGTGATCGTCAGGCGTGACAAGGCGCATCGTAACCGCCACGACCTGCCCAATTACTTCCGCATCTTGAGGATGGCGATAGGCCTTCACTACCGTCGATGAAAGCGGATGAGGATGAATCACCAGGTACGTTTCAGCTAAAGAGCACCAACCCACGCGAAATCCGTCGTTGCGGGTCTCTACCAGATAAACGGGCCGCTCATGCTCCGACCGCCAGCCGTGCGAGAGTACGTCACTGCGCGATTCGTCCACCTGGAGAAAGCTGCCGGGCATGATCAGCGGATACATGGTGAAATCTTCCGTCCCCACGTAGGCATACAGGAAGTTCTCTTTACTTAAGCCCGCGAGATAAGCCATCGGCACGCTTCCCCACTTGCGCACCAGCATCGTGAAGTTAACGGTCCGCGCGGGACTAAACGAAGGATCGAGTTCCACCGGTATATGCACAGATTGCGAAGCCAGCTTGGTGTCAAGCCGGTGGGTGACCGGGCTTTGTCCAAATTTCAAGTCCGAAGGAATGCTCTGTATATCAACACCGTACCAGGACATCAATTCGAGAAGATCGGTGTGATAGATGATCGACAGGGAGTACAGCCGATAAATATTGGGAACAACGCCCTTGGCTTCAATGCCAAAGAGGCGGCTAAAGGGAACCGCAAATTCTTCGTTGGTGTGCTCCAGGGCGATCTTGTTGCTGGCAGTTTCGACGTCACGAAGCGTGAGCTGTAACGCCTCGCGTAGGGCACGCAGCTTTTGGCCAGGGGTTGCCACAGGTGCCGCTTCTCCTTACTCCAGAATTATGCCGCACATTGTACAGGTGAAAGCAGTGAAAATCACTTCAGCTGCAAACCTTATATTGGTCTTCCCATTTCCGTAACTTCCTTATTTGCCAAGCGATTACGGATTAATGTCAAAATTTCCTAAAACCCTGTTTCTTGAGAATGATTCGAATCGGGAAACGAGCAGTGAAGATCGCCGATCCTCGGTCTTGTATCATTTTCGCAACGACACCCTAACTGACCGCGGTCAAATCCATTGCAAAAGCTCAGCGATCCGCGCTACCCGCCAAGCCCTAGTCCTGCAATGAGATGCGGCACCCAAGGCCCGCCCTTTCGATCACTCTTGTTGCGATTCTGCAACAAGTTATTCCAAAACACCATTGAGAATCCGCACAGCGTATAAATCTCCGCGATTTGAACCGTGGCTAACGAAGGGAAGCGGGTGACGATTATGGCAACGAAGTCTTCTGTGGGCCTCCCCAACAGCGTATCTGTGCTTCGCGCTTTACTGGCTTTGGCCGTA
>DASZFK010000686.1:0-13462 GCA_035939855.1 Candidatus Angelobacter sp.
GTTACTCTGGTCCTGGGGACCAAAGTCGCTGTTGAAATCGGTGGTCGTGTCAAAGGCTTTGCTGTAGGTGTAGCTGCCCATGACGGAGACGTGATCGCTGAAGCGCTTCTTGATCTCAAGAATGCCGCCCTCATAAAGAGCCGAACCCTGCGACGAATATTGGTCAGTCTGAAGCAACGAAGGAACCGCAAAACACAACGTAGGAGTAGCTGCGCACTGCGGAGCTCCCCAGTTGCGGAAAGAAACGACCGACCCATTCGCCAGGGTAGCGTTTTGAAAGGGAGCGCTTGGCAGGTTGTTCGTATCGATGGCGACCGGCAGCCTTAGGGTGTGGACGTAGATTCCGCTCAGAGCAACCGAAAACCCGGGCGTAATCTCGCGCTCAATTCCAAACTCAGCCTGCTGCGAATAAGGGTTCTGATAATCCGGTTGCCCGCTGAACAATACCGTCCCCGGTGGCCGTGGTCCGCTGTTGGTAATGGTCAGGTTGATCGGAGGAGCAGCCAAGTCGGCTGGCGTAATGCAAGCGGCATTTCCAGGAGCGGGTGCTTGACACGCGACTTTGCCGTTGGCAAATAGAGTTCCGAAGATCAGTTGCGCGTTTAAGGGATTGGTGAGGCTGAACGGAATCAGGAAATTGGCAATCGGCCGCACTCCGTTGATCTCGCCCAGGGTTTGGACCACATCGGCGATCTGGCCATAGATGGGCGAATAGAAGATGCCGAACCCGGCGCGAATCACCGTCTTGTGGTCTTTGAACGGGTCCCAGGCAAATGAAGCACGCGGAGCAAAATTATCCTTATCCGTGTTCAATCTTCCGTATTGCGCATCAAGTTCGTAGCGCAAACCAAAGTTAAAGGTGAAATTAGAAGCCAAGGCCCAGGAATCCTGAGCGTAAAGGGAAGTCCACGGGCGAGGATAGTTGTAAATGGGATTGCCAAAGCCCTGCTGAAAGAACTGCGGGAATCCGAAAGAAGCCGATTGAATCGGGTTGAGTGTCGTTGGAAAGGCCGTAATGAGCGACGATCCCCCGCTCGTGGCACAAGCCGCCGGCACTTGGAGGCACGGGCTGAGTAGGCCGCCAGGCAGGCTGCCGAATACGAACCTTCCCGGGAAGAAAGTGTGGGATTCGGTGTGGTTGCCACGCAGCAATTCGGCGCCGCCAAACTTCATGGTGTGCTTTCCCCGAATAATGGTGAAGTTATCGGCGAACTCCCAGCGGCGCGCGATCGTGAAGCTGGGCAGGAAGATGTTGGTTCCCAGGTTTGCGAAGCCAGGGATGTCGAGCCCGACCTCGCCGGGTTCATTCGGGACCACGCTAAAGTTGTTGTAGTTAAATTGAGCCCGGGCTTCATTCTGAGTTCTGGCGCTGAACTGATGGAACCAAGCGGCCTGAGCAGTATTGTCATAAGCGTGAATCGAACTTCCACGGGAAAACCCGGTCAGCGATTGCACGTCGGGATTTTCGTCCAGGTCGTGCGCAAAGCTGTAGCGCAAATATGCCTGGTTTTTGTCACTAAAGGTGTGGTCCAAGCGTCCGGACAACTGGTATTCACGTGTTCTATAAGCAAATACGCCGCCATTGTTCTCGAACTGTTGCACCAGGAACTGGTTGTGTGCTGTTTGAGCTGCGGTCAGGCCGGTAAATTGGCTGATCGTCAATGCATTCGTGAGTATCTGTGCACAAGTTATGGAAGGCACAGCGGGTTGGCCGGTCAGGCAAGGCACATTGTTATTCGTCTGGTTGAGCAGGCCACTGATGATGGACTGTTGCCCGCCGTTAGGCCGGAAGACGCTCGTATTGGTGAGCAAGGGCACGGCATTCTGTGCGTTCTGCCGCAATGCTTCAAACGCCGCGAATACAAAGGTCTTATCTTTCGTAATAGGAAAACCCACAGTTGCGCCGAACTGTTGCCGAGAAAGCTCATCCTTTGTCGGTGTACCCGTACCATCGGGATTGGCCGGATTGAAAACCTGGTTGGGTTGCAATGCCTGAGTGACGGCGAAGGGATTGCGCGCGTCGAAAACATCGTTGCGGAAGAAGCCATACACGCTTCCATGCAGATCGTTGGTGCCGCTCTTGGAAACGATGTTGATGGCTGCGCCGCTGGCGCCGCCCAGTTCCGCGTTATAGTTGCTGCGGTTAATCTGGAATTCCTGCACGGCATCCTGGCTCAGGGTGAGGCGCACGCCGCCGGAATCGTCGTTGGCTTCGCCACCATCGACTGTGACGCTGTTGCCGCGGCCATTGCTGCCATAGAAGGAAAGACCGCTTTGCGGCGTCTGCTTAACACGAAAATCCTGGTCGCCGGCCAGCCGCGTGGAATCTGTGACTCCAGGGGCCAGCAAGGTAAGTGTCAGGTAGTCGCGACGGTTGATGGGAAGATCCTGGATCAATTCTGAGTTGATCGTATTGGACTGGTGGCTTCTGTCTACTTCCACAATCGGAGGCTCGGTCGACACCTCGACTGATTCAGCCACCGACGACACCTTCAGATGGAAGTCCAGAACGGTGGTCTGCCCTACGTTGACCACAACATTCTTTATTATTTCGTTGGTAAATCCAGAATGAGAGACACTGAGCGTATACACTGCCGGCAAGAGACCGGTCACCTGATATTGACCGTTGCTATCGGTTGGAACGCTTCGCTTTGTGCCTTTAGCAACATCAACCGCTTCCACGGTAGCATTGGTCACAACCGCGCCTTGAGGATCAGTGACCGTTCCTTTGATATCTCCAGAGGCGCCGACACCTTGTGCATGGGCAATGCTCGCGACCAGCAACAGGCCTATCGTAAGACGTGCCAGTAGATTCAACAATTTCATTTAGATCCTCCTTAATCATTGGGTGAGGACGATCTCCTCTTTCGCGGGCGCCTCACACTTAATCAGGCATTTCACAATTCAAAACATGAATGAACACTCATTCATCGCAAATACAAAAGCAACACTGACTCGCCTTGGCCGGGTCGTCTTCATGATTTGAAGAATTGCGACTTGCTTCAGGCTTAGGTCGTGAGCTTTGTGTGTCCTAGAGAATGGCTATGCTACATCAACTTCTTCTGTCACTGGCTCCGCAGATCCGGAAGTGCGATTTCTGAAAGCGTCCGACGGGCCTCATCATCGGCAATCTGCAAGTCAAGTTCTCCCCAAAACGCCACGCCACTAGCGTTTCAATGGGGTTGAATTATGCTTCGGAATCCAGGTGTTTGTCAAAAACAAACCTTATTCCAGTAATCAGTGAAGAATTCCAAAAATAGAATCTCTTAAGCTGGTTTTCTTGTGCCGGGGTTCGAAGAATTTATGGAAATTGAAGATGTCTGGGGCGATCTTGAAAAATAGCTTTAATGGATCGTTTTATTGATTGCTAGCCAGGGAATTTCAGCAAGGGATTGAACGGCAGAGAACGCTATTAAAAAACATAGTCAAGCCAGATCCGGCTATCATTCGCATAAGAAGCCTCCTTACGGGTCGTTACGATTTCAGAAAAGCCATTCATCGTTTCTTGAACTCAATCGCCACTGAACGCTGCGCGACCGGATTTGTCAAAGCCTGCGCCTCGCTCCACTTTTATCTGGAAACTGAGTGCGCAAATGTTCGGGTATCCGTATTCCCGCATACCACAGCTCGTCTCCCGATAAGTCATAGATCGAGCCCAGTCTCTGCCGGGTGGCCGGATACCCTGCGGGTGAGAGAGCCTGATTCAAACTGCCCCATTCGGCCCGAAGCAGTTTGTCTACATCATCGAGTCCGTGTAGTGTCGTTCGCCGACCTATCCCTTGCGGGGTTTTGATCACCATGGCCACCAGCGCCAGTTCATGAAATTCCTTTGGAGCGCATTTTGGCGCAACCCGCACCGTGAGATCACCCCGTCCCCGCAAGAACAGGAGGCGCAGGTTGCCGGCCTCCACTGTGATGTAGGAGAAATCCATTCCTCGGGGGTATTTATTTTCAGTTGGGACAACGCTGGCACCATGTTCGGTAAATAAAAACGAGAGTTTTTCGCGCACTTCTTGAGCGAGGCGATCGTCGAGCCCTCGGTTCGTCCTTGGATCCAGCCACCAACCAAAAAACAGCTTATAGATACCCCCGATCAAGCGACCCAACACGAATATGATTGGGTCTATTATGAATCGTGCAACTACTTCGAACATAATCTGCTCATCATTTCATCAAATGCGTCATTATAGGATTGGCCAATTCAAACGGATCTATATTTAGCTTATCCCCTAAGTATTGTAGTTCCAGCCAATAGTTCGTGTCGAAAGTCGCCCGGGAAAGAGGGGATGCGAGATAGATGTCCGTGCCTTTCGCCATCAGCCGGTCCAGAAATACCCGGTTTGCAGTCCATGATTCACCCAAATTGTCCAAGAAATTCCAAAGCTTTCCTGGCATGTTTAAAACACGAGCCCCCATCTCCTCCGCCTCCTCTATGTATTCGGGATAGCGGCCAAGCACAGCGGCGGCAGTTGTGCCTATGCCTCCGAGGCTGTAGTACCAGCCAGTTCCCACCGCAAGTAATGTGGGACCAACGGTGAGCACCGTCCCGCCTCCACCAAAGACTGCTGTATATCCAATAAACAGGTCCTCAACCGTTCCGTAGGCTGCCGACCAGTATTTGCGGCTGGGCGGCCCAAAAACTTCGTACGCGAGAGAGCCTTCTACAAATGCGTCCGACTCTCCTGAGTTCGTGTCGAGGGTTCCAGTGGTGCTATTTGCCGAGTTATCTGGAATATCCGAAAAGCTCAAAGCGCTGAATACCATATTGACTTCAATTACCGTGGAAGGGGGATCGCAACAATCCGGCTTCGGAGTTGGGGCGTCCGGCAGGTCGTTCCAGTTAACTGGTGGATCATCTGGCAAAGGAGGAGTGTCACCACAGCCGACGAACGTGTTTTCGCAAGGAACTCCTCCCGGTGGATCGTCGCTGGAAGAGTCGTCATTTCCTGTTGGATCGATCAAATTGATCGGATCGTTGACTACATACGCGTACCGATTCAGGGATTGTGGGTTGTGCCGGCTTCCGGCTCGCCGATCAAGAGACATGAACCGGCCAAGACGCGGAGAGTGGAAACGGGCGCCGGCGTAGTTCAGGCCCGACTCACTGTCATTCTCATAATTCGTGAATTTCCACTTGTCAATAGTTCCGGTTTGGTACCAGGTTTCTCCGTAGGGATAATGACCGTAGCTCCCTAAGGGGTTGCCATTCGCGTCGGCGTCCGCCCGCCTGGAGAGGTGGTCGCCGTAATGATATGTAATGACTCCAGCCGTGATTGTCGCCAAGCGCATTCGGCCACGATAAATATGTTCCACATTGGGAGCGTTGGCCGCGGCTCCTGAGGCATATTCGGCAATGACTTTTCTTCCTGAATAGACGTAAACCGTATTGTTTTTTACAACCCGCAAACCTGCCGCATCATAACTGAAGGCCGCAATGGGTGTAGTACTGTTCAGCGGGCGCACGGATGTCATTTGATTTGCGCCGTTGAACGTGTAGTTAAACAGGCCGTCGCCAGTCATATTTCCGGCATCATCATGAGAATAGCCCGCAGAGTTGATACGGTTCGTGGTAGCTTCTATCCCTACTTGGTTTGAGGGCATGTTGGCCGTGCCACCAGTTGGTATCTGGCTCACTCTATTGCCATAACGGTCATAGGCGAATTGCAATTGCCAGGTATTTGGCGATGTAAGATCACTGGTCTGTGCCTGGAGCAGGCGGCCCAGCGCATCATAAATATAGCTTGTGCTACGGGATGGAGTGACACCGTCTGTGATGCCCAGGATCTGGCCATTGTCCTCAGCGCCGCCATAATTATAAGTAAGACTTAAGAGCGTTGTTGTGGAGTTAGCGTAGCTCACAGATGCCGATTGCATTTGATTGTTATAAGTGTAGGTGCCCGCTATGCCATTACCAAAAGTTTCGGTTAAGATTTGGCCAGCGGCGTTATATGAGTTAATCGTTAAAAGGCTGCTGCCATTGTTTTTGATCTGAGTAAGACGCCCGATGCTATCTTCGTCACTTGCAACGATCCTGCCAGAGGGGTAAGTAATGGAAGCAAGAGTTCCGTCTGTGTGATAGTGATAGTCAATCTCATAAGTTTGCCCGCCTATGCTCTTAGAGCAAACACTAGGGCGTCCCATAATGTCATATTGATAAGTCTCAGACGCGACTCCATTTGTTATGTTCACAAGACGGCCACCGGTGTTGTTGCCCGATTGGGGAGGATTGTATGTAAATGTCACACTTGGAGTTCCATCGTTATAAGTAACTGTCTTGAGACGATTCAATGGATCATATGCAAATGTGGTCGTGATGTGAGTGGTGGTCCCCGGTAGCACCCGCGGATCGATGATTTGAGAGACAGCGCCAAAGTCTGTATATGTTGCTGTGGCAGCCTGATAGTTGGTTTCGGGAATCGTACTGGAAGTCACGCGTCCAAGGCTGTCCAGTTGATAGGTGCGCGTCTGCTGGCCTTGCTTTACCTGGAGCAACTGGCCCTGGGCATTATAGCTATAGAAGGTCGAATTTGGGTTGCTGAGCGAAGGGCCTTGCCCGCCACTAAAGTTTGCCGGTTGGCTGCTAAAAGAGCTGCTGGGAAATAACGCCGGGTTATCGGCGATTGAGATCAAGGCAGCGACAGCCGTCGTGTTAGGACCGGTTTCACGCCAGGTCAAACTGATGGTTGAGCCTGAAATGCCGGCAGTAACGGGAGAACCAGAGACATTAAGGGCTTGCGCAAGAGTAGACGCCAACTGGGATGAAGTGTTGTTGCCGGGCTGGCCGTTGCAAGTGGAATTGATGCTGTTACCGTAGCAGGCAGTGGCGCTGAATCCTCCCACGGCGAGCGAGACAGTTCCAGCATCGTCAATTTCATCCACTGCTCCAACATCGGTTCTTCCTTGGGTGAGAGTCGCTACGTCGCCACTCCAACTGCTCCAGCCGGAAGAGAAGTTCTGGCTGGACGAAGGGATCAGATTGATGCCATCTGAGGTTTTCGCAATGGTTGGAGCGAAAGCAATTACGTCCATTGCATCACCCGGATTTAGAGTTTCAAATAGCAATTGAGGTATGTCGACCCCGTCGCCCATACCCGTGAAGTTGACGACCTGCATCGCTCCTGGCTGAATCACAGGGCCGTCTACAAAATTTCCTGCCAGCTTCACGGCTGCTGCACCTCGATTGCGCACGGTCACGCCGAAGGAATAACGCACGCCGCTCTGGCTGGCCCCGCTCGCACTGAAGAAGTACTTTATGTTACTGGATCCGCCGCTCGTCTGAATGCGGGTAGCGGGGACAGTTTGTGCCTGGGTCAGAGTCGCCACGGCGCCGCTCCACGCGGTCCATCCCGAAGAGAAGTTCTGGCTGGCTGATGGAATAAGATTGATGCCATCCGAGACTTTCGCGATGGCCGGGGCAAAAGCAACTACATCCATCGCATCGCCGGCGTTGAGTGTTTCAAACAACAACTGAGCTATGTCGACACCATCTCCCATGCCTGTAAAGCTGACACTCTGCGTTGTCCCTGGCTGGATCACCGGACCATCAACGAAGTTTCCTGCCAGTTTCACGGACGTTAAGCCCTGGTTCCGGACGGTCACGCTGAAAGAGTAGCCGACACCGTTTTGGCTGGGACCGCCAACACTGAATAAATACTTTATGTTGCTTGTGCCGCCGCTGGTCTGAATGCGGGTGGCGGAAAGCGTCTGTCCTTGTGTCAGGGTTGCGACCGCGCCGCTCCAGGCAGTCCAGCCGGAAGCGAAGTTCTGGTTCGACGAGGGGATCAGGTTGATGCCATCTGAGGTTTTTGCAATCGCGGGGGCCGAAGCCACTATATCCATCGAATCGCCGACATTCAGCGTTTCGAACAACAACTGAGCTATGTCGACACCATCTCCCATACCTGTAAAGTTGACACTCTGCGTTGTCCCTGGCTGGACCACCGGACCGTCAACAAAATTTCCCGCCAGTTTCACGGCTGTTTGACCTTGGTTCTTTACGGTCACACTGAAGGAATAGGTAGCGCCGTTCTGACTGGCGCCCCCCGCGCTGAAAAAGTATTTGATCTTACTGCTGCCGCCGCTGGTTTGAATGCGGGTTGCCGGCAGACCTGGAGTAGAACCTGCGCCGATGACAGGTTGCAAAAGACCACTCACTGTTACGCTTGCAGTAGAGCTTGTCCCTATAGAAGACCCATTAGGTTCATCTACTCTCACTAAACGCCCCAATGCATCTTCATATCGCAGTACCGATTTTCCAGCCGGATCGGTAGTTTGCACAGATAAGCCCGAGTGAACAGTCCCGGCTGCATCGGTGAAGGTAGTTGGTACATATTGAAATTGTGAGCTGTTTTGCACAGTACCTGCAAGAGACGGCCGCGTAACCGATGTCATTCGGCTAAGCCCATCATATACGTAGTTGGTATATAGAGCTGTATCTCCGGGGCCATAAGGATTGCTGATTTGAACTGGACGTCCCGCCAAGTCATTGATATAGGCGGTGGTGCTCACTACCGAATTTCCGTTCAGGATGCCTGTCAGCAAAGATCGCCCCAGGAAGTCGCGCACGCTCTTGGTTGTCAAACTGCTCGCAGTGCTGGAAAAGGTGACGGCCGGATTTGCTGCTGCGTCATCATACGTTATCGTGGTAGTGAGATTGTCAGGGGTGGTCGTGTTCGTCGGCCGGTCAGCAATATCATAGCTTAGCTGTGTCTTCAAGCCATTGGAGTCGGTAATTGTGGCGGCCCGGCCATTACTCAGGTTGTAGATAATAGAAGTAGTTAATTGATTTCCAGATGGGCCAACGGAAATGGAGTCCGGGTAAGCATATTGGGTGACAGCCGAATATGAAGCCGTCGCCTGCTTGCAGCAGCCGTCTTGAGACGTCAACATGTTTCCGAGGATATCGTAGGCGAATGTGCTGTTAATGGCTCCGGTTCCGGCGGAAGCGTTAGCATATACAGTTGCAGCGGTGAGATTTCCTCGAGACGGCGAGGTTGTGCCGCCAAAGTTCGCATTGTCGAACCCCTGCGGTAGTGGGTTTACGGTCTGGAGTGGAGTAGCCCCATAATTGTCGTAAGTAAATGTTTGGTGAGCTAGTACATTTCCGCTCCCATCCTTGACCTGTAGGTCCGTGGGTAGATCGAAGATATTACCCAAATTGGTGGCGTATGTGGCCACGGCCTCCCTAAGTAACGGCCCCGGGTTACCGGAGCCAAAGTCGAATTGTTGAACATCCGTGGGGTTGCCGTGTGTGTCATAGGCGACGATCTGGGTCTGAGATTGTGTAATGCCGTCGCTAAGGATTGTGGTTATGGTCTGCGCTCTTGGATTACGACCGGTAAGGTTTCCAGCCGCATCGGTATCCGAAGTCCATTGCGTATTGATCGAGCGTAAGACCGTAGCTGGTGCGGATGTGCAGGGGGCGCTTGATCCGGTGGCGGTGGCTGCCTGTATAGGCAAAGCGTCAAATACGTCGCCTTTGCTCGAAAGGTGGTGATATGTATAGTACCGGCGGGATCTGTTACGGCAAAACAAGAGATGATCTTCTCCGCCGGAAGAGGGCTGGATTGAACCGTTTGGTAGGACCAAATCGCTTGCTTACTGTTGCCGTCTTTATCAAACGTGGTAGCTGTCTGCTGGGTATAAGCGGGTGGGCTACTCAATTGTCCGGCGCTGGCTAAAGGGAAATTGTAATTTGTTTCATATCTTAGCGTGCCATTATTGCTGAACTCCTGAATGTCATTAACGATCAGCCAGTCTCCATAGTTAAACTTTACCTGAGTGCCGTCGGGCCGGGTCACTCCAGCCAGCACTGTATAAGGGAAGTTGTTGCCTTGCAAAGGGTTAGCAGCCGACCAGGAATTAAAAACTATCTGCGAAAAATTGTAGTTCAGTATGTAGCTTGTATTCCAAGTAAAGTTGAATGTGCGAGAGCCGGAAGCGCCGCAGGCCGTCCCATCCGTAACACAACTGAGGAGGCCATTGTTATAAATGAACTTAAGAGTGCGGCCAACGGTGTCGACCACTGAACTTAGAGCCGGAGGAGTAAACTGATTGCCGCCAGCATAATTGATGGTAATGAAATTGCCGCTTGAGTCTTCAATTTTGACAGGTTGCGTTACAGTGATGTTGCCAAGCGCATTGGTGATGGCGAAATGATAAAAGACTTGCGTTCCATTCTTGTATGTTAAGACATCGCTCGGTTGATCGCCACCAGTATGCTGAACGCTGATGTAAGTCGAATCGATCGTGTTGTAGACGTTGCCGCTGCCCGAGTAGATCAAGGCGTGCTTGCCACCGGTTGCATCGATAAGTAGCCCGCTCGTGGAGCCACTGCTCGTGAACCAGATAAGAGACCCAAAATCCAGGCGAAATCCGTAGCTTGGTGTGCCGCCGTTGGGCTGATAAGCTGAGTCGAAGTTGTAGATTACTCCCCCTGCTCCAAGAGAGCTCGTCCAAATCAGGTTGTTGTAGACGAGGGAAAGGCTCAGATTCAACCCGTGGCGTCCGGGCAACGAAAACATAGGCACAGCATAGGTGTAGCTCTCGCTACCAATGACTGTCGTGGTATTGCCGGTGCGGACAGATGGTGAAAATCTGTTACCCATTCCGCGCTGGTTGACGCTGGCGGCGGCATTGCTGGTTGGAGTCTGGGCGAACGCCCCGAAACAGGCAGAAGCTGCAAACAGTATGATTCCGAGGGCCTTGGTAACATGTCGCATGAGCAATCTCCAGGATCTGTAGCGCTGATGTCTTATTTTGCGAAGTGATTATATGGGCCGGTGAGCAATATTAGCGTAGGAAATTCGGAAAAGTATTGAATCCGGACCGGCATAATGCGAGGTTTCAATGGGTTGACAGGCTTCAGGTGGAAATGTCATTGGGGAAATCGCACTTATGCACCGATGCAGTGAGGGAGGAGCCGTTTGGTGGAGAAAAAGTATGTTCTTGATCTTGATGGCCTGTCGCTAAGACTACATTTTTACAAGCTGCTTTCCGAAGTTTTCTCCTTTAAATAATCCGATGAATGCCTTGGGAGCATTTTCCAGGCCCTCGGTTATAGTCTCGCGATATTTGAGTTTTCCTTCGCGAACCCAGTGGGCAAGTTGGGTTAGAGCTTCGGGCCAAATCTGAGTATGGTCGGAGATGATGAAACCTTGCAGCTTGAGGCGATTTCCTACGGCGGCAATCAGGTTCTTCACGCCATACCGTTCAGTGGAATTGTAGTCGGCAATCATTCCGCATATAGGAAGACGGGCAAACGGATTGCATCGTGCCAATACGAGATCGAGAAGAGGACCGCCTACGTTTTCAAAATATACGTCGATGCCTTTGGGCGTCGCTTCCGCCAGGGCTTCAGCCAAATTGTCCGAGCGATGATCGATGCAGGCATCGAAGCCGAGTTCCTTTACACCATACTCACATTTTTGGCGGCCGCCAGCGACACCAACTGCGCGGCAACCCATGATCTTGGCAATTTGACCGACAACACTGCCTACCGCTCCGGCGGCTGCTGAGACCACGACGGTTTCTCCGGCTTTAGGCTCTCCAATCTTCAAAAGACCATACCAGGCAGTAACACCGGGCATGCCGACTGTGCCCAAGTAGGCGGAAACCGGCACGATCCTGGGATCGACGACGCGCATTCCGGTACCATCGGAAATAGCGTATTGCTGCCAGCCTGTATAGGCTGTTACGGTGTCGCCTGGTTTGAATTTGCTGTTCTTAGATTCGATCACTTCGCCAACGACCTGTCCGGTCATCACGCCACCGATATCGACGGTGGCAGCATAAGATTTTTCGTTCATGCGGCCACGCATGTAGGGATCGAGAGAGAGATAGCCGGCTTTCAGAAGGACCTCGCCATCGCCAGGCTTCGGAACAGGAACTTCAGCAATTCGAAAATTACTCTCTTCTACCCAGCCGGTAGGACGGCTGGCCAGCAGCACTTGCTTGTTTGTCGTCATAGCGATTTATTCTAAGCGAAAAAAACCAAAAGCCACCACGGAGACAGAAACGTAAGCGGAGCCACAACCAAAAACCATTTAGCCGCGAATGAACGCTAATAAACACGAATTTGGAAAATCAGCAGAAGAGAAATCATCGAAGGCAGGTTCACGGGCGAACAAAAACGCGATGGAGCGATATTGACAGAAAGGCGTAACTCAAGGTCCCTCTGCTCTACCCTCGCTGGGGCACGGGGTAGAGCCTCGGGACGAACGAAACTAATTTCTTGTTTTGGCTATTTCGTCTGTGTGGTTTCTTATCGACGCCATTTCGTTTGGTTGTTGAGCGAGGCTCAGAGATTTTCTTTCTTCTTGTGCTACCGGGATGTGGTTGCAGGTTTCTTTTGGCTCCGTGCCCTCTATGAATGCTGCCTCATAAGAATCGGGACAAGTTGAATTCGAAATCAAGTTGGTAGCTTTGTCGAGCCTTACCAAGGCTACACCCGGCGGCGGGCTGAGCGGTTTTGCGTCTTTGTATTGAGGGAGGGCAATTGCTTTCTTCATAAACGCAGCCCAGATCGGCGCGGCGGAGTGTGCGCCTTCGAGGCCCAGATCGCTGTAGTCGTCGAAGCCTACCCAGACGATGCACAGCACATTGTTGGTGTAACCCGCGAACCAGCCGTCGTGAGAGGTGCCGGTCTTGCCTGCGGCTTCGGCGGTGAATCCCAAGGAGCGAACGCGGACCGCTGTTCCAGAGTTCAGCACCTCTTGCATCATGTGAGTGACCAGGTAGGCCACCCGCGGATCAAGCACCTGTTTGGTTTCTATGGGAAAGCTCTCAAGAGTTTCCCCACGAGCATTTTGCACTGAGCTGACCATCCGAGGCTCCACCCGCAGGCCCGCATTGGCAAACATAGTATAGGCTCCCGCCATTTGCAGCGGAGTAGCATCGTATGCGCCCAAAGCCATCGCCGGGGTAGGCTTCACCGACGAGATACCCGCGGTTCTGGCCAACTCGGTGACATTGTCGTAGCCAACCATTTCGGCCAGCTTGACAGTTGCATTGTTCAAAGAGTGGGCCAGAGCGTAGCGGGCAATCACCTCCCCGTGATAGTCGTTGTGAAAGTTCCTGGGAGCATAGACCCTGTTGCCGTATTGATAGACGGATTCGGAATCATCGAGCATGGTGGTCTGGGTGAAGACCGGCTGGCTTCCATTGATGGCGGAATTCAAGGCAGCAGCGTAGACAAACGGCTTGAAGATCGAGCCGGTAGGACGCCGCGCAACTGCATGGTTCAACTGGCTCATGCCATAGTTCCGTCCACCGGCGAGGGCGAGAACCTGTCCGGTGTGAGGATCGAGGGCAATCAGGGCCACCTGGGCTTCCGGGCCGGGCGTTTCTTTGGTCTCAGTGTGGAATTTCCTGCCTTTGCCGATGGTGATCTTTTTCGTTCGCCGCTGGTGGATGAGTTCGTCGATCTCTGCTGAACCTGACTCGATGGCTTCCGAAGCTGCGC
>DASZFK010000687.1:0-5645 GCA_035939855.1 Candidatus Angelobacter sp.
CTGGTGCTGCGAAAGGTGACCGAGCGTCCCGAAGCCTCCATGATGGGTCTTGCCCGGATTGTCGGTACCTCACGGGAAGTTATTGTGGAAGAGGCTTCGGAGCTATTGAGCAACCGCCAAGCCTATCGTGCGATGTCGGAACGCGGAAATCCGTATGGCGATGGACGTGCAGCAGAAAGAATTGTAGAAAGTCTTTCACGCTGGTTCCATGGCAAGCGGCCATTGTTGGAAAGCTGGCAACAATTTCAAGGAATTGAGAAAGTGGACCAGGTCGAGCTAGCGGTTTCCCGGTCAACCTGGGCTACGCAATAAGAAGTACGTAGAAATAGTTAGGAAACAATGTTTACTGGAAAGTAATTAATACCTGGTTCTGGGCCCCAATCTCTCTCAGGCGGAGGGGCAATGCCCGACCGAACTAAAGATCATAATTTGTTGATTCAAAAAATCGGACTCGCGAGGGCGCATGTTGCTCCAACTATTTGGTATCGTAATTCTACTTATCTGTATTTACACGGTGCGGCACTACTGCTTCACGCTCAACCGTGTAATGGGAAGCCAACGCCATCCCTACATCGACATTGACACAGCCGATTGGCCAGCGGTGACGATCTTGATCGCGGCCCACAATGAAGAGGCCGTGATCGCCGACATCCTTCGCGCCCTTCTGGAAGTCGATTATCCACCAGATAAGCTTTTCATCGTGCCGGTCAACGACCGTTCGAAGGATCGCACCCGGGAGATCATCGACGACTTTGTCGAGCGCTATCCGGGAAGGATCAATCCATTCCATCGCACCGGCGGTAAACCCGGAAAAGCGGCAGCTCTGAAAGAAGCGATGTCCTACGTGCGCACCGATTTGTTCCTGGTTTTCGATGCCGATTACATCCCCGGCAAAGCGCTAATCCGGCAGTTGGTGTCTCCGTTCTTCGATCCCGAAGTAGGCAGCGTGATGGGAAGAGTGGTTCCTTTGAATGTCGGCAAAAAACTCCTGACTCGCTTGCTTGACCTTGAACGCTCAGGCGGCTACCAGGTCGACCAGCAGGCCCGTATGAACCTTCATTTCGTTCCGCAATACGGCGGGACGGTGGCAGGCATTCGTAAGGATGCGCTCGATGAGATTGGCGGCTGGAATGAAAACACACTGGCCGAAGACACCGATCTAACCTTCCGGTTGCTTATGGCAGGCTGGAAAACCGTCTATGAAAACCGGGCTGAATGCTATGAAGAGGTGCCCGAGCGATGGCCGGTACGTATTCGCCAGATCATGCGCTGGGCCAAAGGCCACAATCAGGCCATGGTGCAATACGCGGCGGCCCTCAGCCATCGCAAAGACGTAAGTTGGTTGGAACGCCTCGACGGCCTCTTGTTGCTAGGCGTCTATGCCATGGCGCCAGTGCTCATGCTGGGATGGCTGCTGGCCTTGATGCTCTTCTACACAGGAGCGCCCATCGGCGGAGGCGTTGCGGTTTTGGGATTGGCTGCGTTTACCACGCTCGGCAACTTTGCCGCATTTTTTGAGATCGCGGCTGCCACCCGGCTCGATGGCTCGCGCCTGCGCATCCGGCTACTGCCCTTCACGTTTCTGGGATTCTCGGTGAGTTTGATCAGCGTATCGCGCGCGGCATGGCAGCAGATCATCGAACCGTTGCTGGGCAAAGAAATGGTTTGGCATAAAACCGAGCGCTCTCGGGTTGCTCCGGTTGCGGTGGAGGGATCATCGGCATGACGTCGGTGTGGGCTCCCCTGTTTTTGACCGCAACCACCGGCGCGATGATTGCTTTGCCCTTGGCGCCGGCTCTTCTCGAAGCCATTCGCCGCAAGGACGCGATGCCTTTGCCAACGCGCAAAGACGATGGCAACATCCGCAACTTTGCGCGTTCTTTTCGCCGTTATATCGAACCTCTGCAGCAGGATCTGGCGAGCTGCGCGGCGCGCAACTCCATCATAGAATCTCGGCTCAGCGATGGAGCCTACGT
Source organism: Candidatus Angelobacter sp. (assembly GCA_035939855.1). Lineage (GTDB taxonomy): Bacteria > Acidobacteriota > Terriglobia > Terriglobales > Acidobacteriaceae > Angelobacter. The sequence continues at coordinate 1,977 of DASZFK010000687.1, forward strand.
GCTGCTGGTCGGCAAAGACGGAATCTTTGATGTCCCTGAAGATACCGTCCAGACCTTGGTCCTGTTCGCCAAACAATGTTCGCTGCCCGACAACCCGGCTTTTACCAAGGATGTCTATGCCGCCCATGCTCTTTACGGCGGCAAGCGCAATTGCTTTCGCGGTCTTCTGGGAGAGGAGGACATTTACCTGGGCGAAGAAAGCTGCGTGCTTCGATGGGTTCATGCCGAAGGCAAGATCGTAACAGGACCACGCAGTTGGCTGCTGGGCCGGGCATCATCGGAAAAGGCCATACACATTTCACAGGGGTGTACCTTTGAGCGGGCTCATGCTCCCGCAATCTTTACTTCGTCGAGTGGCGAGTTCGGCGAGGTTGCGAATGTTACGGGAGTCGATCCTCTGCCGGAAAAAATACACAAGCTCGGAAAATCACGAATCAATGGCGATCTTCATTTAGGCTCGGGCGAGATGCTTCTCGGAAACATCATCGTTACCGGATCAATTCGCGTGGATGAGCGCACACGCATCTTCGGCAGCGCCAAAGGCAACGGGAACATTGAGCTGCGCGATCAAGCCGAAGTCCAGGGAAGCCTGATCAGTACAAAGAAGATTCATATTGCCACCAATTGCTGCGTCAAGGGACCAATGCTGGCAGAAGACGAGATCGTGATCGGCGCCGGGACCCAGATTGGAACTCCCAAGTCACCTACGACCGTAAGCGCCCCTCGAATCCGAATTGCACCCGACTGCGTTGTGTATGGAACTCTATGGGCCAGAGTTGAAGGCAGAGTGGAGGCATAATGCGCGGGTCATTCATCATCCTGGTACTTGCATTGTGCGTATCCAGCAGCTACACGGCACCGGCTTCCGCAATCGAGTTTGATCCCCAGAATTACCGGTCTGCTGACGGCGCATTGCTGTTACAGATCCATGGTGATTACGTGGAACCATACTTTGCTGCAAAAGCGTTGATCACCGCCCAGGATGCAGGATTAGACATTCACGCAGCAGGATTAAGCTGGATTCGTTGGGCTTTGCAACGGCAACGCAACGACGGTCGCTTTGATCGCTATCGCCAGAAAAATGGTGAATGGAAGGTCAGCGGTCCAGCCGACGCCGATGATTCCATGCTGGCGTTGTGGCTGCAGCTTCTTTACCGTTTGTCGCCCGATGGCGGCATTCCCTCAGAATGGCAAGAAAGTATAAGAAAGGCCCAAGCCCAGTTAGAGAAGCTAAGAAACGGCCGGTTAGGCATCTACCACGTTTCCAGCAAAAACCACGTTGCCTTGTTCATGGACAACATGGAGGTCTACGCCGCCCTCAAAGACATAGCTCAGGCCCAGGCTCGTTTTGGCGATCAGAAATCATCGCAATCGACTGACAAAAAAGCCAAGGACCTGGCAGGCGCCATCGACCATGTTTTTTGGGACAAGAATCACAAATGGTTTCGATCGTCGATTCAAAAAGTGCAGCCCGCGTTTTATCCGGATGTAGTGGCCCAAGTGTATCCGTTGCTGGCCGACTTTCCTCTAAAGGATGGAAACGCGCGCTCGGCCTGGTCGAAATGGCGGGCCAAGTTTGCCTCCGCCTGGCTCAAAGACCTTTACGACCCTCATCCATGGGGCTTAGTGGCATTAGCTGCTGTGAAGACAGGAGACAAGAACAGCGCGCTATGTTGGCTGGCGCTATCCGAGTCGCTGCGCTACAGCTCGCATTGGAACATTCTGGAAGAAGCGGTTTTTCAAGGCTTAGAGGCGCAACTACACGCTGATCGCCGTGCGAATGGAGTGGCTTGCTCCAAGAGCTTGAACCAGGAACCGGCAGCACCAGGCACGCCATGAAGAAGTTCATCAAACACGGATCCATCATTGTGGTGCTGTTGGGCGCGCTGTTCAGCACCGCTGCCTATATGCATCGCGGCGACCCGCGGCCGGGCACGACCATGGACACGTTGTATTTGCTCGTTCCCGATGCCGCCGATGTCAGTGATCCCTCGATTCATCAATGGCTGGATGCCGCAGATGAAGAGGGACTGCACCTGGAAATTGTCCGTGATTCGACCTTGCTGAACCCGATGTCGAGGTTTGAGGCTGCAGGACTGATTGTTCCGGACAAAGTTCATCGCATTGCCAACGACACCCTGATTGGCGCTCTGCACGAGTATGTCGAGCGTGGCGGCAAACTCATGCTGGTCTACGATGCCTGCACCTGGGACCTGAATGGCCATTTCCCGAAGTTTGCCTCGCGGCTTTCGGACTTGATTGGCGTGGGCTACGCCATGTACGACGAATTCGGCAAGAACACCATGGAGCAGGTCCGCGTGTGGGGCAATCAAAAAGCCATGGAAACGCTTGGCATTCCTCCTGGCAAATATGTCCCGATGGGCAGCCTCGCACCTTCGGTATCGCTGCATCCCGCTTCGATGAAGGCTGAAAATGGAGAAGTCGACAAGGGAAACCTTTCCGTCGAGCCCCGCTTTACGTTTTCACGTTACCTATACAACGACCTGAAATATGCATCGTTCCGCACTTCGGGGAAGTTCGATGGAGAGGCTTTGCTGCGATCGGAAGCCGGCTTGGTGGCGGGCCGCCGCAAGCATGGAAGTGGCGATGTGCTGTTTGTAAATCTTCCTTTGGGTTATCTGAAAAGCCGCACCGATGGGCTGCTGCTTCACTCATTTCTTCACTATTTCGCCGTGGACATGTTACATCTTCCTTTTCTGGCGACTGTGCCTGATGGAATCGGCGGGCTGGTGCTCAATTGGCACATCGATGACGCCAAATCGCTGAGTCGTATTGCCCTGCTCGATAAAGCCGGCATATTCGATCAAGGACCATTTTCTCTGCACTTCACCGCAGGCCCCGACGTGGACCACTTAAACGACGGCAAGGGCATGGATGTACAGAACAATCCAGAGGCACAAAGGTGGATTCGCTTTCTTGCGGCGCACGGTGATGCCATTGGCAGTCACGGTGGCTGGATCCACAATTATTTTGGCGAAAACCTGAGTGATGACAACCAGGCTACTTTTGAGGGGTTCCTCGCTCTAAACGGCAAGGTACTCGAAGATGTTCTCGGTAAACCGATCAAAGAATATTCCGCGCCGTTGGGAAACCATCCGCAATGGGTGACGCGCTGGCTGGAGCAGCACGGATACAACTCCTATTACTTTTCCGGTGACTCCGGAATGGGGCCGACGCAGGTTTATCGCGACAACAGCCGCGACGGATCGGCAATCTGGGGGTTTCCGATTCTCCACCTGGGCACGGAGGCCAGTCTGGAGGAGATGAGCATCGACAGAATTCCCGAGGCGACTGTGCAATCCTGGCTGCTTGGCATTACCGACTTTACGTCGATGGAACATGTCGTTCGATTGGTGTATTCGCATCCTCTCGGCGCCACTATTTATATTCCTGCGCTCCAGGTCTGGATGAGACATGCGAAGCACCTTACCGAGCAGGGCACGTTTCGCTGGTACACCATGAGTAGCATGGCGGAATTCTTGAACAAGCGATCGGGAGTGCAATGGAGCCTCGTCCATCGTGCCGGCCAGAAGGAAGTTCTCGAAGCCAGTTATGCCAAGAGCCTGGAACATCAGGCCTGGATGTTTCCAGTGTCGCAGTATCGTCATCTGCACACGACCCACGGCAATGCCACCATTCGCAATGACG